>JASHRU010000021.1 GCA_030037225.1 Candidatus Acidiferrales bacterium | reverse complement strand
GCAGTTCGCTGCCTTCGCGAACATCAGCGACAGCGTAAATTTCCCCATTCCGCGCGGCCCGGCAAACAGCAGCGCATGCGGCACTCGACCGCGCGCCAGCATCCCGCGCAACGCCGTCACAATCCGTTCATTTCCGTGATAATCGGTGAATGGCATGCCTGACGAAGCTTCTCCTGGCCTTTGCTACGGTCCGTGATTGGAATTCTTCCCGCGCGCTCTTTCTGAGTCCGCTGGGGCAGACCGTGGCTTCCTCTCTGCTACGCCCCCTTGCGCTCCGCTCCCGGCAATCCCAGCGCCTGCACCGCTCGGAACCGCGCCAGTCGCACGTCCACCGCCGCCATCACCAGCGCGTGAATTTCGTCCGCCGTCCGCGCGTGTCCCGTGGCCGGCTCGTAGCAGTCAATCGTAATCCAGTTGTCGCCGCGCGCCAGTTCGTCGTAGAGCGCCGCCGTGGCCGCCAGATGCTCCGTATCGCGTTCGTGCAGGTCGCCTGCGCTGTCTCGCCCCCCTGCGGGACTCGCGCGCCGGATTTGCATCCGCTCCTGCGCCTCGCTTGGGTCGATGCGCAGATAGAGCACCAGGTCTTCCGCGGGCAGCTCGTATGCCCCGTATTCGAGTTTCCTCAGCCACTCGAGAAACACGCCGCGCTCCCCCGAAGCCACGCGCGAGCCCTGGTGCGCCAGATTCGACGCCACGTAGCGGTCCGCCAGCACCGTTTTGCCCGCTTCGAGCGCCGCCAGCATCCGTCCTTTTTGTTTCAGGCGGTCGCCGGCAAACAGCATGGCCGAAAAGTGCGGGTCCACTTTCTCCAGCGGCCCGAATTCTCCTCGCAGATAGCGCTCGATCAGCCGTCCGAAAAATGTCTCGTAAACCGGAAAACTGATGACCTCTGCAGGGATGTTGCGAGCGGCCAGCGCCGCGGCCAGACGCGTGATTTGCGTGTGCTTCCCGGCGCCGTCAATTCCCTCGAAAACGATCAGCATCCCGCGCGCCATGGCGGGGGAGTCTAGCACGAGTCCGCGACTGCTGCGCGGTCGCGGGCGCCATGAACCCTCCCGGCTAGGCCTGGGTTTTGGTCGCCAGGCACACTCCCTCTGCTAACATTCGAACGATGGGATTCGATTCCGCCGCCATGGCGCAAAGCGCCGCCGATGTTCGGCAGCGCATAGCTCGCGCGGCTGCCCGCTCCGGTCGCCGCGCCGCGGACGTCACCCTCGTCGCCATTTCCAAGACGTTTCCCGCCGCGGCCATTCGCGCCGCGTGGGAAGCCGGCATTCGTCATTTCGGCGAGAACCGGGTTCAGGAATGGGAGTCGAAGCGCGGCGAAGTCGCCCATCTCGACGCCACCTGGCATCTGGTCGGCCATTTGCAAACCAATAAAGCCCGCCGTGCCGCCGGCCTCTTTGATAGCGTCGATTCCGTAGATAGCCTCGATCTGGCCCACCGCCTCGATTCCGCTTTGCGCGAAGACCCACACTCCGGCCAGCGCAGGCTGCGTGTGCTGCTCGAAATCCGACTCGCCCCGGAGGAAAGGAAGAGCGGCGTCGAGCCCTCCGAACTCGAGGCCCTCGCTCGCGGCGTGCTGCTCCTCCCGAGGCTGGAGCTCGCTGGTCTGATGTGCATTCCTCCGCCCGCCGGCAACCCAGAGGAGATGCGGCCCTTTTTTCGGCGCTTGCGCGAACTGCGCGACACCTTGCGCGCCTCGCTCGGCGTGCCGCTCCCGGCGCTTTCCATGGGCATGAGTCATGATTTCGAAGTAGCGATCGAGGAAGGCGCCACCGAAGTGCGTCTCGGCACCGCGCTCTTCGGCTCCCGATCGTAGGGGCACGACATGTCGTGCCCCATCTCGCCCAGGCGTAAAATATCCAATTTTCGCTTTGCTTGCGGGCGGGGCAAGACGCATCCGAACTCAAGGACTCGACGTGTCGGCAACTCGGGCACGACATGTCGTGCCCCTACACTTGTACGTTTCGTCGCAGCTCGGGCGCTGGGTTCTTTCCGGTGAATATGCTCGCCCTAACCGAAAAACACGGCGAACTCATCTTCTCCGTCCGCGTCACGCCCCGTTCTCGCCGCGATGCCATCGAAGGCGAACGCGACGGCGCCCTCGTCGTCCGCCTGACTGCGCCTCCTGTCGAAGGTCAGGCCAACGACGCTCTCGTCCGCCTTCTCGCCGCGCGTTTACACGTCCCAAAATCGGCTGTTAGAATTGTCAGTGGTGAACGGGGCAGGTTCAAACGCATAGCCGTGAGCGGCGTGAGGGCAGTCGAAGTCCAAGTCTTGGCCGAAAAATGACCACCGGCTATCCGGCCGCCTCCGACCTGTCCGGTTAAAGAGGGTTGTGCGCCCGGCGCACAGGGTCTAATTTCGACGACTCTTTCGTCCTAAGGGGTAGAGGCTGCCCAGGGGCCACCAGGGCCCTATAACCGTTCCTGGTAGCTTTGCTGGCGGGGCCGTGGCGGCGAATATCGTGGTTTTGTGAGGGAAACAGGCCATGAATCTCCAGGAAATTCAAACCGAATTGCGCGCCGAAAAACTCGACGGCTGGCTCTTCTACGACCATCACCGCCGCGACCCCATCGCCGCACGCATTCTCGGCCCGGGCGATGGCGGGATGAATACCCGCCGCTGGTTCTACCTTATTCCCGCGCGCGGCGAGCCGCGCAAATTGGTGCATCGCATCGAATCCCGCGCCCTCGATCATTTGCCGGGGAAAAAGACGGTGTATTCAGGACGCGACGAGCTCGAATCCGGCCTCAAGAAAACGCTCGGTGCCGCGAAGAAAGTGGCCATGCAGTATTCGCCGCGGAACGAAATCTTCTACGTCTCCATGGTGGACGCGGGCACCGTCGAGCTCGTCCGCGGGCTCAAATGCCGCGTCGTCAGCTCCGCCGACCTGGTGCAGCGCTTCGAAGCCTCCTGGACTCCCGCGCAGGCCGACTCCCATCGCGCCGCCGGTGTCCTGGTGGACCAGATTACCCAGGCCGCCTTCCGCCGCGCCGCCGATTTTGTTCGCGAGCGCCGTCCTCTCACCGAATACGACCTGGTGCAATGGATGGTCGGCGAATTTCGAGCCAAGGGACTCGAAGCCGAGGACGGGCCGAACGTCTCCATCGGACCTTCGAGCGGCGATCCGCATTACGAGCCGCGCGCCGGTTCGAGCCGTCCCATCCGCGAGGGCGAACTGATGCTGCTCGACGTGTGGGCCAAACTCGCCCGGCCCGATACCGTCTATTACGACATCACCTGGATGGGCTATTTCGGTGCTACAGTTCCGGACCGCTACGCGAAGATTTTTGCCGTCGTTCGTGAGGCCCGCGACGCCGCCGTCGCGTTCGTTCAGAAAAATGTTCGCGCCGGGCGGCCCATCGCCGGTTTTCAGGTGGACCGCGTGGCGCGCGAAGTCATCCGCAAGGCCGGCTACGCCAAGAACTTCGTGCACCGCACCGGACACTCCATTGGCCGCGACGTCCACGGCGCCGGCGCCAATATGGACGACCTGGAAATCCACGATGTGCGGCGCATTCTCCCGCACACCTGTTTTTCCATCGAGCCGGGAATCTATTATCCCGAGTTCGGTATCCGCACCGAAGTGAACGTGTACGTGGACGAACGCGACGCCGGCACCACCGGCGCCGAGCAGCGCGAGATCTTGCCGCTCTTGGCCTAGAATCCGGAATGCGAGATTTGAGAATCGATAATCGAAAGACGCGCAAGAATGAGCGGTCCGGCCGGCTCTAATTCACCCTCGGTTTCGCGGGGCTCTTGGCTCTTGGGGGTTTCCGCGTTTCTCGCCGGGTGGCTCGTGCCCGGCCTCGGCCACGCACTGTTGCGGCGCTGGACCCGCGCCGGCGTCTTTTTGATTTCCATCGTCTCGCTCGCCGCTGCGGGCGTTTGGCTGCACGGAAAAATCTACGACGCGCATGCCGCCGACCCGTTCGAATGGCTGGGATACCTTGCCGACCTGGGCGCGGGAGTGTTGTATCCCGTGGCGCAGCAAATGCACGTGATTCCCGACCTCTCCCGCGCCCCCGGCGACTACGGCACGCGGTTTTTCGCCGCTGCCGGCGCGCTCAATCTGTTGTGCGCGTTCGACGCGTACGCCATCGGCACCGGCAGGAAGGACTAGCCGTTCTCCATGCCCAGCATCAGCCATTTCGCCGCCATGACGCTGTTTGCCGCCGCCGCTTCCGCCACGCTGGCCTTCCATTCGCGACCGACGAATCGCGAGAGGTTCCTGTACGCCCTGAAGACGTTTGTGATGTTCGTCGGCGGCGCCATCCTGATTGCCTGGCTGCTCTATCCGATTTCGCGCTGACTCCGCTTCCCACCGCCGGCTCCTTCTCGGGCCTGAAGCCTTGGGATCTGGTGCGCGGGGCTTTCCTGCATTCGATGCCGCGCGGCTGCACGAAAACTCATCATTTGTGCGCAGGCTCACCGAGGTAGTGGTGTCATTTCATTCGTCGGGGCGATGGTAGTTTCACGCAGGCGCCAGAAATCGCCTTTTCTAGCCGGGCAAGGGCCTTCTTTGATCGACAACGCCGTTTCCATCTTGCTTCGGTAATACCGCCGCGCAGTCCGCGTTCAGGCGCTCACTGCGAACTCCCATGGAGACGTTTCTGACTATCTGTCCTCGGTCTCAATCAATGGCCCATAACGGTCCGGGCCACGGCCTCCGTTGGGGTCTTCATCCGGAATCGTGAACTCGACCTTCGTCTCATTCATGTTGTGCAGAAGGTCGTCGATCTCCTTCGGATTCACGCCGAAGATACAAGAACCCGCCAGCATCGCTAAAAAGATCGCCTTTAGCCATTTGCGTCTCATCGGCATATAGCCCTCCGGGCCATCTCGTGTGAAAAACGCTCGCGTTCCGCGCAGTTCTCCCTGCGCGTGTTTTAGGTCTTTGGGAAATCCGGGCCGCGACCCGCGGCGAAACGCGAGGAACTACCTTCGGGGAGGAGGCCGAGGACGAAAGGCGGCTAACGCTAACGCCTCTTGCAAGAAACTATCTTTATGTTCAGCGCGTCGCCGCAGAACAACCAGAGCAATCCCAACAAAAGACCAGACCGTGAAAACCAGGAAGGCAAGCGGGAACCCAACAGAACCGAGCGCCAAGGCTGCCAGCACCAGCGCGACCAGGCAGACATGAGCAGCCAGCGGCCGAACGTTAGACCTATTGCTCATAGACTCCAGATTCTACACTAAGAGCGTCTTCGCACACATTCTCGACGCCCTCAAATGACACCACTACCCTCACCGATGACGGTTGGACACATTTTTGCGCGAGATGCTACGATAAATGGATTCTGGCCGAGGTAGCTCAGTGGTAGAGCAGCCGATTCGTAATCGGCAGGTCGAGAGTTCAAATCTCTCCCTCGGCTCCAGTTCTTCTTTTGAAATCAATCCGTTAAGGTGGACGCGCCACTCGATGCCGAAGTGAAGCGCAGGCTCAAGACCGCGCACGATCCGGACGCCGGCTGATCTGGGACGAGGATCGCGGCTCCTTGTTCGATTGTCGCCGCCCGCCGTTGTGTCACACGCGTCGCCAGACTCGCCGAACAACGAGAAAGAGCACCGCACCAGCCAGCAAGAACAGCACCCACACGCTGGAAAGCTTGTCTTGAATCCGGGCCCACAGGCTCGGCTTGCCCTCGATCGCCTCGGCAAGCTGCTGCGCCAGATAGACGAACTTTGGCCCGTAGTTGGCGCCGCCCACACCAA
>JASHRU010000208.1 GCA_030037225.1 Candidatus Acidiferrales bacterium | reverse complement strand
AACCAGCGCTCCTTTGCGGGCGGCCGGCGGACCGATGTGAATGTGAGCTCCTGGTCCGGAGACACGAAGACGCTGGCCCGGGAAGTGGATGTGGAGGAATTTACGCTGGGCGACCAGACCCTCCGCGGCCTGAGGATTCCTGCCATTGAATTAGGATGGATGGAAAAGGTGTGCGGCGGCCATATCGACGGCGTGATCGGCGTGGACCTGCTCGAACGATTCGGCGCGACGATCGATTTGCAAAAGCGCGTTGCCGTAGTGGCCGGCGGCCGCGCCGAACGCACTCGCGAACACGAGGCCCGCGGCTTCGTCGATAGCTGCATCGACCTGTTCAATCGCGCGGATTGGAATCACTTCGGCGATTGCGTCGATCCCGAGGTGGTGTGGCTGATGCGCGACCAGGATGTGCACGGCCGCAAACACCTGATCGAATATCTCGAGAGCTGCGGCAGAGGGGAGTGCTCGCACGCGCTCCCGCAGGTGCGCATCGAGCGATTTTGGTTCGCCGGCGACGTGGCTTGGTTCGAGTACATCTCCCGGATTCCCGGCCAGGAGCCGGAATTGCGCGGCATGGCGATCGTGCACCGCGATGGGGATCGCTGGCTGCTGGTCAATGTGAGCAATTCCGAACTGCGGGCGCGCGCGCTCCCCGCTCCCTGAGAGCGGCCGCGATTACTCGTATCGCAGGACTTGGACGGGATCGAGGCGCGCCGCCCGCGCCGCAGGATAAATGCCCGAGAGCAGGCTGACGGCGATGGCAAACGCCACGGCACCCGCAATTAGCCAGAGCGGAAGCAGGACGACTGTCTCGTGCGGCAAATCCTGGTTCGCGAGATAGATATTTGTTCCGAAGTTGATCGCGCGCCCGATAAGCCAGCCCAGCAGTACGCCCAAAGCGCCGCCCACAGTGCCCATCACCCCGGCCTCGACAAAGAACAGACGCTTCACGTCCGTGTCGCTGGCCCCAAGCGCTTTGAGCACGCCGATCTCGCGCCGCCGCTCGAGGACGGACATCACCAGTGTGTTGACGATTCCGAGGGAGGCCACCACAAGCGCCACGCTTCCGAAAATCGCCAGGAAGAGATCGACGATCACGAACACGCGCCGCAGGCTTTTGGTTGCGTCGAGCAGGGAGAAGGTTCGGAATCCCATGCCTTTCAGGGCATCCTGCGTGGGCTGGACGTGCGCCGGGTCGTCCACGCGCACGATGAGCGCCGAATAGTTTTCCGAAGCCGAAGGCTTGGCCTGCATGATGTCTCGCAGCGTTGACGCCTGCGCCGGGTGCAGCTTTTCCGCCAGCCCCACGGGCAGAAAGACGCGCGAGGCCGCACTCGCAGTGATTCCCGCGTACGGCTCGGTGTCAACGATGCCGACAATGCGGAGGTGCCGCTCGCGACGCACCACGGAAAAACTGACCGTCTCGTCGGCGGAATCGGCGCCGCCCGGGTCCCCGCCCGTCGAGCGCGCCACGGCATTCTGCGCCCGGCCGCTGCGGCTCGCGGTATGTGTCCGCGCCTCAGTTGGTGGTGGCGTTGGCTCGCGCTCGCCGTAGTGAAGAACGATTTCCTTTCCCAAGAGCGCGTCAAGCTGCGCGTCGGTCACGTCGGGAGTCCCTCCCGCGCGGGGGCCCATGGGTAGCGGGAAGGCGTCGCCCGGTGTATTGGCCGGTGCCAGCAAGTCGCGCGCGAAATCCACGTGCAGGATAGCCTCCGCGGCCTCGGGCCCGGAAAAAAACCTGCCGTGCATCTTCTCGAAGGCTTCATTCTGGTTGGCCGAAGGAGAAAGACCGCTCACGCTGGTAAACAGTGTTCGGCCTTCGAAGCTCACGTCGGTGAGCAGCCGCACCTCCGGGTAGACTTCGATCACGTGCGGCAAGACGTTGATTTCCTTGCGCGCTGCGTCGTCCAGCGGGCGTGTGTTCGATTCCAGTACGCCGGAGCGCCGCTCGCTTCGCTCCATGCCGCGCATATCGCGTGCCGTGAACACGCCGATAGTGTTGAACAGGCCGGAGCGCGCAAAGCGGTCGGTCACCAGGCCCTGGAGTCCGGCGCCCAGCGACAGCATAGCCACCAGCGAGGCCACGCCAACAGCAACGCCGGCTGTAGTCAGCGCGTTACGAAAGCCGGATTCGCGCAGGTTCCGTCCGGCCAGTTCCAACAGGTCGTTTACTTTCATCGCAGCGCCTCGACCGCGGGATCACCCGGCCGTCCCTCCGCGGCCAGCCGCCCGTCGGAAAGCACCAGGATGCGTTCGGCAAAGCTCGCGGCCAGCCTCTGTTCGTGTGTCACCAGCACGACAGTCATGTGGAGCGATTCATTGAGTGAGTAGATCAGCCGCATGATCTCTTCGCCGTTGTGGCTGTCGAGATTTCCGGTGGGCTCGTCGGCCAGCAGGATGGATGGGCGGTTCACGAGTGCCCGCGCGATGGCCGCGCGCTGCTGCTCGCCGCCCGAGAGTTCCCCGGGGCGGTGCGCGGCACGTCCGGCCAGGCCAACGCGCTCGAGCGCTTCTCGAACTCGCAGCGCGCGCGCTTCCCGCGGAACTTCCGAAAGGCGCAGCGGCAGCTCAACGTTTTCTTCGAGAGTCATCCGCGGCAGCAGATGGAAAGCCTGAAAGATCATGCCCACTGTCCCGCGGCGGTGCGCAGCCAGCTCTTCCGGCGACATGACGGCGAGATTGCGTCCACGGGTTTCGAGAGTGCCGCTGGTTGGCCGGTCGAGTCCGGCCATCAGATGCAGCAGTGTGGACTTGCCTGACCCGGAGGCACCCACCATCGCCACACGCTCGCTCTCCTGCACTTCGAGCGAAACGCCGTCCAGGGCTTTCACCACCGAATCGCCCATCGTGTAATGACGGCACACGTTCTCCGCGCGAATGGCGTTCGGTGTTCCATTGCCGCCTGGCATCAGCGTTCTCCGTTCCTCTCTCTCTATGATACGTGCACTGCATCTGGAAGTTGCAACTCGCGCCGTTGCGGTGCTCCGCCCGCTCTGATAGCCTTTTTCCCTTCAGGGGATTTGCTCCCCGCGCCCAGCGCAGGAATCGGAGGAGGAACGGCTTATGCCGTCCGGCTCAGGGGGTCTGGCGCAGCGCATCGCTCCGTGGTTGCTGGCGATTACTTTGGCTTTAGCTTTGTTGCAAGCGTACCGGATGAATCCGGTAGACGAGTTTCGGATCGGTATTGAACACCGCGACGCGATCCCCCCCTGCCGCACGAATCCGATCCAGATTTTCGATGCCGCGACGCCCGCGGTCTCACCCGACGTCTGCTGGGCCAAATCGGGAGACCGGGTAATCTGGACTTTCCCCAACAATCCCGACCGTCCTTTCCACGTTCATATGTCGCCGAGCCCGTTTGCGGGGAAACCAGGCGAGGAAAAAACGTTTGAGGCGGATTCTACAAAAGGGGTCGTGGTCTCCGACCCGGTCCGTCCTGCCAGCGACTACACGGTGTACAAGTACGAGGTCACGTACGACGGCGGCAACAAGAAGATTGACCCCCACGTTGTAATCATGAAGTGACCCATGCAGAGGCGTTCGAAAGTGGGACGCGTAAGCGCCTGAGCCTTCTTGCCACTACATTCCCACGTGGCAAGGACCTTTCCATCCGGCGACGCAGTTTTCCCATCGAAAAAAAATCCACAGGTAGATCGAAAAATTGTCTCAATTCTCTTGACACGCACCGAGCGGACGTAGAGCATCCACGCCGCATCCGGTGGTCTGACCATCGGACCAGGGGTGGTAGTGGTGGAGATCTCCGCATCATCCGCCGCAGGCCCTGTCCGCGCGCCTCGTTGCGTGCGAACACTTGCCCCTTGCTCTCTCGCCTCTGCCGCACACGGCCCCGGATTTGACTGCTCGT
This sequence comes from Candidatus Acidiferrales bacterium, assembly GCA_030037225.1. Taxonomy (GTDB): domain Bacteria; phylum Acidobacteriota; class Terriglobia; order Acidiferrales; family UBA7541; genus JOPF136. The sequence goes on along the minus strand of JASHRU010000208.1, from coordinate 3,487 downwards.
CTCAACTTTCCTGTTATGCCTTGCAAACGCTTCTTCTGGGGGGAAATCATGCGCATCGTTAGGTTTTTGTTGGTCGTCACCGCCTGTACCTGCCTCGTGCTCACCGTTCGCGCCGCAGACACCGGCAAGGGTTCCCCCGATCAGCCCGCCGCATCGGGAGTTCCCGGGACTTCCACCGACGCTGCCAAGCCTGCCGCCACCACGAGCACTGCGCCGACAGCGCCGGTGGCCGCGACGCGCGAGGAGGTCGAGGAGTTGCGTGCGGAAGTGGCGGAATTAAAGGCCGAGATTAAGAAGTTGATGGCAGCCAAGGCGCAACCCGAGGCGCCTCCGGCCCCCGTCGCCGCCGCGCCAGCGCCCGCTGCGCCAGCGGCCACTCCCGTCGCGTCGGCCAAGACCGCTGAAGCGCCGGTGACGCCCGTCGCGGCTTCGGCAACCTTATCCAACACCGAACCCGCCCCTGGAGCTGGCGCTCCAGAGGTTACTAGCGGCAACGACTCCGACAGCCTCACGGACATCGACGCCCTGCTGCAAGCCTCCAAGGCCAGCCAGAACGCAGGCGGTCCGCCCGTCACCGCCGGATGGAACGGGGAGCACTTCTTCATCCGCAGCGCAGACGGGGATTTCCAGATCCAGCCCTATGGCTACGTGCAGACGGATTACCGTTCCTACCGTGGCGATGGCGCGCCCGCAAACACTTTCGCCGTACGCCGCGCACGGTTCGGTTTCCAGGGCAATTACGGCAGCCACCTTCAGTTCGCCCTCCTGACCGATGCCGCGTCTTCCGGAACGGGCGCGACGGGCGCAATCATTCGCGACGTGTACTTGAACGTGAAGTTCAACGACGAGTTCCAAATTCAAGCCGGACAGTTCAAAGAGCCGTTCGCTCAGGAGGAAGTTACGGGCGTCACCAATATCGACTTTGCTGACCGCGGCCTGCAGTCGCTGTTGTACCCCTCGGCCGCCTCCGCCTACCGCAGCCCGGGCGCCGTGATTCACGGCGACATCTGGGGAGGTGTGATCCAGTATTGGGGCGGGATCTTCAACGGACACGGTTATGCCACGGCATCCAACACCACCAGCGTTCCGGAGACTGTGGGACGAATTCGCCTCTACCCGTGGCGCAATCACAAGGACAGCTTCTTCCACGCTTTTGCCCTTGGCGGCTCGATGGCTTATAGCTACGCGCGCGGCCTCTCGAACGAGCAGACTCCTCCAACAACGATGCCGGACGCGGCCTACACCTTCTTCCCCCAGTTCCCCATCAACGGGAATGTCTGGCGGGGTGAGAGCGAGTTCACGTTCATTCACGGTCCCGCGGCTATGCGCGGCGAATATGTGCAGGCGCAATTCGACCGCACCGGCGTTGGCACGCTGGAATTCGGCGGACTCGGTTTCCAGAATCTTCCGACGGTCCGATACAAGGCCTACGGCATCGGAGCTACATACCTGTTGACCGGCGAAAGTCGCCCTGAAAACGGCACGCCTCGCGTCAAACATCCCGTCTTTGGCCCGGAGACCCCCGGCGGCGGAGGGAGGGGGTGGGGCGCGGTTGAGCTGGCCTTCCGTTATTCCGGGCTTCAAGGCAATGAACCGGGCATCTTCTTCGATAATACCTTGACGCCTGAGTTCGTGCCCACTTTCGACCGGCGTACCGACCAGCTCACCGGTGGAATCAACTGGTACCTAAATTACTGGGTGAAATTCCAGACCAACCTCAATGTCGACCGCCTGAGACAGCCGAGCACGATCGGCGAATTGCCGCAGACCTATCTGGTGTTCGAACAGCGGCTGCAGTTCCGCTTCTAGTCAACGGGAGCTCGCCATGCGCACGAACAGACTTGTGAATCAGAGGGCGGAGGAAGTCATTACTCACTCAGACAGACCGGAGCAGAGCAGTGCCGGGCAGAATTCGCGCACTCATTCCGGAGGAGGCTCTTCCATGAAGTCCAGACTGATGAAGCTTTTTGCGGCCGTTCTGTTGCTGGCGGTTGGGTCGATCTGGAACAGTTGCGGATCCCAGCCCGGATGTCCCACCTGCGGCACGACGACGAACGGCGCCTACGGTGTGATTGACATCGTCCCCGTTCCGGAACACAACCCTACCGGCGAGCCGGGCGGCCCCTTCAACTCCTTCGACATTAGCTGGTTCGATCCAAACCTTCGCCGCGTGTACACGTCGGACCGCATCGGTCTCGACGTTGTGGTCACGGACACGGTCCTCGATGAAGCCGTGAACACGATTGGCGGCCTCAACGAAGTGGCCGAGGCGGGGAACAATGGCAGCGCGTGCGTTTCCACGATTCCGTCCGTCATCACGGGCGAAGGGGCGCAGAGCGGCAGGGGAGCGGCGACGCCGCCACAGAACATTCTCACCCGATTTGGATGCAGGAATGCGCCCTTTTTCAGCAATTTCAGCACGTTCTTTCCCGGCTTTGGCGCCAACGGCATGTTCGGAGGTTTTGTGGGCGCGCAATGCTGCGCCGCTCGCGCCAACGGCGTAAATCCAATCTCCGGCCCCGACGGGCTGCTGGTAACCCCGAACGGCCAGTTTCTATTCGTGGGCAACGGCAGCGCCACAGAGGTGGTGTTTGACTTGACTCAAAATCCGCCGTTGGTCGTCGGCGACATCCCTACCGGTTCGTCGGCGGACTTTGATGGCCCCGTTGGCGTGGCCCCGTGCATTGCGAGCTGGAACGGCGGCGCGGGAAGCGATCCGACCTGCGGCGACGACCGCGCGGATGAACAGGATTACGGCGTGGTGAACGGGCACAGCCTGATCGGAGTCATCGACGGGGATCCCGGGCTTCCTTTTTTCACTATCATCGACGTCACCGACATCGTCAACCGCACCAATACCGTCACGCCGGCGGGTGGGGGCAATTGCCTGCCTGTGAACCCAAATGCGAATTACAATCCAGGAGTCTATAGTTTCAATGCGGAGACGGGCGCCTACCAGGTTACCGGGTCGAACTACCCGACCTGCATCGTAGGCCAAATCTACTACGACGGAACCGGAGCGGAGTCCACGGGCGTTCAGGTAGACAATGTTGTTACTGCCCCGGGCGGCGGCATGTCTACCCCTTGTCCTGATCCCTCCGAAAATGTGCCCACGGGCGTTTCCGGAACAGGCGTTGGTGTGGCCGGAAATGCGGTGGGTGGTACTGGCGCGGGCTCGGTGAACGTGCCCTGTCACCATAGCGCCATCGTAAACGTCAACACGGGAGCCTATGTCACCAATAATGGCACCGCAGGTGCCGGGCAGTCAGGCGAGATCGCTCCTGCGGGACTGGGCGCCGTCGCCTTCAATCCTTTCCACAATACCTTCTACGTGGAAAACTCCAATTGCACGGTTTCGAATCTGCCCACCCAATCCAGCGTGGCCGTGGGCTGCATCGATGAAGTGGATCCTCAGATCGGTAATCCCAACGGGCCAATCGTGGTCGCGGTAATTCCCATCCTCAACTGCATGGCGGCCGGCCTCGTG
>JASHRU010000207.1 GCA_030037225.1 Candidatus Acidiferrales bacterium | reverse complement strand
GGCGACATAATCTTCCAGAAGGGGCCGGATCGCTCCCATGTAGAAGGACCTGCACACCGGACAGGAGTAGTCGCTGAATACCTCCATGACGATCGGCGCGCTCGGCGACCCCAATGTCTTGTCCGGCGGCCCCAACTCTGAATCCGCAGCCGGTCTAGGCTGCTGCCGAGTCTGCCGAGCGCCGGCACCCACCGCCGTTGCCGCAAGCGCTATCGCCGCTAAGACCGACGTAAGACTGCTCCAGAATCGCATCTCGATTTCTCCCCAGTTCGCCGCCCACAACCCGTCCTTTTCCCACGTGGTATCTTACTCCGAATCCTTGGTCGCGCACTCGCCGAGGCTGACGGTGTAAGACCGCACCGAGAGTTAGCGAGGCGATCCAGCCGTTTGACTCGGATGCCGGACAGAATTTCGGACGCCCGCCTCCTAGCAAAAGGATGCTACGCCCTGAGCCCGCCTGAGCCGGGAGTATCCTGTTATCTGTTGTAAGTAAATGGGTTAGACAGGAATCCAGGCGGCGAAACTCAGACTTGACAATGATGCACTCAAGATGCATAATAGGCCTCGATTTCAGGCAATTGTGATCCCGGACACCTGAGTTCCGGGCACGAATTTGGGAGGAAGGGTTCCATGAGCAAGATTATCGGGATTGATCTGGGCACCACCAACTCGGTCGTCGCCGTGATGCAAGGTGGCGAGCCTGTGGTGATCCCCAACCAGGAAGGGGGGCGCACCACGCCCTCGGTGGTGGCGATTACCAAGGCCGGTGAGCGTCTGGTGGGCCAGGTAGCGAAGCGGCAGGCGGTTACCAACCCGGAGAATACGGTGTATTCGATCAAGCGCTTTATGGGCAAGCGCGCGGATGAAGTTCAGGACGAGCAGAAGCGCGTGCCCTACAAGGTGATCGGAGGCCAGGATAATCACGCCCGCGTAGAGATCGCCGGAAAGCCCTACAGCCCGGAGCAGATCTCCGCAATGATTCTGGGCAAGTTGAAGAGTGCGGCCGAAGATTTCCTCGGCGAAAAGGTGCAGAAGGCGGTGATCACCGTTCCGGCCTATTTCAACGACAGCCAGCGCCAGGCGACCAAGCAGGCAGGCGAGATCGCGGGCATGGAAGTGGTGCGCATCATTAACGAGCCCACGGCCGCGGCACTCGCCTACGGTCTGGACAAGAAGAAGGACGAGACCATCGCCGTGTTCGACCTGGGCGGCGGGACGTTTGACATCTCGATTCTGGAAGTTGGCGAAGGCGTGGTCGAAGTCAAGGCCACCAACGGCGACACGCACCTGGGCGGCGACGATATCGACATCAAGGTGATGGACTACTTGATCGCCGAATTCAAGCGGGAGCAGGGCGTGGACCTGAGCAAGGACCGCATGGCCATCCAACGGCTGAAGGAAGCGGCGGAAAAGGCGAAGATCGAGCTGTCGCAGATGATGGAAACGGAAGTCAACCTGCCGTTTGTAACGGCGGACTCCTCCGGGCCCAAGCACCTGCTGATCAAGCTGACGCGCGCGAAGCTCGAGCAACTGATGGAAGACATCCTGCAGCGCACCATCGCGCCCGTTAAGCAGGCGATGTCGGATGCCGGAGTCACGCCCGACAAAATCGACGAGGTCGTGCTGGTGGGCGGCGCAACACGCACGCCGCGAGTCCAGCAGATCGTGAAGGACCTGTTCGGCGGGAAGGAACCCCACAAGGGCGTGAACCCCGACGAAGTGGTGGCCGTGGGCGCGGCGATTCAGGGCGGCGTGCTGGGCGGCGAAGTGAAGGACATATTGCTGCTCGACGTGACTCCGCTCTCGCTCGGCGTGGAGACGCTCGGCGGCGTGATGACCACCATGATCCAGCGCAACACCACGATCCCGACCCGAAAGGCGGAGGTATTCTCGACGGCAGCGGACAATCAGCCGGAGGTGGAAATCCACGTCCTGCAGGGCGAGCGCTCGATGGCGCGCGACAACCGCACGCTCGGCAAATTCAAGCTGCTGGGGATTCCCCCGGCGCCGCGCGGCGTGCCGCAGATCGAGGTGACCTTCGACATCGACGCGAACGGCATCCTGAACGTCACCGCCAAGGACAAGGCGACGAACAAGGAGCAGAAGATCACCATCACAGCGTCCACTGGGCTTTCCAAGGACGAGGCGGAACGGATGCGCCACGAGGCGGAGTCCCACGCGGCGGACGACAAGAAGCATCTGGAAGAGGTGGAGGCCCGCAATCGCGCCGATAATCTCGTGTATCAGACCGAAAAGCTGATCCGCGAGAACCGCGAAAAGCTGGCCGAGTCCGACGTGAAAGCCGCCGAGCAAGCGATCGAGGAAGCAAAGAAAGCGATCGCTGAAGGCGGAGCCGAGCGCATCCAGTCGGCCACCGAAGCGCTGACGCGCGCTTCGCACCGCCTGGCGGAAGCCATGTACAAAGCCGGCGCTGCGGCGGCCGGCGCCGGGCCCGGTCCGGCCAGCGCTTCCGGCGCCCCGAATGACGCTGCGGCGGGCGGCAAGAAGGAAGACGTCATCGACGCCGAGTACGTGGACGTGGACGAATCGAAGCGTCCGAACTGAACCCGCCTGCGGCGTGCAGGCCTGCCTTTGGCAGGAGGGCCTGCCTAGCGCAGGCAGGCCCTCCGCGGAAGCCCGCGCGGGCGGGAGGAGTCCAAATTGAGCGCCGGTGCTGACGGAGTGCGGCGGATCACACCGCCGCAGGCAGTCCAGAAGCTGAAAGAAGATCTTTATTTGGTGCACATCGGGCTTTCCGAATCTCCCGGCGCCGACTGGAAGCGCCTGTTTTACGAAGCGCAAGGACATCTGACGGGTGAGTTCATTCCCCGCTCGGTGGAAATCACCGGCGCCACGCTCCGCTTCCGAGCCTCGAATGAAACCGTCGCGGAACGACTGGCTGCCGTGGACCGCTGGCTCGAGCGGGCAAATCAGAAGGAAGCAGCCATGGGCCTGCGTACCGAAGAGCAACGGCGCCGCCGTCTCGAATTGGGCCAGGAGCACCAGGAACTGGCGGAGATCAATGCTCGCTGGGCCAAGATGTAGCGGAGGGCGCCGGATCGCGTCGGGTCGCAGCGGTTTTTTCCGTTGCGGTCGCAGGGGATGGGCACGCAGCTAAGCCATGGCCACGACAACCAAAACCGACTATTACGAACTGCTCGGCGTCCGCCGCAAGGCCTCGGCCAAGGAAATCCGCCAGGCGTATCGCAAACTCGCGCGCAAATACCATCCCGACCTGAACCCGGGCGACAAGTCTGCCGAGGAAAAGTTCAAGCAGATCCAGGAAGCCTACGACGTGCTCTCCGATTCCAAGAAGCGCGCCACTTACGACCAGTACGGGTTCTACGCCGACAATATTCCTCCCCCGGGCGCAGGAGTCCCGCATGGCCCCGGCCCGGGCGGTTTTCCGGTGGATTTCGGCGGCTTCGAGTCGGCCGGCGCTCCCGGCGGCGGAAGTGTCCGCGACATCTTCTCGCAGTTTTTTTCCGGCATGGGCGGCGGGGCGGCGCAACGTCAAGCCGTTGAGGTGCCCGCCGACCTGGAATATCAGATCGACATCGATTTCTGGAAGGCGATCCGCGGCACGATCGAAAAGATCAGCTACACGCGCCTGGAGTCGTGCCACACCTGCCACGGCAGCGGAAAGGCCCCCGGCGCCGAACAAACCTGCTCCGCCTGCGGCGGAACCGGACGGCGCGCGCAATCCACGATGGGTATGCGCTTCAACGTCACCTGCCAGCGGTGCGGCGGTACGGGCCGGGTGGGAAACCCCTGCCCCGCCTGCGACGGAGAAGGGCGCGTGCGGCGCACCGAATCCATCGACGTGCGCATTCCGGCGGGCGTGGAAACGGGCTCGCGTGTGCGCGTTGCCGGCAGAGGCAACGTCCCGCTGCCCGGGGCCGGGCCCGGCGATCTCTACATTGTCACGCGCGTAGCTCCGCATCCGTACTTCGAGCGGCGGGGCGATGACATCTACACAAACGTTCCCGTAACGGTTACGGAGGCCGCGCTCGGGGCAAAAATCGAAGTGCCCACGATCGACGGCCGCGCGCTGCTGCGCATTCCCCCCGGAACGCTCAGCGGACAGAAGTTCCGGCTTCGCGAGAAGGGAGTGGCGCCCGTGCGCGATCCGCGCCATCGCGGGGACCAGTATGTGGAAGTGCAGATCGTCCCGCCCAGCGCTGTGGACGAACGCGCACGACAGATGCTGAAGGATCTCAGCCGATTCTACGAGCAGGATCCGCGCAAGGAGATTTTCGAGAGGGCCTCACGGTAACTCCCATGTCCGCACGAACCAAGAAACGCGGCGCCGTCGGGTACATGATCAGCTCCGTCGCCGAGCTGTATAAGGTGCATCCGCAGACCCTGCGCCTGTACGAGCGCCACGGCCTGATCAAGCCCTCGCGTTCGGAGGGCAATACACGGCTCTATACCCAGTCCGACATCGAGCGCCTGGAAATCGTCTTGAATCTTGCGCGCGACATGGGCGTGAATCTGGCGGGCATCGAGATCATCCTGAATATGCGGGAGAGGATGAACCACATGCAGGAACAAATGGAACAGTTCCTGCACCTTCTCCAGCAGGAACTGGCCCATGGCGTCTCTTCCGAGCGCTCGAACCCGCCCAGGGGAGCCATAGTCCCTGTCAAGCCGCCTGAAGCGGTGAGCAAGCCCAAGGGGCGCAAATCCTGAGAAGTACGGCGTTCGAAACTTCCCAGCGGCGTCCGTGTTTCATTACTGCCACTCCGATGCGCAAAGTGCAGCTTTCGCTCCTGGCCTTCCTGTCGCTCGCTTTCGCCGCCGGGCCTCAGGTTCGCCCGCCCGCCGCGGCCGCACCGTATCGCCATGGCTACTATCTATTTCTTGCCAGCCAGCCGGTGATGTGCGAAGCGTGTTACATCCCGATGCTGCTTACCGTGGCCCCGCTCGAGGACATCGCCAAGGATCCGGCCGGCCAGGATGGCGACCTCCTCACCACGTACGAGCGAGATTCGATTTTTCAATTCAACGGCATCGTTCACGTTGCGCCCGCTGATATCACCGTCGCGCCTCGCGCCATCTACTTGCGAAGACGCGACTACCGCTACCAGGAAATCACCGGCGCTGAAATTCTCCACCTGCTCGAACATCCCCAGGGCACGATTCCGATTTCGCGGCCGCTCCTGCAGTCCGACTCGCCGCCGGGACCGGGGCTGGCGGAACTGAAAGCCGCATTTCGCGCAGTGAGGTAGAAGGGCACGGCGAATAAACGGAATTGCCCTTTTTGCCTCGTTTCGCTAGTTCCGGTGCGACGCTCACGGGCTGCTTGCCTCATCGCGCCACCGCGACTATTCTTCCTCCCATGGCGCGCGCGGATTGTCCCGAGTGTGGAGGCACGGGCTGGAAAACTGTCGAGTCGCGTGGCGCGGGGAACGCCGCCGTTCGCGAGGCTGTGCTCTGCGGCTGCACGCGAGAAGGCCACGAAGACTCTCTCCTCGAACACGCCCGCATCCCAAAACATTACCGCCATTGTGATTTCCAGAGTTTCGAGACGGACCTGCAGCATCAGGGCCCGCGCGCCGAAGCGTGGAATGCCAGCCTTGCGAAGGCCAAGTTGCTCGTGGAATCCTTCGCCCGTGAATATCCCGGCGGACGCGATCGCGGACTGCTCCTGATGGGTCCTTGCGGCGTGGGCAAAACGCATCTGGCGGTCGCCGCCCTCGTCGAACTCGTCCGGCGCGGCCACGAAGGCATCTTCTACGACTACCGGGAACTGCTCAAAACCATCCAGTCCAGCTACAACCCTGTGAGCCAGGCGAGCGAAATGGATGTGCTCGATCCCGTAGTAAAGACGGAAGTACTGCTGCTCGACGACCTCGGCGCCTCAAAACCCTCTGCATGGGCGCTCGACACCGTGGGCTACATTCTCAACTCGCGTTACAACGAGAACCGCGTCACGCTGTTGACGACCAATTACGCCGACCGCGATCCCGCCGCTCCCGTGCGCATGCCGTCGGGCCAGACCCTCGCCCGCGTCGAAGATTCGCTCGCCGACCGAGTCGGCCAGCGTATTCGTTCGCGACTCTACGAGATGTGCCGGACGATAGAAATCGAAGCTTCCGACTACCGGCGCGAAATCCGCCACGCTGGCCCCTATCGCGCATAGTCCGCACCGATTCGTTGACTTCCGCCAGCAGGCCGCGTACCATCTTTTCGGTCGAGGATCTACCTCGAACGAGCCGTTTTCCTTCCTTGTCTGACAACCCTCCGCAGGGTTTTAGAGGGACTCTATGTCTCGGTCGGGCAGGGCATTAAGCGTCAAGGGAGGCCGCAATGTCGGCCATGGACAACAACAGCGCAGAACATTCTTCGCATTCTGAATCACCAACCGTAGTCGAATCCGCCACACCTCAACCACCCGAGGCCGCTGTCTCTAGCCTGGGGGAGCCTCACGTCTCCGCCTCCGCAATTGCGGAAGTTCCGCCTGCGGACGCTCCTGCCGCCGAGCCTGCTGCCTTCGAGGCGCCGGTTAAAGAGGGAAAGGTTGCTCGCGCGGCCAAAGAGCCCTCGGAATCGGAGAGCATGGACGCTCTGCTCGAGCAATACGCCGCCGAGCACGAAGCGCCCGCTGAAGGCGACGTGCTGGAAGGCCGCATTGTCGCGGTGACTGACCTCGGCGTGGTCGTCGATCTCGGCTCAAAGTTTGAGGCGTTGATTCCCGCGCAGGAACTCACGGACGCGAAGGGCAGCATGGTGTTTGAGCTGGGCGCGTCCGTTCCGGTGATGCCGCTCCACGAGGAAAAAGAAGGCTACAAGCTGGTCTCCTTTCTCCGCGCATTCCGCAAGCGTGCTTGGGAAGCGATTGAGAAAGCCCACCGGAATCACGAATCCATCACCGGCAAGATCACCGAGCGCATACGGGGCGGCCTGGTAGTGGACGTCGGCGTGCCCGCGTTTCTTCCCGCATCACAAGTGGACCTGCGCCCGGTTCGCGAATTCGACGGCTGGGTCGGGCAGGACATCACCTGCCGAATCCTCAAGATGAACCGCAAGCGCGGCAACGTGGTATTGAGCCGCCGGGTGCTTCTGGAAGAGGAATTAAAGGCGCAGCGCGACGCCGCACTTGCTACTATCGAGGAAGGCTCGATTGTCCGCGGCAAGGTGAAGAACATTACGGATTACGGTGTGTTTGTCGATCTCGGCGGCGTGGACGGGCTGCTCCACCTCACCGACATTTCCTGGGGCCGCGTGACGAATCCCGCCGAAGTCGTCAAAGTCGGCGACGAGATTGAAGCCAAAGTCCTGAAGTTTGACCGCGAGAAGATGCGCATTTCGCTCGGCCGCAAGCAGCTCGTTCCGGATCCATGGGCGAACGTTCCCGATCGCTTCAAGTCCGGACAGCGCCTGATCGGCAAGGTGGTGGGCATCACGGATTACGGGGCCTTCGTGGAGCTCGAGCCCGGCGTCGAAGGCCTGGTCCATGTGAGCGAAATGACCTGGTCCAAGCGCGCCAAGCACCCTTCGAAAATCGTCGCCTTGGGCGATGAGCTTGAAGTCGAAGTGCTGAAAGTCGATCCGGAACAGCGACGCATCTCGCTGGGTATGAAGCAGACCCTGCCCGACCCCTGGCTCACACTTCGCGACAAGTATCCGCTCGGCACCATCGTCACGGGGCGCGTTCGCAGCATGACCGACTTCGGTGCCTTCGTTGAAGTCGAGGAGGGCGTAGAGGGCCTCGTCCACATCAGCGACCTCCGCTGGACCGAGAAGCCCAAGCATCCCAGCGAGGTCCTGCGCAAGGGCGAGACGGTGGAGGCCAAAGTTCTCAAGATCGATATGGAGAACCGCCGCCTCTCGCTCGGCATTAAGCAGGTGCACGACATCTGGGCCGACTGGGCCGCTGCGCACAAAATGGGCGAAGTGGTGAAGGGCAAGGTGCTGCGCATCACCAATTTCGGCGCCTTCGTCGAGCTCGCTCCTGGAATTGAGGGTCTCTGCCACATCAGCGAGATCGAAGAGCGCCGCAGCAAGAACGACCGCAACCAGCCCCGCAAGGGCAACGACAAGGACGCCGGGGCTTCGAGTCCTCTCGTCGTCGGCAACGAATACGACTTCAAGGTGGTGAAGAAGGATCCCGAGCAGCGCCGCATCGGCCTCAGCTATCGAGGCGCGCTCCAGCAGGAAGAGCGCAAGACGCTTCAGGAGTATCGCTCGTCCAAGTCTTCGCGCACTGCGACGATTGGCGACATACTTCTCTCCAAGCAGGAAGCTTCCAAGTAGGCGTTTCCCAGACGGTGCGATAGGCCTCCGGCGGAGAGTCGCGTGGCTCCCGACGAGAGAGAATTGGCGAGCTGGCGCTTCTTCCCTGTGGTAAATCTGTTCGGAGGCGCCACACTGGAAAAATTCGCAAACTGGTGGTAGGGTTGCGCTTACCAAGCGGCCAGGGGTCCTATCCGGCAGGGGAAGCGCGCAGGTGGGAGAGAGCAGGCATGAATCCGCCGACGATGACAAAAGCCGACCTCGTTGAAGAAGTAATCCGGGCCACAGAACTGCCCCGCAAGGAATCGGAAACCATCGTCGAGACCATCTTTGAGAGCATCATCCAGACCCTCAGAGACAATAAGAAGATTGAAATCAGGGGTTTTGGCAGCTTCCGCACCCGGCAACGCCGGGGCCGCGTGGGGCGGAATCCGAAGACCGGGGAAAAAGTGGAAGTTCCCGCCAAGCGCATTCCCTTCTTCAAGCCCTCGAAGGATCTGAAAGAATTCATCAACAGCGATTCGAGCGGCCGCCCCGCTCCCGCTCCCGCGCCTTCCCCGGCGCCCCGCTGACCGGGTCCATTGTGGACTACCTCTGGACACCATGGCGCTACCGCTACGTCGCGGAAGCGGGCAAGGACGACTCCTGCATCTTTTGCGCCGCGCTCGCCGCAAACGACGATGCCGGCCGGAAAATCATCTTCCGCGGCCGCCTGAACTTCATCATTCTGAATCTTTATCCCTACACGACGGGGCACTCGATGGTCGTCCCTTACAAGCACGTGCCTGACCTAGCTGCCTGCGATCCCGACACGCTCTCCGAACACATCCAACTCGCCCAGCGGCTGCAGATTGCGCTCGCGCGGCTTTACAAGCCCGAGGGCTTCAATTTGGGAATGAACGTCGGCCGCTGCGCTGGCGCCGGAGTCGCGGG
>JASHRU010000206.1 GCA_030037225.1 Candidatus Acidiferrales bacterium | reverse complement strand
CGCCTCGCCGAAGCTAAGATCGACCCGGTCGTGCTCGCCCTCGCCTGCCAGCGCGCCGAAAACGAATACGTCGGTATGCGCTGCGGCATCATGGACCAGCTCGCCGCCTGTCTCGGCCGCCGCGGCTGCGCCTTGCTCATCGACTGCCGCACGCTCGCGGTCGAGCCGCTGCCGATCGACGAATCGCGCGTTCGCGTGGTCGTCGCCAACACGATGGTGAAGCATGCGCTGGCTTCTTCCGAATACAACGTGCGCCGCCGCGAGTGCGAGGAGGCCGCCGCACGCGCGCGCGAATCCCGTCCCTCCCTCCGGGCGCTCCGCGACGTCTCCTGGCCCGAAATCGAAGCCGAATCGCGCGCCTGGCCGGAAAATCTGCGCCGCCGCGCCCGCCACGTCACCACGGAAATCGCCCGCGTCCACGAGGCTGTCCGCGCTCTGCGCGCCTCCGATTTCGCTTCTCTCGGCCGCCTGATGTCCCAATCGCATGAGAGCCTCGACGCCGACTATCAGGTCACCTCGCAGGAGCTCAACACCATGGTCTCGATCGCCCGCGGCCTTCCGGGAATTCTCGGCGCGCGCATGACCGGCGGTGGGTTCGGCGGCTGTTCCGTCAATCTGGTTCTCGCCGAGCACGCCGAATCGTTCGCTTCTGCGCTCGCGCATGCCTACGAAGCGGAAACGAGCCACCGGCCCGACGTTTCCATCTGTCGCGCCTCCGATGGCGCCTGCGAACTCGAACCGTCGAAGCATTCCGGACAATCCGCCGGCGGCTCGCCCGCCGAAAGGAGCCACCTATGAAACCAGGAACGAGATTTGCCGCAGTCATCGTTCTGGCCGCGGCCGCTCTTACCTTCGCCGCCGCCACGCCCCGGCCTCCTGCTGCCACTGCGCCGTTGGCGCTCACTCCTCCCATGGGCTGGAATAGCTGGAACCATTTTGAGTGCAAGGTGAGCGACGCGGTCGTACGCGCCGCCGCCGACGCCGTGGTCTCCTCCGGCATGAAAGCCGTCGGCTATCAGTTCGTGAACATTGACGACTGCTGGCAGGGCCAGCGCGACGCGCAGGGCGGCATTCAGCCCAACGACCGGTTCCCCGACATGGCCGCGCTCGCCGCCTTTGTCCACTCGAAAGGCCTCAAGCTCGGCATCTATTCCTCTCCGGGCCCGAAAACCTGCGCGGGCTACGAAGGCAGCTTCGGTCATGAAGAGCAGGATGCGCAGACTTACGCACGCTGGGGCGTGGATTATTTGAAATACGACTGGTGCAGCGCCACCGGCGACCAGCGCGCCGCCTACACAAAAATGCACGACGCGCTCGTCCGCACCGGCCGTCCCATTGTCTTCAGTCTCTGCCAGTATGGGTGGTACAGCGTTTGGTCCTGGGGCGCCTCGGTGGGGGGAAATCTCTGGCGCACCACCGACGACATCTCCGACAACTACGACCGCATGTCCGTGCTCGGCTTTGCTCAGAACGGCCTCGAACGCTTCGCCGGCCCCGGACATTGGAACGATCCCGACATGCTCGAAATTGGCAACGGCGGCATGAAAGACGACGAGTACCGCACCCACATGAGCCTCTGGTGCCTGCTCGCCGCCCCCCTCATCGCCGGAAACGATCTCTCCGCCATGACCACAGCTACGCTCGCCATTCTCGCCAACTCCGAAGTCATCGCCGTGGATCAGGACACGGCGGGCATTCAGGGACATCGGGTGGCGGAAGAAGGCCCGCTGGAAATCTGGATGAAGCCGCTGGCCGACGGCTCAAGAGCTGTGGGCATGTTCAACCGCGGCACCTGGGAAGCAACCATGACGGTTCGCTTCGAGCAACTCGGCATCGGCGAGAGCGCTTCGCTGCGCGATCTCTGGGCGCATCGCGACCTGGGCGAATTTCATTCCAGCTACGAAGCAAAGGTTCCGCGCCACGGCGTCGTCCTTCTCCGCGTGCGCGACTCCTCCCTGCGCTAGCAGATCGCACTTCTCGTTTTTCGTCCCGAAGCTTCGGGATTGGTTTTTCGGTTTTCGTGCTTACGGTTTTGCGGGCATCAGCCTGGCCTTAGGCGGTTCCGTAATCGCTTTCCGAATCGCCGCCAGCGGCGCATCTTCGCGAAACGTAACAGTTCTTCCGTCCGGTACTACGCCCAGTTCCTTCCACAACTGCTCCAGGTCCACCGGCGCCGGCGCATCCTTCATTTTTTCGTAAAGCTCGGTCAGAACCTTCGTGCCCGTCGCCTTGTCGCCGGTTGCGAACGCGCGCTCGATCGTCCAGCCTTTCTCCATCGATCCCCCCGCCGCCAAAATCCCCCGCAGCGCATCCTCGAGCCCCATTTGGTTGTGCGTTGCCCGCCGGATTCCGATGTCCGCCATCAAGCAGAAAAGCGCTCCGCCCCAGTATGTGCGCCCCCACGTATGCGTATGATCCAGCCCGGCGTCGCCCGGCTCCGGTTCGCCGTGCGGCAATCCGTCAACGAGTTGCTGCCATACCGATTCCACTGGAATCTGCCCGTCCTGCGCCCGCCCGATCGGTTCCACGTACGTGGCAATTCCCTCTTCGATCCAGTGGTGCTCGTCGGCCATCGCCGGAAAACTCATGTGCACGAGTTCGTGCGTCATCATCCAGTCGTCGGCAAGCTCCTGCTCCGTTGTGTGTTCGCCGACGGAAATGCGCGTGGTCAGAACCCCCGAGTCAGGTGAGAACGTAAAGCCGTGGAATACGCCATCGCGGCCGGGCGCCTCCTTCACGTTCACCTCGGCGCGCACCACTGGAAACCCGCCGTAATACAGCGACACGGCGCGCCCCGCGCGCCCAACCCAGGCATACAGCCGCTCCGAGGGAAGATCGAACCGCCCCGCAGCGATGTTTACGGTGATGGTGGCTCCGCCGATTTCGAGCTGTCTCGTCTCCGCCGGCGCGTCCACCTCGCCGGCATCCGCATGTGCAGCGCGCTCCGGCAGTGCCTGCGCACATACTCCTGCGAATCCCAGAAATGCGATGCATCCGGTTGCGAGGAGCCGCACCCGC
The DNA here is from genome assembly GCA_030037225.1 of Candidatus Acidiferrales bacterium. Classification (GTDB taxonomy): domain Bacteria; phylum Acidobacteriota; class Terriglobia; order Acidiferrales; family UBA7541; genus JOPF136. Next base: position 503 of record JASHRU010000206.1, on the reverse strand, counting down.
GCGCGCGGCATCCGTTTCTGCGGCAGCAATTCCGTCGCGCTCACTGACTTGGATGGATGCGCCCGTTCGCCGCCGGGTTTCATCGCCGCACCCTGTCGCGCGGGAGTGCCCGCGGAGACGCACTCCTAGGGCGTCTTTTTCTTCCCCGGCGTGGCAGCCAGGCTGTTCAGTTTCTGCTGCGCCAGCGCCCGGTACGGCGTGTCGAGCGAGGCCGCTTGCGTCAGCGCCGTCTTCGCCTCCGGGATGCGCTTCAAATTCAGCAGCGCAAATCCCATGCGGTATTGGTTCCGTGCATAGAGGAACGCTTCACTCTTCAGCAGCGGCGCCGCCTTCTGGAATGCGTCGAGTGCGCCCGCGTCATTCTTCTTCTGAATCGCTACCTGCCCGATGGACGACCAGGCGATTCCCTGCTGCACCGCAATCTGCTGTTTCCATTGTTCGTCCGTCGCGCCCGCAGGCTTCTGCGCCTTGCCCGCCAGCTCCAGCGCTTTGTGCGCGCATTC
>JASHRU010000205.1 GCA_030037225.1 Candidatus Acidiferrales bacterium | reverse complement strand
AACGGCGTCAGGCGGAACTCGATTCGCTTGCCGCCGCCGCCTCGATCGGCTCTGCGACCGTTCCCCGTTGGCCCGCCCTGCGCTCCGCATCGCGCCTCGCCCGCCTGGGGCTTCCCGCTCTCTGCCTCTCCTGGCTTTTCTACGGCACCGCGTTTTGGCTCATCGCTCCGCTTTCCATGGTCCTGCATCTTCCCGTGCTCGAATTGCCCACAGAGCCGGTGCGCCTCATTCAACCCCTCTCCATCGCCAACCGCTACGGCCTGTTCGCGCGTATGACCTGGGCGCGCTATGAGATCGAATTCCAGGGCTCCGACGACGATGTTCACTGGATTCCTTACCCCTTCCGCTTCAAGCCGCAGGATCTCGACCGCGCTCCGCTCGTCTATGCGCCCTACCATCCCCGATTCGAATGGAATCTCTGGTTCGCCATGCTGGGCCCCATCAACGACTCGCCCTGGGTGGCCAGCGCGGAGATACGTCTGTTGCAGGCCAGTCCACCGGTGCTCCAATTGTTTGCTGGAAATCCTTTTCCGGGACGCGCGCCAAAATTCATTCGCGCCGTGATCTATCAGTATTGGTTCACCGACATGGAGACGAAGCGCCGCACCGGTCGCTGGTGGCGCCGCCAGTATCTCGGCCGTTTCGGCCCCACCCTCACACTCGGTCTCAATGGCCGCCCCCAACTGGTGGAGTATCCCGACGCCAATCCGCCCCCGCCTTGATCTGGCCCACGAAACGGCGCAGCCAATTCGAAGTCTGATTCGTTATATCAGATCGTCCTGGGCGGTTGGTGCCCGGTCCTCGCGCGTCCCGCGGATTTTGCCGCTTTCATCCGTGAAAATGCTGAGCAATCCCTGTTGCCATTTCACCGGCCGAGCCACCACGGTGTAGGTGCTGATGTGCCCGTCCTTGTCGGGCGGGCCGCTTTTGTAAACAAATGTGTAGCCAGCCTTTCTGCCGCCACTCAAAGCGTCGTCGAGAAGGGCAGCAGCCACGGCGGTCGGCGGTTCTCCCTTGCCCCGCACCCCCAGGGCTGCCAGCGATGGGCTGTAACCTTTCCCGTAGGTCCTATCGTAGTAGACCTCGGCCGTGTTGATCGAGCGCATGCAGCCGACCGCCGTGTCCGGATCCGGCTTTGCGGCTTTCTGAGGACCTGCCGACGCAGCCCATACTACGGCAACCACGGGAATCAGGACCGAGGCGAGCCGATTGATGTTCATGTCCTTTTCCCCTTTTTTCGAGCTATGCTGATTTCGCGTCCTGCAATCACCCGACGGGGAGCCGCGGTCAGCGCCTTCCGGCGCGCGGGTCTTCTCCTCTTCGACTCGTCTTCAACGCCCGCCGCCTAGGGTAGCCCGTCTCCGGGGAGGGGGGGAAGGTTCTCCGCCCTTACTGCACCTGCGCCCTCTGCTCGTGCGCTCTGCCGACTCGTCTCAGCGCGGTCAGCCCCACAAACAAAACCGCGATCGACGCTGCCACCGGCCAGAGCATGTGCTGCACAATGTAGTGCAGACGCCAAAAACCAAACGTATCCCAGCCGCGCCAGTACGAGTACCAGAAGGGCGCCATCTCTCCGAACAGGGCTTGCCGCGTTGCGAACTCGAACGGGGAACGCAGGAATGGTTCCATCACCAGATACAGAACCGCGCAAGCTCCCAGCAGCAGCCCCGGTGCGTAGCTCGAAGCCATCGCCAGGGCTCCCGGCCAGCCTCCCAGCGCGCGCTCCGGCCGCCGAAATGCCACCAGCCCTGCCCAGAATCCGCAACCGGTCAGGCAAAGCATCGCGAGCCACGCGGCCACGCAGGCGATCGTCGCGGCGCGTCCACTCGAATCCCATTGGCTCGCACGCGCTTTTTGCCTCGCCCCCGCATCTCTGTTCAACCGCTCCACGCCTGCCTGCAGAAGTTGGATTGCCGCCGCTTCCTGCGTATTCCCGGATCGCGCCGCCAACGCCGCCAGCCGCGCATAGGCGGCTGCTTCCAGCCTTCTCGTCCCCGCGAAGTTGCATTCCCACGATGAGTTCTCTTCCACGCGCTGGCCGAATCGCGCCACGCTCCAGTACATCCGCGCCGCTTCGTCGTTATGCCCCGCGCGCTCCGCCTCTGGCCCCAGCGTTTCTGTCACCAACGATGCGTAGTGCATGGCCTGAAGCATATCGGGAAAGGCGCCGAAGATGCATGAATAGGCCACCAGACTTCTCGAATTCTCCCCTTCCAGCCCGCGCAGCACGCTCCGGTCCAGATCGAATCGCTTCGCCTCATACGTGTCGAATCGCGGCGCATCGAATGCCGCCTGCATTTGATGGCCCCACTCGGTTGTCACCGCCAGCCGCGCCAATTTCGGATCCGGCGAATTCGGTACCGGGCTTCCTTCAGCGACAGCGGTCAGAAAGAGTGGCTGCGCCGCAAACAACCGCGGAACCGCATTGTCCGGGTCCCACGCCACCAGCCGGTTCGCCCACTTCACGCTATTGTCCGGCGCGCCTCGAAATGCCAGCAGTCGCGAACCCACCCACGTGTACGCCGGGTCCATCGCCACAGCCATCTCCGCCAGCCGGTCGGCCTCCGCCTGATCCTCCGTGTGCAGCGCCGCAAACGCCACCAGCCGCGCGTCACGTACCTTCACTCCCCGGTCCGCTAGTTCGTGCAGCGTGCTCCCCGTCACGCCCAGCCAGTCGTTCGCAAACCATGCCGCTGGTGCTTGCCCCATCGCCTCGCGAAATCTCGGCACCAGACACAGCGCCGCCACAATCGCCAGCGCCAGCCAGGAAATCGCCCGCGGAACCGCCCACGGATGCGGCCACAGCACCTTCGCGCCCTTTTCCGACGTCACAATCGACCGCCGCAGTTTTTCCCAATCGCCCAGTTGCGTCATGGCCTCAGCCTCCGCCCGCGCTTCGGGCAATCCGCGCGACAGCGCGTCCGTGTACGCGTCCTCTAGCTGGTGCGCCAGTTCCGCGAAAATCTCCTCTTCCCGCTCCGGTTCCAGTGGCAGCCGCCCCAGATTCCGGCGCACAATCTCAGCGAAATCAGGCATAGCTCACCTTCGCGATCGTATCAATTGCTTCACTGAACTCCTTCCAGCGCGCCCTCTGCTCCGCCAGTTTTCTGCGTCCCGCACGCGTCAGCCGGTAGCACCGCCTCCGCCGCCCGTTGGACGCCGTCCCCCAGCTCCCTGCCACCAATCCGCGCCGCTCCAGCGCGTACAGCGCCGGATAGAGCGACGCCACGTGGAATCGCAGCGCGCGCCCCGACCGCTCCTCGATCAGCTTCCCGATCTCATAGCCGTGCCGCGGCCCCTCTTCCACGAGCGCCAGCACCAGCATCTCCAGGCTGCCTTTCTTCAATGCGTTTGCCACTGGGTCATCCATATATGGGACTCATATATATCAGGCCGGCAGCTTTGTCAAGAGCTTTTTGGTTCGGAATTCCCTGCTCGGTCCCTACATTCGCTCTGGCGCTTCGATCCCCAGCAAATCCAGCGCCGTCACCAGTTGCTTCTCCACGGCTTGCACGAGCAACAGTAGGAACGCCCGCTTCCCCGCGTCTTCTTCCGAAAGGATGTGATGCTTGTGGTAGAAGTTGTTGAACGCCTGCGCCAGTTGAAATGCGTACTTCGCCAAGATCGCCGGCTCCTGCGCCCCGACCGCGCCCGTAACCGCGGATCCTAGCGAGCCGGCTAGCAGCACCAGTTCCCACAAATCGTCTCCGCCCGGTGCCGCGAGCCACTCCCCTGCCGCCGGAATCGTTCCCGGCGCTCTCCCTCCCTGCTCCTCCACCTTCCGCACGATGTTCCGCGCCCGCACCACCGCATACTGGCAATACGGGCCCGTCTCGCCCTCAAAACTCAGCGCGTCCTTGAAATCGAAGCTGATCAACGAATTCCGCGTGAACTTCAGCAGAAAGTACCGCAGCGCCCCGATGGCGATCGCATGTGCGATCCTCTCCTGTTCCTCTGCCGTGAGCTGCGGATGTCTCTCCGCCACCTCCGCGCTCGTTGCCTCTTCCAGCTCATCGATCAAGTCGTCCGCCTTCACCCCCAGCCCTCTCCGCCCGCTCATCTCCACATACGCGCGCCTCTCTTCGTCCGGCGAGAGCGTGTAGCCCATCTCCTGCGCCGCCCGCGGAGAAAGCGCCACCATCTCATAAGAAAAATGCGTCGAATGATTCGCCTGTTCCTGATGCCCCAGTGCGCGAAGTCCCGCCACCACCACGTGCTGCAAATACGCCTGCCGCGAGTCAATCACGTTGTACACTTCACTCCCGTGACCGAACTGGGGCGCGTCCGGCTCGCCCGCTCCGGATGTGCTCGCCCACACGTCGCCGCCATCCCTCCGCTTTGAAAATCGCGCATACCGGAAATCCAGTCCCAACAAGCCGAATTTCCAAAGCTGGTAGGCGATGTCCTTGCCCACGTACGTCACCGTGCCGTCCGACCGCACGATGATTTTCGCCGCGTTCGGGTCCTCGTCAGCAGCCGCGTCGGATTCGCCCAGCGGCATGATCCAGCACCCCGCGTTTTTCCCGCTCGCCGCGAGTTGGATTGCTCCCTTCTCCTTCAGCATCCCAAACGCATGCTCCCAGAACTTCAAATGCAGGATTTCGCTCTCCCTCGGCAGCACGTCGTACTCCACTCCCAGCCGCTCCATCGTCCGCAAATGGCATCGCACAATCGCTTCTCCGACGACCACCGCAATCTCTGCCGCCGTGCCCCTTCCCTCCTCGATCGCTTTCAACGTTTCTGTGCGAAACGCCAGCCGCGTTTTCTCTTCCTCGAACCACTGCGTCACTCGCGCATACAGGTCCCAGCACAGGTAATCGAACTGCGGCTCCGCAGCCAGCGCTTGCACTTCCGCCGGACTCTTCTTCTCCAGGTGCTGGTATCCCACCACCACGTCCGCCACCTGCACGCCGGTGTTGTCGATGTAGTTCTGCACCTCCACACGCCGCCCCGAATGGCGCAGCAGCCGCACAAACGTGTCGCCCAACGCCGCGTTGCGCAAATGGCCGATGTGCGCCGCTTTGTTCGGATTGATGTTCGTGTGCTCTACGATCACCTTCGGGGCATCGGGCGCCGCCTTCGCCGCTTCCAGCCCGCCCGCTTCTGCCACCGACCTGAAAAATGACGCGCGGTCCAGATACAGGTTCAAATAACCCCCGCCCGCCACTTCCACCCGCGCCACTCCCTCAATGGCCCCGATCGACCCCGCAATCTCCTGCGCGATCAACCGCGGCGCCCGCTTCAGCCGTTTCGCCAGCTCAAAGCACACCGGCGTCGCCAGCTCTCCCATCGCCAGCTTCGGCGGCCGCTCCACGCCCACGCTCACTGCCTGCCCGTAGGCTTTCTCGATGTGCGCGCCAATCGCCGCTCGCACCCGCTCTTCGATCGCTCGATACACGCGCTCTCCGTCCTCCTGAGTAAACCGCGAATTGTAGCATCACCCGCTCA
>JASHRU010000204.1 GCA_030037225.1 Candidatus Acidiferrales bacterium | reverse complement strand
CTATCTTCGCCTACGCCAACAATCACTATGCCGGCAATGCCCCCGCCACCATCCGCCTGTTCGAGCAGATTTGGGAGCAGCACCGCCACCGTAAGCCCGCCGCCTCGTAGGGGCACGACCTGTCGTGCCCCTACAGCCAGCGCGTTTCCCTGGCGCACCACTCGTCACTGCTTTGGAGTTTTCCACAGTGCGTTTTGACGCCGCCGCCCGGGAGCGTAAAATAACGTCTTCTTTCTTCTGCCAGGGGCCTGCATGGCTGAGCCGTCCGAGCACGCGAAGCAATCGCGCGCGGGTTTGCGTTACTGGATGCAACGCGTCCCCCGTGAGGCGCGCCTCGCCATGCGCGACCCCGCCGCCAACGCCGTCCACGATCTTCGCGTTGCCCTTCGCCGCTGCCGCTCCATGGCCGGCGGCCTCGCCGAGGTTGATCCCTACCCTTCCTGGAACGAAATGCGCAAAGCCAGCCGCAAGCTCTTCCGCCGGCTGGGCGATCTCCGCGACCTCCAGGTGCTCCAGGACTGGCTGAATCGTCTCTCCGACGAAGCCGACCCGGTGCGCCAGGCCCTGGGCGAAGTTTTCGCCGCGCGCGAACCGGAACTGAAGGACCAGGTCTCGAAGGCTATCGGCGCTTTCGACCGCGCGCAGTGGATGCTCTGGTCCCGCACGCTCCCCGACCGCGCCCGCCGCCTGGTTCCCGACGGCCTTGTCGCTCAGCACCTCGCGCTCCAGCGCTGGGAGGAAGCCCGCGCGCTGCACCGCCGCGCTCTCCGCAACCGCAACCCCGCTTCCTGGCACGCGCTGCGCATCGGCATCAAACGCTTTCGCTACACCGCCGAAAATTTTCTTCCCGGCAAGTACATGTCCTGGGCCGCGGACCTGAAACACATTCAGGACCTGCTCGGCGACGTCCACGACCTCGACGTTCTTTCCGAAGCGCTCCGCGAAGCCGGCCCAGTGCTCGACGACGCGGCCGAAGCCCGCTGGCGTGCCGCCATCGATCACGAACGAATTCCGCGCCTCGACGAGTATCGTGCGCGCATGGCCGGCCGCAGCTCGCTCTGGTCCGCCTGGCGTTCCGGATTGCTTCGCGACGAACGCCTAGAAGACGCCGCCATCGCCAAACTCACGCTCTGGGCGATGGCTCTCGACCCCGAAACCGCGCACTCGCGGCAGGTGGCTCGCCTCGCTCTCGAACTCTTCGACGGCCTCGCGGCCGCCGGGTTCAACGGCACGCTGGGACTGCCGCGGGCCCGCGTGCTGCTTCACGCCGCGGCGCTGCTGCACAACGTTGGCCGCTCAGAAACGGCGAAAGGCCACCACAAAGCTTCTTACCGCTTGATTGCCGCTCTCGACCCGCCGCTCGGCTGGACTAGGGAGGAAATCGAACGCGTCGCCGTGGTGGCGCGTTACCACTGCGGCGCCGAGCCGCGCGAAAAGCACACCGCTTACGCCGCGCTCACGCCGGAAGCGCGCAGCTTTGTCCGCACGCTGGCGGGCCTGCTCCGTGTCGCCGACGCGCTCGACGACTCGCATGACTGCGCAGTGCGCCGCCTGGAAGTCCGCACTCACCCCGAATATGTTTTGATTCGTGCTCTCGGCTGGCCGGAAACCGAACAAAACGCCGCCACCATCGGCGGACGCAAGCATCTGCTCGAATCCGCCCTCGGCCGCCCCATCATCGTCCGCGCCGGCACGCTCCGCGATGCCACCGTCCTCCCGCGCCCCGCGCCGCGCGCCGTCTCCATCGTCGCCGACTAAATTCCCGCGGCCGCTATTTCGCTCGCGACTCCTTACTCCCCGCTTCCTGCGATCGCCGTCAATTTGTCTACGCGCGCCGCCAGCGCGTCTGGCGCGAAAATCGGCGGCGAACACGTCCGGCTGGTGCAGATGAACGCCGCCGCTTTCTGCAATTCCGGATACTGCACGTCGGGATTGGGCAGCCGCCCTTCGCGCGTGTCCCACCATTCCAGCCGTTTGTACGCCACCGGATATCGCAGAGCAGCCTGGAAGAGCGCCTGCGCCGCGGAATCGTCCTTGTGTCCCACGATCGTCAGGTGCAGCGGCGGCCGCGACAGCTCGTAATCCACCAGCAGCGTGCTCGCCACCGGCAGCCTGCGCGCGATTGGCCCTGCGGCCAGATAGCGCATCGCTTCCTGGGCCATCTTTTGGTAATCCGCGTTTCCCGTGTAGTAGAAAAGCAGGTTCGCCGTGCGCGCCACTTCCACGTTTTCATCCCTCTGCGCGTGCACGATGTATGCCCGGTCGGTCGGCACTTTCGAGGTCAAATAGCCGGCCGCGTCCTTGCCCGCAGGCGCGCGGAAATTGCGCTCGATGAAGCGCATCGTCTTTTCCGCGCCGGCCAGGAGCCCGCGGTCTCCCGTCGCGCCGTAGAGCGCCTGATACGCGCGCGCCATGGCAATTGAATCACCCAGATACGGCCCGGCCACGTCCTTCGTGTCGTGCCGGAAGCCTCCATCCGGCAACGACCGATTCGCTTCCACCCACGCGAGCGCGCGGCGGGCCTCGGCCAAAGCAGCCGCGTCGCCCGTCGCTGAGTAAAACGCCGCAAGACCCGCCACCGCCCAGCCGTTTTCTCGCGCGTACTCGTGCGTGTCCACCCGCGGAACTCCCTGTTTTCTCCGCCCCGCGTCCGTCAGTCGGAAATACGCCGCGCTGTGTTCGCCCGGCTTCACATCCGCGTCCTGGCTTGTGTAGAACGCCCCGGCCGGGCTCACCAGAAACGTCGTCAGGAAGCGGTGGATGTCCTTTGCCGCCTTGAGCGACGCCGCGTCCTGGAATTGCGCGTAGCCCAATGAGAAAATCCGCAGGTTTTCTGACTGCATGGACATGATTTTCTCGAAGTGCGGATTCGACCAAACGCCGTCGGTCGAATATTGATAGACGCCGCCCCAAACGGGATCGATCAGGCGCTCCTCCCCCGCGAGCGTCTGCCGCACCATGCGCTCGGCGCGCGCGTCGCCGCGTTTGGCGCGCACCATAGCCAGTTCCACCGAGTCCCAATCCAGGTATTTGTGTCCGAAACCCCAGCCGCCTTCCTTCGCGTCGTATCCCGCCAGGTAGTCCTTCTCAAGTTCGTCGCGCAGTGCCGGCGTGATCGCCGCGCTCGAATATTCCACCGGCTCTTCCGGCACCACAGAAGGTCCCGGCGTGGGATCGTCAATAATCGCCTGCAGCATCGACGACATGTCGCCCGGCGGCAGATATCCCTGCCGCTTGACGATTTCTTTCCCCTGCCCGTCGAACACAATCGTCGCCGGCCAGCCGTAATCCTCGTAGCGGTTCGAAAGGTCGGGCCGCGAATCCTGGTCCACGCGCACCGCGATGTAGCGCTCGTGCAAGAGGCCAATTACCTCCGGATCGCGGTAGGTGGTTTCGTCCATTACGTGGCACCAGTGGCACCACACGGCTTCCAGATCGAGCAGCACAAACCGGTTTTCTTTCCGCGCCTGCTCGAACACTCCATCCGACCAGCCCACCCAGTTGATTGCAGACTTCTGTGCCGTCGTTACGGCGGGGCTCGCTTTCGCCGACTTCTCCGCCTGCTGCCTGCCCGCTGTGGCGGGACCGCCCGCCCAGGCCGCGCCGCCCAGCGCTGCGGCGATCGCAATTCCCGCAATCCGTCCCCGTGCTCGTCTCATGGTTCCCTCAGCCTTTTTGGAGTTTATGCCCTTTCAGATGCCGCGGATGCATGAGCGGTTCAGTCGGTGCGGCAAGGGCGCAAACGCCGCTTCCACGCCGGCTGGGCATTCTAGTGAGGGATGAGCATTATTGTAGGCGGCACCGGGCCCCCCGTTCCGGAAAGGAAGACCACTTGCGGGGCTTCTGAGGCGCTGGTCATGATGGCCACGAGGCCCGGCCGCTGGCCCAGCATCGT
>JASHRU010000203.1 GCA_030037225.1 Candidatus Acidiferrales bacterium | reverse complement strand
CGAGCGGATTCACCAGCATGTGGCCTTCGAACAGGACATGCTGTGGCACGCCGAGGAGCGGCGCGGAGAATACCAGTACCAGTAGGGACAAACTCCTGCGCGGCCGGACAGGGTGGGCCGCGCAGCCGGAGATTACGAACCAGCCCAACCCTTCCGCTGCAAGTTCTTACAGTCCGCTAAAGCTGAAAACTGCTGCTTGAAGGAATCTCCTGGGCTTTGGGAGCACGATCTATCGTGCCCCTACCAGGAACCGGTGGATAGGTATTCGTGGATGGATCTTGCGGCGCGGCGTCCCGCGCCCATGGCCAGGATCACCGTGGCGCTTCCGGTGACAATATCGCCGCCGGCAAAAACTCCGCGGCGCGAGGTGCGCTGAGTGGCGGGATCGGCCACAATGTAGCCGCGTCTATCGGTGTCGAGACCGGGCGTGGTGCTCTGGATGACCGGGTTGGCGCTGGTGCCCACGGCAATCACCGCGACCGACAGCGGCACATCGAATTCCGAGCCGGCGACGGGCTGCGGCCGGCGGCGACCGGAGGCATCGGGTTCGCCCAGCGCCATGCGCACGCACCGGACGGCACCGAGCCAGCCCTTTTCGTCCGGAAGAAACTCGACCGGCCCTGTAAGCATGTGGAACTCGATGCCTTCCTGGCGGGCGTGTTTAACTTCTTCAGCGCGCGCGGGCATTTCCGCTTCGCTGCGGCGATAGAGCACGTAGGCCTTTCGCGCGCCCAGGCGGAGCACGGAGCGAATGGCGTCGAGCGCGGTATTGCCGCCGCCGATCACGGCCACATCCTTGGCGTGCAAATCCATCATGGGCTGATCGTAGGCGGGAAACTGCCAGGCGTGCATCAGGTTGATGCGCGTGAGGAACTCGTTGGCGGAATAAACACCGTTTAGATGCTCGCCGGGAATGCCCAGGAAGAGCGGCGAGCCCGCGCCCGTGGCAACGAACACAGCATCGTAGCCCTCTTCCTCGATCAGTTCGTCGATGGTGACGGTGCGGCCGACCACCACGTCGGTTTCAAATTCGACGCCCATGGCGCGCATGTAATCGAGCTGCTCGCGGATGATTTGTTTGGGCAGGCGGAACTCGGGAATGCCGTACACCAGCACGCCACCGAGTTCGTGGAGAGCCTCGAAGACACACACCAAGTGGCCCTTCTGCACCAGGTCGCCAGCCGCGCTTAATCCTGCCGGGCCGCTGCCGACGATGGCCACTTTTCTGCCGGTGGGAGGGGCGGTGGGAACGTGCCGAATGCCCATGCGCTGCTCGTAGTCGGCCACAAAACGTTCGAGGTAGCCGATGCCGAGCGATTCGCCTTTTTTGTGCAATTTGCAGGCGGCCTCGCAGTGGTCTTCCTGCGGGCAAACGCGTCCTGTGATGGCGGGCAAAACGTTGTCCTGGCGAATGACGGCGGCGGCGCCTCGAAAATCGCCGGCGACAATGGACTGGACGAATTCGCGGACATTGACGCCGACCGGGCAATTGTCCATGCACGTCGGCTTGGCGCATTCCAGGCAGCGGCGGGCTTCCTGCTGGGCGAGCTCCTCGGAATAGCCCCGGTTGACCTCGAAGAAATTAAAGACGCGGTCCTGCGCGGGCTGCTCCGGCATCGCCTGCCGGGGAATCTTCATGCGGTCGCGGAGGGGCAGGGGATTGGCAGAGCCGGCGGGAGGCTGGCTCATCGCCGTCCTCCTGTGAGCACGCAGACTTTCGCGGAGGCCGCGCGCATCGATTCGATTTGCGCCTGGGGATGGCACTCGAACTCGGCCAGGGATTCCCGTTCCGGGCCACGGTACATGGAATTCCGCTGGAGGAGCACGTCGAAGTCCACCTGGTGGGCGTCGAACTCCGGGCCATCGACGCAGGCAAATTTGCTCTTGCCGTCCACCAGCACGCGGCAGCCGCCGCACATTCCCGTGCCGTCGATCATGATGGGGTTGAGGCTGACAATCGTGGGGATACGCGGGGCGCGGGTGAGATCGGCGACGGCCTTCATCATGGGGATCGGGCCGACGGCGAGCACAAGGTCGATGTGGGCGCCCTGGTTGATCAGCTGGCGCAATTTGTCGGTCACCAGCCCGCGCTCGCCGTAAGAGCCGTCGTCTGTGGTGACCGTGAGCGCGTCACTGACCGCGGAGAGCTCACGCTCCAGAATCACGAGTTCGCCGCTGCGGGCGCCGATGATGGAGATGACTGTGTTTCCCGCGCGCTTGAGGGCGGCTGCGGTGGGGAAGGCCATGGCCGCACCCACGCCGCCTCCGATGACCACCACGGTGCCGAAATTCCTGATTTCGGAGGGTTTGCCGAGCGGCCCGACCACGTCGAGGATGGCGTCGCCGGCCTGGAGCGAGTTGAGCAGGCGCGTGGTCTTGCCAACAGACAGGACCACGATGCTGATGGTTTCTTTGGCGGGGTCAGAAGATTCGATGGTCAGCGGGATTCGCTCGCCGTGCTCGTACAGGCGCAGAATGACAAACTGGCCGGGCTGCTGCTTGCGGGCGATGCGCGGAGCTTGAATGATGAACCGGCGGATTCCGGGCGCGATAAACCGAGCTTCCAGGATGGGGAACACACGTCTCTCCAGTCTCTTACAGGGGGATTTTAGGCCGGGATGCCAGAGACGACCGTGATAGGCGTCACGCGTGCGAGTCGCGGAAATCACAGAGGACGCAAGAAAGGCCGGCGCAGCGTGGGAAACGGCGGTGGAGGTGCCGGGAGGGGGACGAAGAGTGCACTCTCAATCGCGGCAGCCGAGATCGAGCTTGGCTACCGAGCCGAGTGCTGAATCTTGAAGCCGCGCGCTCGGCATTCGTCGAGGGCGCGCTTGCCCGAAACGGCGCGCTCCACGGGAACGGCGCCTTTGGCAATTTCGCCCCGGGCTGCCAAGATCGCCATGATGGCGGCGTGCCAGCCTGTGGTGCGTTCCATCGCTGAGAAGCCGGTGGTCTCGTCGAAATAATCGAAGAGGTCTATGACGGCCTCCACGTCGCGACCGGCCGACGTGCCGACCGCTTTGGCGCGCAGGATGCACATGTCCTTCTCCCCGGGGTGGGGACGGAGCTGTGGTTCGAGCAATTCGCGGAGCAGGTCGCGAGGACGAACGAAAGCACACTGGGGCGTGCGCACCGGCTCTTCACCGAATAGGCCTGCGTCGCGCAGGGCTTTCCACTGGGCGCAATGGCCGGGATAGCGCAGCGTCTTGTTCTGGTAAGTGCGCAGCCGGCCGAGAAACGTGCGAGGCGCCGAGGAAGTGCCGCCGGCCGTGGTGAAGGCTTCGAGCCGGCCGATGGGCTCGGGGAACGATACCTGCTCGAGTTCATCGAAACAGGGAATTTCAATCAGGCGGCCTTCGCGAAGAAATTCCGTGGTGCCGAAGTATTCGTTGATGAGGCCTTCGAAATGGAAAGTGAGGATGTAATTCCACGGCGGACGCGGATTCTGGGGCAGGCCGCCATCCCACAGAAATACGTCGCGTGGCTGCTCGACCATCTCCATGGCGGCGACACAGAGCGAGGTGCCAAGGCCGGGCACCATGCCGCAGTCGGGAACGATACTGATTCCGGCACTGCGGGCCTGCTCATCGAGGGCGAGTTCGTCGAGCACGATGGACGTCTTGCCGCCGAGGTCGGTGAGCGAAGTGCGGGCAACGATGGCCGCGCGGGCGATGCCGAGATTGAAGTGATAGGGGACGGCGCTGACGCAGGCCGCGCAGCCGCGGAGCAGGCGCGCGACAGCGGCCTCGTCGCGAGCATCAATCGCAGCGGCGGAGGCGAGGTCGTCGCCGACAAGATCATTGACGCGGCCGGCCGCGCGCTGCGCCTGGGCCAGATCCAGATCCGCGATAAGCAACTGGCCGGCGTCGCCGTGACGGGCAAGGTCGTAGGCGGCGGCGGTTCCCTGGCGGCCCGCACCGAGAACGGCATAATCGAAAGACATGAGGGCGCTTTTCCCCGTTCATCCGCCGGCGGCGGCGAGCCGCGCGGCGGAAACGCAAACGGATTCTCTCACGAAAATATTACGAGTATCCTCTACCGAGCGAATCATCAAAGACATAGTTGAAGAATCGGTTGAATTCGAGCGGAACTTAACGTGCGGGGAGCAAGTAAAAGGCCCGTCCCGGGCGGGACGGGCCTTCAGAGGGGAAACCGGTCCTGGAGCCAATGCGCGGAGGCCCAGAACTTTTCCTCGTGCGGAAGTGTAGGAGAGGATAGGGAGTTAAGTCAAGAGCGAAATCTGCGGAAAACACGCAACTTTAAGGCATTTATAATAAACAGGTTACGCGGAAGCCGGGGAATCGTCTCACTTTCGCGACAGGCGGGGGAGGCTAGTCGTTTGGACGGGAAGACAGGAAGTCCTTTGCTTCTATAGGTTTGCTGCCCAAACCGAGCTGAATCAGCTCGATGTCCTCGTCGCGATCGAAGAAGCGGCCAGGAGCCAGGCGCTTGACAGCCAGACGAATGACGGCAAACAACAGACCGGCTATGAAGGCGTACAGAAGCAGCAAACAGGTCGCAATCAGGATGTTGATGAGCATGACGATGAAGGGAGGTTCCTTGGCCTCCCAACTCGGCTCGTTCCAGGTGACCGCGGTTTCATACTGAACCCGATCGAAGATTGCGCGAGCCAGGCGTGGGTCGCGAGCACCGGCGAGCAGAGTGATCATCAACCCTCTGCGTTCGGCGAAGAGCGCGGGAGAAGCCGCGGGTCCGGCGAGGTCCACGACCGTTGCGCCCGGAGCGGATTCCGTGGCGGGCGGTTTTGCGCCGAGACGCTGCTCGATCTCCCGCAACTTCTCGCGCGCAATTTGGGGCGTGGGATAGACGGCGAGCAGAAGTGTGAGCGGCTGGCCGCGCAGGTGATAGCGCGCGGATTCCGCCTCGACACCCTGGGCGAAGCCGAGCCAGTCGTCCTCGGCGGGAGGAAAAACGCGAGCGAGCCCCGCAGGTCCCATCAGATAGTGGTCGGAAGTGCGCTCGAAGCCCTCGCCAGGCAAATATTGCCAGAGCGTGGGGTACGAGCCTTGCGAAGTTTGCTGCTGGATCAGGGCGACCAGCGTCTTCAGTTCGGAGAGCGAAGCGGCGCCTGGCGCCGAGAGTTCAAGGAGCGTATTGCCGATGGCGGCGAGGATGCGATCGCGGCCCACGGCGGATTTTTCGGTGAGGTCGGAGCTCGACATCTCCGGCGTGCGAAGAAACGTGTAGGCGCAGTAGGCGCCCGAGGCATCGCGGAAGCGGTAGAGGCGGGCCGTCATGGCGGCCGGCGCGCCGCCCTTCTCCGCCGCGCCTGAGCGTGTGAATCTGCCGGCATGCGAGCTGACCAGTCCCGCCTCGACAAGAACGGCGAAGTTGTCGCCGAGCTCGCCGGCCAGAGCGGCGCCGGCACTCACGCGCGCGTCACGGAGCACCCAACCGCCGAACGTTTTCGGAAGTACGGGCGGCTGCTCGTCAGCGGCGCCGAGCGCCGGAAACAGCAGCGCGGCCAGGAGCGCGAGGCAGAGCGCTTTGAGATAGCGCACACACATTTAGACACTGACAGTGTACGCCGGGTTCCCGGACGGGGACAAACGGGGGATTGTCCCTCGCCCGGTCCGCGTTGCGCAGTCGGGGTGCGGTCCTGGGCGGCAGAGGCGCGCGGGCAAGTCCCGAAGCGCCGGGAGGCTGCGCCACCTCAGCGGTCGGAGTTGGCGGGGCGCGGGGAGTTGAGCAGGGCGGCGGTGTGCGGCGAGCTGCCCAAGCTTTCCAGATACTGGGTGATGCCGGCCAGCAGGCCTTCGGCCACGCGCTGGCGCTGCTCGCCCTTTCTCATTGCCGCCTCGTCGGAGGGATTGCTGATGAAGGCGATCTCCGTGAGGATCGAGGGCATGTTGGCGCCGAGCAGGACGACGAAAGGAGCGCGTTTGACGCCGCGGTTTTTCTGCGCGTGGCTGACGCGCTGCATGCGCTTGGCAAGGCCGGATTGGACTTCGGTGGCCAGTTCGCGCGACTCGTCGATTTTTTCGTTTCGGGCAATCTTTTCGACGAGGTCTTGCAGGTCGTGGATGGAGGCCTGCGAAAGCGCGTTTTCGCGCGCGGCGACTTTGCGCGCCTCCTCGGAGTCGGTGAGGTTCAGGTAGAAGGTTTCGATGCCGCGGGCCGAGGGGTCGTCGGACGAATTGGCGTGGATGGAGATGAACAGGTCGGCCTTGGCCTGATTGGCCAGTGCGGTGCGCTCCTCGAGGGGGACAAAGGTGTCGTCGGTGCGGGTATAGACGACCTGCGCGCCGAGTTTCTGCTCGATGAGTTTGCCGAGGCGCAGGGCCACGTCGAGCGTCAGGTCCTTTTCGTTCAAGCCGGTGGGGCCAACGGTTCCGGTATCGTGGCCGCCGTGGCCGGGGTCGATCACAATCTTGCCGATTTTCAGGCCGAGGGTGCGGGTGAGTGAACGGTCGCCGCGATGCGTGGGCTGAGACATGGAGCCCTGCGGTTCGGCAGCGGCGCCGGAAGGCTTGGCATCCTTGGGCGCGGCGGCATCCTCGTCATCCGGCTCCTGATTGTCGGCGACTTCGGGCT
>JASHRU010000202.1 GCA_030037225.1 Candidatus Acidiferrales bacterium | reverse complement strand
CCGTTTGCGTAGCAATGGCCGCACGCAGAAGCAAAGAAGCACACGGAATGCCGTAAACCACGAGCAGAGCCGCTTTTACTTTGCGATAGCGCTCCGGAAACAAAAGGGCGAAGTGTACCAGCATGGCCGGCTGCAGAACGCCCGCGATGACGTTTAACCAGTAAATCTCCCGGTCAAACGAGTTCAATTTTTCGGTGTAGTGGAATGAGTAGAGGACAAACGACGCCAGGCAGAACAGATAAAAATGCACGGCGCGTGGCGCAGTGGATCTCCGCCAGAGGATGAACAGCCCGATGAACAGATACAGCAGGCCTACCACGCGCAAATAATTGTGGAGCGAAGTGGGCCGGTTCGTGGGTTCCAGCACAAAGGAAACGTCAAACTCTCGCCCGCCCCGCACCAAGTGGTACTGAGCTTCGTTCCATGTGCCAATCTTCCAGAGCCGGCGCGGAACCTGCAAAGCGCCATTGATGGGGGCCCCGTCAATCGCTCTCAGGACGTCTCCGGGCAGCAATCCCGCGCGCGCGGCCGCCGAATTCTCGGCAATCCAGTGCGCGGTGACTCCCGCGGGCTCGTCGTACCACGTGACACCATCATCGGGGGTTTGGAACGTGGCGGCTTGCCGGAAATTTACCCAAGCAAAGCAAAGCGCGACCGCAGTTACCACGGCCAGAATCACTGCTCCCGGTCGCATTCGGAGACCAGACATCAGCGTTCCCTAAGCGTCACACACACCCAACCACAGAATGTCCGAGCACGTCTGTGGCCAGGAGCTATGATAACTCATCATCGCTAACCTCATAAAATAAAAGAGGTTACTGTAACTTGGGCGGGCTGCCGCAGGTACACTTCCTATTTTCTGAAACTCTCTGTGAATCTTTGGAAGCGAGCTACCTACTAGAACTGAAAGCTCAAGCCACCCCTCAGTACCCTCGGGGCTGGGGTCAGTCCGAGACGTCCGTCGGCCGTGTTCCTGTACACGGTTCCTTCGCCCAGAACATTGAGCAGATCGGCCACAGCCTCGATCTTTTTGCCGCCTAGAAAGGCGGGCAACGCTTGTCGAAGGCTTACATTCAGGAAAGGATCGGCGTCATAAAGCGCTTCGCCGTAGGGGTCCTGTCGCGAAACTTGGAGACCATCCACCCATTTATAGCTGGCCGTGAATCGAGTGCCGGATTTACGGATTCGGCCACGCATGCTCAGAGCCACGCTGTTCCGCGAGCGTTCTTTCAAGAGCGCCTGCAGCGTCGCCCCGTCCAAAGGCACATCATCCGCGGTCAGCACGCCGGCCCACGCGTAGATTACGGCCGTCTCAAGGGCGTCCGTGATTTTCTGCTGATAGGCGGCGCGCGTTCCGTAGGTGGAGATTCCTCCCCCGTCTACGGCGTGGGGGATCGGCAGAGCGTCCAGGGGATCGTCACCACCCACCGATGTGGCGAACACAGCCGTGCGCGACGACTGATCGCGGAAACCGGCCAAAGAGACCGTGCCGTTCTTCACCACGCGATGCTCGAGCCGGAGTTCCTCATGCCATCCGTTCCCTATGGTGGGGCTGCCGTTGTGGAACATCACCGCAGGGAACACACCCAACTGGCTCACTGCAGATTCCAGATCGGCAGGACCGATCTGGCCGTTCGCTGGCTGCGATCCGGCGGAAACAGTGGCCGTCCAGTTCCGCGAGAGCTGCATGGTCACATCGGCGCGTGGATGGAGGGCGGAGGAGGAGGTGCGCAGGCTGACCCACACATATTCCGCGGTATAGTGAATCGTTACCCGGCTCCCCACGTGAGTGCTGCCGGCCTGCTCGCTGCGCAGCGTTCGCAGCATAGGCCCTGCGGTTTCTTCTCCAATCCGATACTGCTGCAGCGCCACAGTGGTGCGGGGCGCATCGGCGGAGGAGCCGAACGGGGCCCACGTGGTGGCCAGTCCCGCCGTGCCTGCCGCGTCGTAACTGAACTGCCCGGCCAGCAGAAGTTGTCCAGACATTCCAATCGGCTGGTCGTAGGCGAAGGCACTCTGCGTCAGCGAGCTGACCATTCCCGGCTCAGTACCTCCGGAAGTCAGTTCCACTCTGGCCCGCGGAGTGTTGTTGCGCGCGGAGGCGCTATCGGGAGAACCGCTGTCATCATCGTTGCCGTTCCAGCGCAGCACCGGACGCGTGTCCGCAGAACTGCGCAGAACCCAGTCCCAGTCGTCGGGCTCGGTGCCGGATTTGGGCGGCTGGCGCATGTGCGAAACGGTGGAGAAGAGTGTGTCGAGCTCCAGCTTTAGAACTGTGGTGGCATTGGCGCTCACCACCACATTTCGCGAAATCGTAGGAAGAAAGCCTCCCAGTGTCACCCGGATCGTGTACGCACCTACCGGAAGTTTATCCAGCAGGAACCGTCCGGCTTGGTTCGTCCGCGCTCGAAGCGTCTCCGCGCCCGACGGCCCCTGGGCTGTTACCCAGACTGTGGCTCCCATCTGTGGCTTGCCGGCGAAATCCAGTACCACGCCGGCCAAACGGCCGCCGCTGGGCGCCTGTGCGGCCGCCGTCGCTGCGGAGAGCAGCGCGATCAGCACTGCGAATCCGAGCTGTTTGCCCTGCCTGCTCACTTCCCGACTTCCTCCTCTTGGCTCAGTTCGTGGCCGTCGCCGGCGCGGGCATTCTCACGGTAAATTCGGCGGCGGGAGATATCGTTTGCTTGCTGAGCTTATCGGTGATCTGCACCGTAATCTTATACTTTCCGGGCTCGAAGGGCGCAAGCGTTACTAGTTTCTCAAGCGTCACTTGCTGGCCAGTCTGGCCCAGCTCGGCAGAGCTTTCGGTCTTGCGCATTAT
>JASHRU010000201.1 GCA_030037225.1 Candidatus Acidiferrales bacterium | reverse complement strand
GAGCGTAGGCTTCGCTGCCCGTCTCGATCTTGAACGCCATCGGCAGCAGACCCGCTACCGTGGCCAGCGAGGTCATCAGGATGGGACGCAGGCGGATGCGGCAGGCCCGTGTGACCGCCTCCTTCAGCGAGTGGCCTTCGGCGCGCAGCACGTTGGAGAAGTCCACGATCAGGATGCTGTTGGACACTACCATGCCCTGCAGCATCACGATTCCCATCAGGGACTGAATGTTCAGCGTGGTGCCCGGCAACGCCAGCACCAGAATCACGCCCACGAGGCCGGTGGGTACGGCCACCACGATCAGGAAGGGATCCACGAACGAGCGGAATTGCGCCACCATGATCAGATACACGAGCAAAATAGCCAGCAGCAGTCCAAAGGCGAAACTGCGGAACGACTCCTGCATCGTGATCACCAGCCCGCGAATGTCCACGCGGATATTCGGCGGGAGCTGCAGCTCGTTCACCAGTTTTTCGATTTGCTTGGCCGGCCCGCCAAGGTCTTCCCTGGAAGGCGCCACATAGACGTCGATGGTGCGCTCCAATTGATAGTGATCCACCACCGTGGGCGTGAGCGTGGGACTCACCTTGGCCACCTGGCCCAGATAAGTGGGCTCCTTGAGATTCGGAGCGCGAAGCGGCATGGCCTCCAAATCCCGGAACGACCCCACGCGGTTCTCCGGATATTGCACGCTCACGAAATAGTTGTTCCCGCTCTTCGGGTCCACCCAGTAGCTCGGGGAGATCACTACGTCCGAGGTCAGCGCCGTTATCATGTTGCTGATTACTTCCTGCGGCGAGAGTCCCAATTGCTGCGCCCGCACGCGGTCCACGTTCACCTGCAGTCCGGGATAATCCAGGTCTTGCGGAATATATACGTCGGATATCCCTTTCATCCCTCGGATTTGTTCGGCCAGATGGTTCGCGAGCGTGCGGCACATTTTCAGGTTCATTCCGCTCACTTGCAGATCGATCGGCGCCGGCACTCCCTGGTTCAGGACAGAATCCACCAGCCCGCCCGACTGGAAATACGTGCGCAGCTCCGGCATCTCTGCGGCGATGCGCCGGCGCACCTGGTCCATGTACACGTAGCTGTCGCCCTTGTGGTCCTCCTTCAGGCCCACTTGCACGTAGGCGGTGTGCATAGCCTGGTTGGGTGTGAACAGTGCCGAAAGGTCGGGGAAGACGCCGATGTTCGAGATGATGGTGTCCAGGTCGTCCTTCGACACCGTCTCGCGCACGATTTGCTCGACGCGCTTCACATAGTCATTGGTCAGCTCGATGCGTGTCCCGCTCGGAGCTTTCAGGTTCATCACAAACTGCCCTGCGTCGGTGCGAGGGAAGAAGGCCACGCCCACCAACGGGATCAGCAGCAGGCAGGCGGCCAGCAGACCGCCGAATGCACCCAGCGTTTGCCAGGGCCGGTCGAGCACGTAGCGCACCCCGCGCGCGTAAACGTCGAGCATGGCTTCGAATTTCCGGTTGAAGGCGGCATGGAACCGCCCGCCCCAGCTCTTCGCCTCAGCTTCCTCCCCGTGGCTGTGCACAGGTTTCAGCACGTGCGCGCAATAGAGCGGCACGATCGTCATCGCGCAGAAGTACGAAGCAGCCAGCGCCAGCACAACTGCCAAGGCCAGCGCTCCGAACAGGTACGAACTCACGCCGAAGAGCAGCGTCACCGGGAAGAACACCACCACGGCCACCAGCATGATGGCCAGCACCGGCAGCGCCACTTCGTTCGCGCCCTCGAGCGCCGCCTTCATAGGGGCCACGCCCTTTTCCAGGTGCCGGAAAATGTTTTCCAGGCTCACCACGGAATCGTCAATCAGCCGTGAGAACGCGAGCGCGAGGCCGCTGAGCACCATGCTGTCGATGGACCTGCCGAGAAGGTGGAGGATGAAAAAGGTGATCATCACCGCGATGGGGATATTCAGGAATACCGCGAAGGTGGCCCGCCGGTCGCCGAGGAACAGCAAAATCATCAGCCCCGTGAGCACCAGACCCATCGCGCCTTCGCGGACCACCGTCCAAATGGCGTCTTTGACGAACACGGACTGGTCCAGAGCTACGTGGGTTTTTAACTGCTCGGGAATGTCGCGCAGCTTCTGAATGGCGCGCCGAATGCCGCTGACCACGGCGATCGTGTTGGTGTTGCCGCCCTGCTTCTGGACCGGGACATATACGGAGCGCTGTCCGTTCACCCGCACGATGTTGTATTGGAAAAATGACCCGTCTTCGGCATGTCCTACGTCGGAGACAAACACGGTTTTTTCGCCCTCTGTTTTCAGCGGAATATCGTTCAGTGCATGCCCGTCTGTCACCTGCGCATTGGTGTAGATGTTGTAGTCCAGTGGCCCAATGCGTACGTCCCCGGCCGGCAAGATCAGGTTTGAGTCGTTTGTCGCCCGCACCACGTCCATCGGGCTCAGCTGGTGCGCCTGCAGCTTCAGCGGATCCACGTACACCATCAGTTGCCGATAGCGCCCTCCGTAGGGCGGCGGCACGGTGGCTCCCGGAACGCCCGCAATCTGGTTGCGGATTTGGTACTGAAGAAAGTCGTGGAGCTGTGTTTCCGTCAGATCTTTGCCTTCCACCGTCAGCAGGCATACGGGGAGATTGGACGCTCCTGTACTGAGCACCACCGGAGGCAGCGTCCCCTGTGGCAGCCGCCGCAGGTCCGCCAAGGCCAGATTCGATAGTTGCGTCACGTCGGCGTTCGCGTCGGTTCCCGTCTGGAAATACACCTTGATCAGGCTTACTCCGGTCATCGACCGCGATTCCATGTGGTCGATTCCGCTTCCCAGAGTAAAGAACCGCTCGAACGTGTCCGTGATGTCCGCTTCCATTTGCTCCGGTGGCATGCCGTTGTAAAACGTGGCCACCAGCACCACGGGAATATTGATCGGCGGAAACATGTCCACGGGCATCTGGCTCATGCTGGTCAGCCCCAGCACGATGATGAACATGCACACCACGATCACGAAATAAGGGTGTTTCAACGAAAATCCTGGCATGGTTTATCTCACTCCGTTTTTGCAGGTTGCATCGCCACAGGCTTTACCAGTTGACCGCCCTTGTACTGGCCCTGATCTCCGATCACCACGAACTCCCCCTCCTTCACGCCGTTCAAAATCTGAACCAGAAAAGCGGTTCGTATCCCCGCCTCGACCCGCCGCGGCTCGATCTTGTTCGCCTCGTTCACCACCAGCACCATTCCGCGTCCCTCTCCGGAGGGTTGAAACGCTTCGAGCGGTATGGTGAGCGCGTCTTGCGCCGTGTGCAGCCCGATTTCCACCGACGCGTACATCCCCGGTATCAGTTCGTAATTGAGATTTTCCACCTGCAGTTCGGTGTGCATCGTGCGCGTGTCCTTGTCGATTTCCCCCGCAACCCGCACGATTTTCCCTTGCACCGTTTTGTTCAGCGACGATACCGTCATGCTCACCGTCTCGCCGATCGACACACTGGGCACAGCCCGTTCCGGCAGCGGGATCACCAGCCGCAGTTTGTTGTTCTGCGAGAGCCGGCAGAGCGCCAGGTCGCCTTTGTTCGACGAGGTGCCCGCGGGCAGAAGCGCTCCGGTGAACGCGTACATTTCCGTCACCACGCCGTCGAAGGGCGCCGTGATGCGCGAGTACGCGTAATAGGCTTTGTCCATGTCCAGCGCCGCCTGTGCAACGGCCACAGCCTGCTCCGCCGCCGCGAGTCCCGCCTTGGCGCCCGATAATGCCGCGTCCGCTTCCTGGTCCTTCCCCTGCGCCACGTCGATGTCCTGCTGCGCCACCAGTTCGGGCCGCGCCTTCTGCACCTCGGCGAGGCGCGTGTAGGTGATGTGCGCCACGTCGTAGGCGGATTGTGCCCGGTTCAGGTCATCGTGTGCGTGCCGCAGATCCTGCTGGCTCTTGCGCAGCGCCGCCGCATCCAACTGGAGCTTCTGCTCCAGCTCCGGAACCTCCAGGACGGCCATCAACTGGCCCTCGCGCACGTGCGTGCCCCAGTCGATGTTCAGCTTCTGCACGTAGCCGGAAACTTTCGCGTACACGTCGATTTCCTGAAAAGGCTGGAACTCCGACGCAATTTCCAGCCGATCCGTGACGTTCTGCCGTACCACCTTGGCCACCGTGGCCGAGGGCGCGTTTTCCGGATCGTTCGCGCGCACCTCCTTGGCACGCCCACACCCGGCCAGCACCGCAGCCAGAGCCATCACGGGCGCAAGCACGCGCGTGCCCGGCGGGACTCTCCTTGCGCTGCCCCGCGGCGTCATGATGCGCCTCGCTTTGTTCCCATTTTCTGCATATACGGCTCCTGATAGCGGATGAATCCGCAGGCTTCGCCCGTTTCGCGAAGCCGTTCCATCGAGAAATTCTCGCTGCGGCAGAGACTCACCATTTCGCGGCGCACCTTTTGGATCCGTGCCGCGACTTCCGGCACCTGCGCCGCGATCTCCATCGGGATGGAGATGACCCCGTGAAGATCGGCCATCAGCAGGTCGCCGGGCTGGATTTTCAGTCCGCCAACCTCCACGGTTGTGCCGAAGCCCGAGATGTGCGCGTAGGCATGTGACAGGGCCACGTTGCCTGCGAACATGGGGAAGGGAATTGCGCGCACCTGAGGCAGGTCGCGAACGCCGCCGTTGGTTACGAGCCCGGCGCACCGCAAGGCCGCCAGCGCGTTCGCGTGCACTTCTCCAACAAATCCGCCCAGTCCAGGCGGCTCATCCTCGTCCTGCAACACGGCGATCCGCGGCGCGGGTATTTCCAGGATCGCTTTCCACCAATCCGGCCGTGCGTAATACGTCGCTCCCGACATGGGCGGCGTCGAACTGCGCACCCGGGCCGTGGCCGCGAAGCCGATGATGGCGGGTAATTCCGTGAAAATGCAGTGCACCCGCGAATCCGCGAACCCCACGTTGGGCAGCCGGATTTCAAACGTCTCGATGGCGCTCGCGACCACGCACGTGCTCAGGCGCCGCAACTCCTCGAGCAGCGCGAGCGAAATTGAACTATGGGCCATAAATTTCCCTCCGGGTCCCGAAGCTCGCGGTTCCCGATGGATTCGGCCGCGGCCATATTCTACGGCCACTCACCCGATAGCGGAGGTAGCTGATTCCGATCGGGCCGCAACGGAACCCAAAACCAGAAAAAACGAAAGACGATGAACCCTCTGCCTCGCCCGGCGTTTCGCCGGAGGTGCCGATCCACATCCACCAGCACCGCCGGGGCGGCTCGCGAGCCTGGACTAGCCGCTACGCCCGCTTCGTGGCGTAGGGGCTGGCCGCGAGGCTCGCCGCAGCCGGCTTCACACTACTGGCAATTCGGCTCAAACGTGAGAGCGTCTTCCGACGTGCACAAAGGCATGGGCCGCGATTGCCGGTGCCGCATGATCGCCAGTTCGTCTTCGCTCACGATATAAATGAGCTTCCTTCTGTCGTCGGGCAAAAAGCTGGTGACCCCCGCAAACGTTTTGAGCACGCGCGGATGCTTCGGATTCGAAAGGTCCACAAGCCGGAGTGTTTCCTTCGGCAACGTTGCCGCTGTCGCGGGATCGCTCCCTGCCGTTTCCTTCGCCGGCAGTACGCCCGCGCGGTCTTCCGGCGCCACGGCGATGGCCAGCGACGGGTTCGCCAGATCCACGTCCACCTTTGCTCGCGAAGCCTCTGCCATCGTGGCCCGTTCGACGAGCATAGGCTTCTCCGGCTTGGTTACGTCCACCAGTGCGAACGCCTGCCGCGTCGGACGATGCAGATACAAGTAGTCCTTGTCGTTGCGGTGCTGCACGAACATTTCGTTCACATGGATCCCCGAGAGCTTCAGGTGGCCAATCACCTTAACTTCCTCCGTGGTTCCCGAGCTGGATTGCGCCGCGACACCCGTTGGCATTGCTAACATTACGGAAAGAAGAGAAATCACGATTGCCAGGCCGCCCCAATTTCTGTA
>JASHRU010000200.1 GCA_030037225.1 Candidatus Acidiferrales bacterium | reverse complement strand
AGGCGATGCCGCGATAAACCACAGCGGCGTACATGCCCGCGATGCTGCCCGACACGATGTTGTTGTTCGTGAAGATACTGTTGGAGCCGTTGGAGAAGCCGCCTTCCGAGCCCACGATGATTCCGTGCCCCGACGATTCGATGTCCAGACCTTCCACGCGCAGCCCGTTCACCGTTCCCAGCACCATCACACAGCCCAGATTCAGATCCGCCCACGGGCAGTAGAGCTCCGATTTGCCGCCCGCGCCGCCTTTGTTCACGCCCACCACGGCCTGCTGGTTTGAGAGGATCAGCGGCGTGGTGAGCGTTTGCGAACCCTGCGGCACCACAAGTTCTCCGCTGGTGCACGAATTGTTGGGATAGATGCAGGTGTAGTTGAGCGCTACCTGAATAGGATCAATCGCCGCCGTGTTCGACGTCGGCGGCTGATTTCCACTCGTGGGCACTGCAGCGACGATGAAATCGCCGGGCGCCATGTGGCCGTAGCTGTCGCTGCCTAGACCCGCGATCACCGTTGCCGTTCCCTGCGCCGTCGAACTGCTGTCCGCACCCAGGTACTGGAAGAGAAAGAATTTTGTCGGGGAGGAACCCTGCTGGCCGATGAGGTAGAACGAGCCGTTGATGCTCGTGCCGTTGGTTCCGTTCGCCGCCCCACTGATGGTCACGTACTGGCCGGGACCGAATCCGTGCGCCGCTGTCGTCGTAACCGTCACCACGCCGCCCGCGCTGCGCGACCAACTGCTGATGCTCGCCTGCGGCAGCGTCCACGCCTGCGCTTCGTAGAACGGCCCTCCCGGGCCGCTCGCTGAGATGTACACGCGGTAACCGTAGCAGCCGGAGCGGTAGCTCGCATCGGAGATCTGCACCAACGCGCGGTTCGTCGAGCCCGATGAGGGCGTGTAGGCAGTCGCCGCGCTGGGCGTGGTTTGCCCGTTGCGGTTGTACAGGGTGATTTCGACATAGTAGGTCGCCCCGCCCACAAAATTCCCCGTGCCGCTCGAGATCGTCTCCGTCTGTACCGTCGGCGCCGCGGGAACCTGGCATACGCCCGTGGCGATTCCGGGAGACCACTGGACGCCTAGCTGGTTCGGAGCGGAACTGCCCTGCTGGGGTGCGCTGAGCGTACTCGGCGAGCTGATGCCGCCCGATACGCTCAGGGCCCCGGAAAGGCTCAGGTTCACCGCGCTGATGTTCTGCGCGACGCTGAGCGACTGATAGCTGGGCGAAGTGGGATCGGCAGGGAGCAGGACGTCGGGGATCGTCGTGGTGCTCACGCCGGCGCCCGAAATCTGGATGATGTAGCGTCCCGGCGCCGCGTAGAAGTAATAGTTGCCCTGGCCGTCGGAGGTAAACGGATTCGCCAGCGCCTGCGTCAGCGCCAAATTGGAATAAACGTTGGCCAGCGGAGAACAGGGCGTGCCCGTGGCGCCGGATGTGCACACGGTGACGGACGCGCCCGCAACGGGCTGGCCGAAACGGTTCAGCACGATGTCGTCATGCCGCGACCCCTGCGCGCGCGCCGCGAGCGGAAAAAACAATGCCAGGGCCAGCACGCCGAGCCGGGCCAGAATCATGTAGACGCGATGACGCATGAGAGGAACCTCCTCAGAACCGCTGAGGAATGGAATGTAGCACGTAGGACGCGGACATAGCGGAGCGGCTTCTGCTGGTAGGGGGCACGACATGTCGTGCCCCTACGAAGATAACTCAGCGCGCTTTGCGCGGCGCCTCGACCGATGCCGGCGCAGACGCAGCGGCCAGCTCTGCACCGGCGGGCGCAGCAGCCGGCAGCCCTGCCAGGGTGCGCGCACCGCCCGCAGCAGACACACCCGCCGGGGCGTGCACGCTGTATCGCGCTGCCTTCTCCGCGTCGAGCACGGCGCCACAGTGGCGGCACATGGCCACGCCGACTTTTACCGGATCGCCGCACACCGGGCAGTCCTGCATGGGCGCGATTTTCACGAGCCACGGGCGGTCGAGACCCAACTGGCGCGCGGCGCGCCGCTGCACGTCGGAAATCAGCTCGGGACGATTGGGCGCGCGGGCATAGAGCGCGTCGGCCTGCTCCACCTGCTCGTAGAAATAAGCATCGCGGCGCAGGGCGGCATCGCGCAGCTCGGATTCGAGCGGCGCATCGCCGGCGCACAGAAACACTCCGTAGCGGCGCAGGTCCGCGTCGGGATTGTGCTCGGCGAGCAGCGAGCGGGCGATCACGCGCGCCGCCCAGTACCGTTCGCCTTTGCGATCGTCGCCCAGGTCGTAGAGCTCCGTGCGGCCGTACACGGTCAGCCGGCCGTAGAGCTGGCCCGCCGGGCACGCCGGAATCGTGTAGAGCCCCAGTCCGGCCTGGTCGGAGTGGAACGCCTGGTCGGAGATGTTCGCGATGACGGCCCAGTCGTCGCGATTGAGATATTCACGGCGGTCGGTCATGGAGAACCTCTGCAGAAGAAGTAAGTGAAAAGGACGGAGACACGCCGCAAAATCGGCGCGGGTCCGAGCTCGCAAAATCAATACAGCGGATGCGGCCGTGGAAGTAGGGGCACGACATGTCGTGCCCCTACAACGAGGCGGCAAAGCCCGCTGCCGAAGATCCCAGAGCCGGCGCTAGGGCCTCACAACAAACGGCTGGGCGTGGAACGCCGGCACGGCGTCGTCCAGCCGGTCGTAGGCCCAGGATTCGAAGTCTGCGTCCTTCTTCGCCTCGCGAGCGAGTGCGGCGCGCCGGCGCTCGGCGGTCGGAATCGCGCGCGAATATTCAATCGCGCGAATCAGCCATTCGACCGCCGCGGCCGAAAGCGGAAGAAATTCGCCGCGCGGCCCCTCGAGCGTCAGGCAATGCTCGTATTCGCCCTCGCGCGGATAGGGCCCCAGCGCGGGGATGGCCA
>JASHRU010000199.1 GCA_030037225.1 Candidatus Acidiferrales bacterium | reverse complement strand
CAGGCTCTCGAGGAGCTCGAACAATCCTACGACTACACACTCGAAGCCCTGGCCAGCGCGCTCGACCTCAAAGATGCCGAGACCGAAGGCCATTGCCAGCGCGTCACCGCCATGACCATCGTGATGGCGCGCGCCATGGGCGTCGGCGAGGCCGAACTCCGCCAGATCGCCCGCGGCGCCTTCCTCCACGACATCGGAAAAATGGGCATCCCGGACAGCATCCTGCGCAAGCCCGGTCCGCTCACTCCGGAAGAGACCGCCATCATGCGCACGCACTGCGACATCGGTTATCAGGTCCTCGAGCGCATCCCATTTTTGCGCGAGGCCTCGGAAATCGTCCTCTCTCACCAGGAAAAATTCGACGGCTCCGGCTACCCGCGCAATCTGAAGGGCGACCAGATCCCTCTGGGCGCCCGTCTGTTTGCTGTGGCCGACACGCTCGACGCCATGATCTCCGACCGCCCCTATCGCAAGGCCCTTGCGCTCGATAAAGCGAAAGATGAAATCCGGAGGCATGCCGGATCCCAATTTGATCCCCGGGTCGTCGAAATTTTTGACACCATCCCGGACACCGTTTGGGTCGAACTCCGCCAGAATTACCAGAAGCCCTTCCACGACTACGAAACGAAGGTCCAGTAGGCAGCACAGGCTTTCACTTTGCCCGGCACAGGAGGGAGCTGTGCGCCTCTTCTCCGCGGCGCACCCTTGCCGGGCACGTTGCGAGACTTCGGCAATTCGTGGTTCGCGACTGACTGCGCCACTCCTCCGCTACCTCTGTCATCCCTTCCGCTTGCCTCTCATCGCTCGTCCCGCTACTATCCTTCGCGGAGGCTCCCTCATGGCCCTGGTTCCCATCAAAACGTCGGCAGGAACCGGATACTGCGAGTGCATTCACGGCTGCTACGAACTCGTCAGCCTGCGCGACGACGAAACCGGAAAATCCTATTGCCCGGCCTGCGCAAAGGATCACCTGGAGATGAACCGTGGCCTCGGCCTCCCGCGTCCCGCGCCTTCCCGTCATGCCGATACTGCTTCCGCTCCGCCCTCCGCGGAGATGCCCGTACCGGCCGACCCCCCTGCGCGTCTCCGCTAGTCTCGTGGCACAGCCTCCCGAAGCTCGGGGACTTGTCTGTCGACTGACTCAGGGCCTGGAACTAGTGAAGCCAACTAGACCTTTGCCGCTGCCGGAAGAGGGGCTTTGATGCCCACCCCCATTCCCATGCTCGATCTCGTCGCCCAGTTCCAAACCATTGAGCACGAGCTGCGCGCCGCAATCGAAGATGTCCTCCGCAGCGGAAAATTCATTCTCGGCCCTCAGGTCGAAGCCTTCGAGCAGGAAATCGCCAAACTGTGCGGCGCTCCGCACGCTGTCGGCGTCGCTTCCGGCACCGACGCCCTTCTGCTCGCCCTCCGCGCCGCGGGCGTCGGCGCCGGCGACGAAGTCATCGTTCCCGCGTTCAGTTACATCTCCACCGCCGATACGGTCAGCCTGCTCGGTGCGACTCCCGTCTTCTCCGACATCAGCCCCGATACGTTCAACCTCGATCCCTCTCAACTCGAAAGCCGCATCACGCCGCGCACCAGAGCCATCATCCCCGTTCATCTCTTCGGCCAGCCCGCAGACATGGAAAGAATCTTGACGGTCGCCGACTCGGCTCGCATCGTCGTCATTGAAGACGCCGCGCAGGCTATCGGGGCCACCCGCGGCGGCCGGCCCGCCGGTTCCTTCGGCGAGTTCGGTTGTCTCAGCTTTTATCCCACCAAGAATCTGGGCGCCGCAGGCGACGGCGGCATGATCCTCACTTCCTCGCTCGAGGCCGCAGACCGCCTGCGCAGCCTCCGCGGCCACGGCGCCGTCGCGCACAAATACATTAGCGAGGAGCAGGGATGGAACAGCCGCCTCGACGAGCTCCAGGCCGCCATCCTCCGTGTAAAGCTGCGCCACATCACCGAATGGAATGCGGCGCGCCAGTCGCATGCCGCGCGCTACGACAAACTCCTCCGCGCCGTCCCCGGCCTCGTCCTTCCGCGCCTCGCGCCCGGTTCGACTCACGTCTTCCACCAGTACACCGTCCGTCTCGCCGACCGCGAGCGCGTCCAGAAGCACCTCGCCGCCGAAGGCATCGCCAGCGCTGTCTATTATCCCGTCCCGCTCCATCTCCAGCCCATGTTCGCCCATCTCGGTTATCAACCCGGCTCCATGCCCCGCGCGGAGCGCGCCGCGCTCGAAGTCCTCTCTCTCCCCATCTATCCCGAGCTGACCCCCGGACAAATCGAACGCGTCGCCGGCGCCGTGGCCACCGCCGTGGTCCACTGACACGGAGAATCTCATTTTCTTATCTGTACAGGATTGAGTCGCTGCTGGTGCGCGAAATCCGCGGCGGGGAAATCGAAAGATTCTGGCGTGCGCTAAACGCTTTCGGGTGAGGGGCCTGCTGCCAGCCGGCGGCCCTTTGCAGAAATGGAAATCCCCGGGGCGGGTGTGATGGGCCCCAGCTCTTCGCCCTCGGCCGCATTCCGCTCGCGCCGCCGGAACGCCGCCACCAATACTCCCGCGAACATCAGCACGCTGGGCACCAGCAGCGTCAATATGGCGAGGTCCAATTGGTGCCGCGCTCGCGGGCTCTGCGCAGCGGCGTCCGCGTAACACATGGCGCAGCCCTGCGCCAGCGCGCGTGGCGCGGCTGCCAGCGTCGCCGCCATCGCCGCCCCGATTTTCAACAGCCTCTTCATCTCTCGCGTTCTACCCCCGGCCCAGAGCGCCTCAGTGCAGCATCCGGATATGGAACAGGCGCATGCTGTCCGGGAAAATCACCGTCATCATGCCGATACAGAAAATCGTCGCCGGGACCAGCGTTAGAAACAGCCCGAATTTTTCAAACCGCATGTGCATGAAATAGGCCACGATCAGTCCCGCTTTCAGCACCGAGAGTCCGATCAGCATCAGCAGCATCGTCACTGCGGGAAACTCCAGATACGCGATGTACACCTCGCCCATGGTGATCACCACCAGGCTGATCCACACGATCAGGAACAGCCGCGTGGACCCTGCGTGTTCCTCCGCGTGCGCCGCTTCCGCGTGTCCGCTCATTCCCCTCTCCTCGTTAGTACTTCACGCTCATCAAATAGACCATCGGGAACACGAACATCCACACCAGGTCCACGAAGTGCCAGTAGAGCCCGCTCACTTCCACGTCCTCGTCGCTGAACCGCGAGGTCCCGAACCCGAACGCGATCACGCCCAGATAAAACACCCCGCACATCACGTGCGTCATGTGCAGCCCGGTGATCCCGAAAAATGTCGCCCCGAACAGCGGCGATCCCCATGGATTCCGGAACAGCCGCACTCCCTCCTCGATCAAATGGAACCATTCCGTGATGTGCAGCGCGCAGAAGATCAGCCCGCCCGCCATCGTTGCCAGTAGCCATTTCACTGTCGCGCCCCGGTTTCCGCGGTGCGCCGCCGCAACTGCCATCACCATCGTCAGGCTGCTCGCCAGCAGCACAACCGTCATCGTTGTCGAGAAGGCGATCGCCGGCCAGATCGGAAACACATGACGCGGCCAATCCGGATTCGCCACTCGCGAATAGCTGTAAGCCATTAGCAGGGCCGTGAACGTCATCACGTCCGACACGATGAACAGCCACATCCCCAGCTTCTTGTGGCCCATCGCGTACGGCGAACCGCCTCCGCTCCATGCTCCCGCCACTGCCTCGCTGTGCGATTCCGTCATGCGTCACCGTCCCAGTGTCAGGACGAGCAGCAGGAACACCCACAGCCCGTCCATAAAATGCCAGTAAATCCCCGCGACTTCCGCGGCCACCCCGCCCGACGCGCGAAGCCGCATCCAGTCCCGCGACAGCACGTACACCAGCGCCGCCAATCCCCCGGCCAAATGCAGCCCATGCGCCGCCGTCAGCAGATAGAAGAAGCTGCTGCTCGGATTTGTCGCCAGATACACGCCCGCCGCCGCCATCTCCCTCCACGCCACCAGTTGTCCCGCCAGAAACATCACTCCCAGTGCCGTCGCCGCCGCCCACCAGGCGCGAAACGCCTTCGCGTCCTCGCGTTCCCATGCCCGGTGCGACGCTTCCAGCGCCCAACTGCTCAGCAGCAGCACCGCGGTGTTCAGCCACAGCACGCGCGGCAGGAGCACCGCCCGCCAGTCCGCCGAGCTCTTCCGCACAATGTACGCGCTCACCAGCGACATGAAGAACATCAGAATCGCCGCCAGCGCCAGCCAGATGCCCGTGAAGTAAATCCGCCGCGAAACTCCGCGCGGCCGTGGCGCAGACGAGGAATCCCCGTCGCCCCCGCCCCGCCCGCCGTTTCCTCCTCCGCGGCCTTCCGGCGGACCCGCCGGCGACGAACCGCCCGGGCCTCCGCTCGAGGAAATCTCGAGATCATCGACTATGAATGCGCCCGGCATAGTTCCCCGCCGTTCTCTAGTCTCCCGCCTCAGTCACCAGTTTTCCCGGCTCGATGTTCTGCGGCAAATAATCCTCTTTATATCCGGGCGCGCCGTACTCGTATGGCCCGCGATACACGGAGGGCTCGTGCCCTCCAAAGTTGTCGTGCGGCGGCGGCGATGGGATGGTCCACTCGAGCGTGGTGGCCTCCCACGGATTCACCTCCGCCTTCTCTCCGTATTTCAGGCTCCACACCAGGTTCACGAGGAACAGCAGTTGCGCGGAGATGGTCACAAACGCTGCGATCGAAATGAAGTACTGGATCGGCTGCAGCGCCGGCAGGTATTGCACCGCCGTGGCATCGGCATACCGCCGGATTCCTCCGGCCAGCCCTAGGTAGTGCATGGGCATGAAAATCGCGTACGTTCCGGGCAACGTGAGCCAGAAGTGAATTTTCCCGAGCGTCTCGTTCAGCTTCCTTCCCGTTACTTTCGGGAACCAGAGGTACGTCGCCGTGAACATTCCGAAAATCGCCGCCACGCCCATCACCAGGTGGAAGTGCGCCGGCACAAAGTAGGTGTTGTGCAGGTAGAGGTCCACCGACGGCTGCGCCAGGAACAGCCCCGAGAGTCCGCCCGAGACGAACAGCGTTACGAATCCAATCGCGTACAGCATCGCCGACGTGAACCGTATCTGTCCGCCCCACAGCG
>JASHRU010000198.1 GCA_030037225.1 Candidatus Acidiferrales bacterium | reverse complement strand
GAGCGACTGGAGCAGGTCGATAATGCTCATTTCTTCCAGCCGTCCTTCCAGCACGCCGGGGCGCTTCGCCTTCTGCTGAAGTTTTTCGAGCTGCAGGCGGTCAATCACCTTTTTCGCGCGCCGCACCAGTTCCTTGACGTAGAACGGCTTCTGGACGAAGTCTTCCACGCCTTCAACCAGCGGGCGCAGTTTCTCTTCCAGATCAGCCCGGCCGGCGAGAAAGATGAATGGTGTATTCTTGCTTGCCTCGCGGATCCGGATTTTTTCGTAGAACTGCCTTCCATCCACTCCCGGCATTTTGTAGTCGCATACAATCAGGTCCGGCGATTGCTCGACCACCTTCAGCAGCGCATCCACGCCGTCCCCTGCCGCCAAGACTTCGGCATGCGGCTCGAAACCCTTCACGAGCAGCTCACGAACGAGGGGATTATCTTCCACCACCAGCACGCGGACGGCCTTCATCGCGCGCGCCTCCGCGATGCCTCTCGCGTGGCGTCCCGGCGGCGGTGATAATCGCCGCGTTGTCCTCCGGTTTTTTCGACCAGGTAAATGCCGGTAATCTCCATGCCGCGGTCGAGCGCTTTGGCCATGTCGTAAACGGTCAGTGCGGCCACGGTGACGGCGGCGAGCGCTTCCATTTCCACTCCGGTCTGCGCATTCGTCGCCGCCCGCGCTTCGATTTCGACCCCATTGTGGCGGAGGCGCGTGGTCACGTCAACGTGTGTGAGCGGCAGGGGATGACAGAGCGGAATCAGCTCGCTGGTGCGTTTGGCGGCAGCGATGCCTGCAATTCGCGCGATTTCGAGCGGGTCGCCTTTGGGCACGGCCCGCCGGCGAATGGCCGAGAGCGCCGCGCCACCGATGCGGATGAATCCCCGCGCTCGCGCCGTCCGCTTCGTCACCGGCTTTCGAGACACATCCACCATCTGCACTCCGCCACCTCGCCGGTCGGCGCGGTAGTGAGAAAGAATCCGTTTGGATTGGCTCTCTGTGCGTTTCACGCTGCCTCGCCGCTCGCGCGCTTCTCTCACACGCGGTCGCGCCACAAGACCACGTCCACCCATTCGCCGGCCGGAGATTCTAGCCTCGATTCCGGCACAACGAGAAAACAATCTGCCTGCGCCAGCGCAGCCACGTCCCCGCTCCCCTGCCAGGAGAGTTCCACAACGTGCGCATCGCCTCCGTCCCAGCTCAGTTTCGCGGGGAGGAAGTGCGTGAGCGGCGCCTTCAAGCTGATGGCGTGCCGGGAGCGCGCCTTCAGAAGCGCCAGCGGACGCGGATGGGCTCCGGATAGCGCATCCACCATTGGGACACCGAAAAGCTCAAACGTGACCATTGTCGAAACCGGATTTCCGGGCAGGCCCAGCACCGGCTTTCCGCGGCACACCCCAAATACCGCGGGCTTCCCCGGACGAATGGCTACCGAATCGAAACGGATCTCCGCGCCTAGTTCGCGCAGCACTTCTTCCACCAGGTCGTACTTGCCCATGGAGACCCCGCCGGAAAGGACCAGGGCGTCGAACATCAAACCCTGTTCAATTCTTTCGCGCAAGGCGCCGCGCTCATCGGGAACGTTTTCCAGCGGCTCAGGCGCGCCTCCCGCAGCTTTTATGTGCGACGAGAGCGAAAAGACGTTGCTGTTTCGGATCTGGAAAGGGCCCGGATTTGCTTCGACCCTCACAATCTCGTCGCCGGTGGAAAGGATGCCGACGCGCGGCGCTGCGAACACGGGCAGTACGGCGTACCCAAACTGCGCGGCGATCGATATCTCCGCGACTCCGAGCCTCTGGCCCGCGGAGAGCACTTGTGCGCCCGCCTTGGCTTCGCGTCCTCGTGCCACCACGTTGGCGCCTTGCTTTACGCTCCGGTGGATCTCCACCATTCCAGCCGACGCCCCGGTGTGCTCGATCATCACCACCGCGTCCGCGCCAGGCGGCACTGCGGCGCCCGTCATGATTTGAACGCACTCTCCGCTGCCAACCTGCCCGGTGAATTCGGCTCCCGCGCGGATTTCTCCCACGAGCCTCAGCGTCGCGGGAACGGAGGCAACGTCGGCCGCCCGCACCGCAAAGCCGTCGCGTGTGGAGCGGTCGAATGGAGGGGCGTCGCGATCGGCCGCGAGCGGCTCCGCGAGCACGCGCCCCTTTGCGGCATCAATCAGCACGCGTTCGCGGGGCCTCGGAGAAGCCTGGAAGCAGGCCGCTGCCGTTTCCGCGACGATTCGGCGGGCTTCGGGGTAGGAGATCATGGACGGCAAGAGCTCAGAGCCAGGAGGCGAGCTTCGTCCCCGGCAGCACGAAGGTTGCTTCCCGTTCTGGCCCCGTGGATATCATGCCGATCTCAACGCCCAGCGCGTCGGAGATGAATTTCAGGTAGTCACGCGCAGCTGCCGGCAACGCGGCAGGGTCCTTCAAGCTGCTGGTCGGCGCCATCCAACCGGACAGCGTGCGGTATTCCGGCGTGACACTTTCGAGCGTTTCCACGTCGGGCGGCATCTCGCGCAGCGGACTGCCCTTGTAGCGGTAGCCGGTGCACACCTGAATCTCGCGCTGCGCATCAAACACGTCCAGCTTGGTCACCACCAGCGAATCGATCCCGTTGATCTGGATCGCGTAGCGCAGCATGGCCAAGTCGAGCCACCCGCAACGGCGCGGGCGTCCCGTTACCGCTCCAAATTCCTTTCCGCGCTCGCGTAGATCCTTCGCCTCCAGATCGGGCATTTCCGTTGGAAAAGGTCCGCCTCCCACCCGCGTCGTATAGGCCTTGGTGATGCCGGCCACTCCCGTAATGCTGTGCGGAGGCAGGCCCAGGCCGGTGCAGGCGCCGCCCGCCGTCGAGTTCGACGAGGTGACGAACGGATAGGTGCCGTGATCGATGTCCAGCATCGTGCCCTGCGCGCCCTCCAGCAGCACACGCTTACCTTCCGCGATCGCGCGGTTCACCAGCGCCGATGTATCCGCGACGAACGGCCGCAGCCTCTCCGCATATTTCTCGTACTGCTCCACGATGCCGGAAATCTCAAGTGGCTTCCCGAATGCCGCCCGGCAGATTGCGTCTTTCTCCGCGGCCAGGCGCGCCAGCTTTTCGCGGAAGCAAGCCGTGTTCATCAGGTCGCACACGCGCAGTCCGCGCCGCGACATTTTGTCTTCATAGGTCGGGCCGATTCCCCGTGACGTGGTGCCAATTTTCGACGCGCCCCGCGCCGCCTCCGCGGCGACCTCCATCTGCCGGTGGTAGGGGAAAATCAGGTGCGCTCGATTGCTCAGAAACAGCCGGCCCGTCGCGTCGTATCCGGCTTTGCTCAGCGAATCCATCTCCGCCACGAGCGCCGCTGGATCCACCACCACCCCGGCGCCGATCACGGCGAGCTTCGCCGGCCGCAGGATACCGCAGGGGATGAGCTGGAGGATAAAGCGGTGGCCGTTGAAGATCACCGTGTGGCCAGCGTTGTGGCCGCCGCTGTAGCGCGCCACGATATCGAACGACTGGGCCAGATAATCGACAACTTTGCCTTTGCCTTCATCGCCCCACTGCGCCCCGACAATTACGACCGCCGCCATCCGTCTCTCCAGCCCCTCCGTTCGTTCTGCGCCGCTCCGCCTACCCGTCCGTCCGCACGCTTCCCCGCCCGATTCCTCCAACGCACGCTTCATGCTGCCGGAATAGCTACCTGAAGGCGGGAGCGGTAACCCAGTGAACTATCGTACCCTTAGGATTCAATGGAAGGCAATCGCAATTCAGGTCACCGGAGGGCCATCCGCTCCTGGCCACGCGTGCGCCTCTCTATCCCTGGCGATTACACGTGCGAAGAGACGAATTTGGCCACTTCTTCTTTGGGCAGGTTGCCTACAAGCTGGCCCACCACTTCACCGCCCTTGAACAGCAGCAGCGTCGGGATTCCGCGGATGTTGTACTGCGACGGCGTCACCGGACTTTCGTCCACGTTCATCTTCACCACTTTAATCTTTCCCGCGTTTTCCTGGGCCACTTCGGCCACAGTGGGGCCCAGCATCAAGCACGGCCGGCACCATTCGGCCCAGAAATCCACCATCACCGGCTGCGACTTGCTGGCCTCTATCACGTCGGTCTTGAAATTCGCGTCGTTCACATGTCCCAAACAATCTGCCATGTCTTTCCGCGCTCCTTTGCGGGATTACCGTATTTCTCGACTCCATTAGATGCTACACCAGAACCTTTGTTGCGCGCCCGGCGGCGGCGTTCGCCGGGCTGCTTTTTACCCCGACCGCACCGCCCGGGCCCGTTCGTACACATCCAGATATTTTTCCGCGGCGACCTCCCACGAGAAGTTCTGGGCCATTGCGTTCTCCATGAGCTTCGCCCAAGCCGGCCGGTTCCGGTAGCACTCAAGTGCCCAACGCAGCGTGTCGAGCAGCGCCGATCCGGTGGCGTCCCAGAACTTGAAGCCGGTCCCACGTCCCGTATCCGGCTCGAATGGCTCAACCGTGTCGTCGAGTCCCCCCGTGGCGCGAACCAGCGGGATCGTTCCGTAGCGCATGCTGTACATCTGGCTCAGCCCGCAGGGTTCGTAGCGCGACGGCATCAGGAACAGGTCTGCGCCCGCCTCGATTTTGTGCGCCAGCACGTTGTCGAATCCGATGCGCACACCTACGCGGTCCGGCCGCGCGTCCGCCAGCATGCGGAAGAAGGCCTCATAGCGGTGGTCGCCCGAGCCCAGGGCCACGATGGCCACGTCCTCGTCCAAAAACTCGCGCGCCACCTGCGCAATTAGATCGAAGCCTTTCTGCTCTACGAATCGCGACACAATGCCCACCACCATCCGGCCATTGTTCTCCTCGGGCATGCGCAGCTCGCGAATCAAGTCCTGCTTGCAAATGGCTTTATTGGTCGTGTCGGCCGCCGAGTAATGCGCAGCGATCCACCGGTCGTTCTCGGGGTTCCATGTGGAGTAGTCAGCGCCATTCAGGATACCGACCAGCCGCGAAGACCTCGCCCGCGTGACCGCATCCAAGCCGAAGCCGAATTGCGGAGTCTGAATTTCTTCCGCGTATTTCCGGCTCACTGCCGTCAGGTAGTCCGCGAAAAGCAGGCCGCCCTTCAGAAAATCGATGTCTCCCCAGAATTCCAGCGCGTTGACGTGAAACAGGTGACCCGGCAACCCAATCCGCCACATCACATCCTGGCCGTAGCGTCCCTGGTAGGCCATGTTGTGCACCGTAAACACCACCGGGATCCGCGCGAACGACGGGTCGAAGCCGTACACGCCGCGCAGCAACACCGGGACCAGCGCCGTCTGCCAGTCGTGGCAATGCATCACATCTGGCTGCCACACCTGCTTTGCAATCTCGATCACCCCGCGGCTGAACAGCGTGAAACGCTCCGGAT
Source organism: Candidatus Acidiferrales bacterium (assembly GCA_030037225.1). Taxonomy (GTDB): domain Bacteria; phylum Acidobacteriota; class Terriglobia; order Acidiferrales; family UBA7541; genus JOPF136. The sequence continues at coordinate 5,813 of JASHRU010000198.1, read as the reverse complement.
TGTCGCCAAACTCTCCGCCGAACTCGCCGTATAGGCCGTTGCGATCAAAAAACTCCCCCGCATCCACGAAAAAGTAGCGCACCCCGCGCAGCGGGTCGCCTTCTCGAACCGCGGGAAAGTGCATCCGCGGCCCGATCGGGATGGTCATGCTCGACAGCACCACGCGCCGCGTCCCGATCCCGCGGTACAGCGGAAGGACCACCGCCACATCGTGGCCCATGGCGGAAAGGGCGCGCGGAAGCCCTTCCAGCACGTCGCCAAGCCCGCCCGTCTTCGCATACGGCAGTGCTTCCGAAGCTGCAAAGAGAATTCTCATCGGTTGATTCGCGAGGCATTCACGGTAAAGGAGGAACTCGCGACCGTCAAGCGCGTTCGCCGCCCCGCGGAGGTTTCCGCAGGGTAGGAAACTTCGATTACCTGCTACACTCGCGCGCCATGGGGCAGCGTCTCGGACAGCATTTTCTCGTGGACGCGGCCTGGCGCGGACGCGTGATCGACGCGCTGCAAGTTGCCGCCTCCGATTCCTGGATTGAAATTGGCGCCGGTCGTGGCGAAATGACAACGGAACTCGCCCGCCGGGCTGCGCGCGTCTTCGCGATCGAAAAGGATCCCCCCCTCGCGCATCACCTGCGCCGCTTGGCTGCCGCGACGTCCAACTTCAAATTGCTCCAGGCCGACGTCCTGAAAGTTGACTTCGAGGCTCTGTTTCGCGAAGCGGAACAATCACAGCCTGGCGGACGCATTCTCGTCTATGGCAGCCTGCCGTACTACATCACCTCTCCCATCCTCCACCGGCTGTTCCCGCATGCTGCGCGCCTAGCAGGAATTTACGCAATCATTCAGCGGGAAGTGGCGGAGCGCCTCGTGGCCCGGCCGGCGACGCGCGAGTATGGTTATCTCTCCGTGGCCGCGCAGTTCTATACACAGCCGGAAATCGCACTGACCATCCCGCCGGGCGCTTTTCGCCCGCCGCCGCGCGTCACTTCCTCGTTAGTGCGCATGTGCGCGCCGGGGACAGGAGCGCAGTTCGCCGTTGCTGACCCGCGGGAATTCCTGGGTTTTGTGCAAGCCTGCTTCGCGCACAAGAGGAAGAAACTCCTGAACAACCTGCAAGCACTCGCTCCACGCGCTCAGGCCCTTGCGTGGCTGACCGCGGCGCAAGCGCCCCCCGCCGCGCGCGCCGAGCAGCTCACGCTGGAGCAGCTCGCCGCCATCTGGCGCGCCGCGGCTACTTCGGGGGCAACGTATCGCGCACAGCAAGCAGACGATTGGGATAATTCGTGATGATTCCGTCCACCCCAATCGCGGCCAGAGCACGCATCTGAGCCGCGTCATTGACGGTCCAAGCGATCACCTTCAGTCCGCGACGGTGCGCGTCGGCGACGAGTTCCGGGCTCACGCAATCGCCGCGCGGCCCGATTTGCCGCGCGCCCACCCGTACCGCTTCCCTCACCATCTCCTCCCCTCCCGATTCGAAGAGCAGCCCAGTCATCAGCAGCCGGTCAAGCTGGTGAATCCGGTCCAGCACCGAAGGATCGAAGCATAGGACCACAGCCGCCTTCGACTCCTTTCTGCCTCGCAGCGCGCTGATCACCGCGCGCTCCACGCCATAACCCGCTCCCCCCTTGATCTCCAAGTACAGGCTCAGATCCGCCTGGCCGACTAAATCGAGCAGCTCTTCGATAGCGGGCAATTTTTCGCCGGCAAATTCCTTGGCAAACCAGCTTCCTGCGTCGAGCTCTCGCAGCTCATTGAAGGTGAAGTTCCTTACGAATCCGTCGCCGGAGGTCGTGCGCTTCAGTGTGGCGTCATGCACGATAATCAGCCGCCCGTCGCGCGAGAGGTGCAGGTCGGTTTCGATGCACTCCGCTCCCATCTCCACGGCGCGACGGAAGGCGGCCATTGTGTTTTCTGGCGCTACGGCGGAGGCACCGCGGTGCGCGATAACCCAGGGCAGGCGCATGCGGCCAGTATCCTAGTGTGCTTCGCCGCCGGGGGGAAGAGGCTATCCGGCCGCGAGTGGCGATGTTCGTGCACTCGAGCAGCAACTCAATTCGCGAGTCGAATACGGCCCAGACGCCCTTCACTCGCGGGCAGCTTCGTCGGCTGTCTGGATGTTGTCTGAATCTATGAGCGCGTACCGACACGTTTATGGAGAGTGCTTAAGATCATGGCGATCTGGCCCGAGTGATAAATCACGTGTTGCACGATCCCTTGAAGCATCGTTTCGTAAGGATAGCCGCGCCCCGGAACCTGTTTCGCCAGATCCTCATTGGGGAATTCTCGAAGTCGCGCTTCGAGAAGATCTCGGCTTCGGTTCCACCGTGCGAGGAGTTCATCCCACGGAATTGGCGGCTCGGCCCATTCTTTCTCCGGCTCCCAGCGCGGCAATGGACGAGTCTCCGACGTGTTCCGAATTCTTTCGTTCCAAAGCAGCAGGTGCTGGAGCAGCGATGCAACCGTGTGACCCCCCGGCAATGCAGGCGTCGTCGCCAGTTCGGGCGTGGTCTTTGCCAGAAGCTCCGCGAGCGAGGGCCCGTACCATGCGCCCTTGATGGTCGCCGCGCGATATGCGTCGGCGATTTGCTGCATCTGGTTCACGTGTGCCGCGGAGTCGCCCGGTCATCCCCGCGTCTCCGCCGAATTGAGTTTACCTCATCCGGCACGGCGCGGCGCCATGAGCGGTCCCGAAGGCTCGAACGAGTCTTTTCTTCATTTTGATTGAGTCAACAGCACTCGGCGAGATAGATTTTGTGAATGTGGAAAATCCCTGCCGATAACAGGCTGTCTCGACCGAAACCGGCGATTGCCCTCCTGGAGGAAAACCTCCTTATCGGAATCGTAATCACACTTCTCGCATGCTTCGGCGTGGCTGGACTTCTGCGCGGTTTTGCGTCACCGCAGGCCCTGGCGGGCACGCCTCCCTCAGACGACGCGATCGACAGGCGCGTCGAATCCATTCTCACCCAGATGACGCTCGAGGAAAAAATCGACATGCTCGGTGGCGTTGACGGATTTTACACGCACGCCATTTCGCGGCTCGGCGTGCCCCGCCTGAAAATGGCGGACGGGCCCCTGGGCGTTCGCAACTACGGCCCTTCCACCACGATGGCTGCCGGCATCGCTCTCGCTGCCACCTGGGATACAAGCCTGGCCGAGCGCGTGGGCCTGGAAATCGGACGCGACGCCCGCGCCCGCGGCGTCCATTTCCTGCTCGGCCCCGGCGTCAACCTTCATCGCGCGCCGATGAACGGCCGCAACTTCGAATATTTCGGCGAAGATCCGTGGCTGGCTTCACGCATTGCAGTGGCCTATATCCAAGGTGTGCAGAGTCAGGGCGTAAGCGCCACGATCAAGCACTACATGGCCAACAACTCGGAATTCGACCGGCACAACACTGACGCCGTAATCGACGACCGCACTTTGCGGGAAATCTACCTGCCAGTTTTTGAGGCCGCGGTGAAAGAAGCTCACGTCGGCGCGGTGATGGCCTCCTACAACCTCACCAACGGCCAGCACATGACCGAGAATCCGAGGCTCGATTCGCAGATTCTGAAGAAAGAGTGGGGCTTCGATGGCGTGCTGATGTCGGATTGGGGCGCCACCTATAGCGGCGTCGAGGCGGCGAATGCAGGACTTGATCTGGAGATGCCGTTCGCCCGCTTTCTGACCCGCGAAACGCTCGAGCCCGCGGTGAGCGATGGCCGGGTTTCACTCGCCACTATCGACGACAAAGTTCGCCGGCTGCTGCGCCTCGCCGTGCGCTTCGGCTGGCTCGACCGCGACCAAACCGATCATTCCATCCCGCGCGATAACCCCCAAGGCCGCGAAGCCGCTCTCCAATCGGCGCGCGAAAGCATGGTGCTGCTTAAGAATCGCGGCAACCTGCTGCCACTCTCAGCGACGAAGGTGAAATCCATCGCCGTTTTCGGTCCAGACGCTGAACCCGCCGTCGTCACCGGAGGCGGCAGCGCGGGTGTTCGCCCCTTTGCCGCCGTGAGCTTCCTCGAAGGCATCCAGAGTTTTCTCGGCGGCGCGAAGAAGACTACCTATAACCGCGGTATTCCTTCCTTCGCCGAAATGGCACAGGCCACAAACTTCTCGACCGCTGCGAACGGCGGCGAGCCCGGACTCCGCGCCGAATATTTCGACAATCTCACGCTTGAGGGATCGCCCGTTGCGACTTATCTCGTGCCCCACCTCAGCTACGCTCAGGGCGTTTTCGGCGGCGTCCCTTCCGACCAGGCTCCCCCACGATGGTCTTCCGTGCGCTGGTCGGGCTATTACCTTCCAAAATCCGCCGGCGATTACGAAATCTTTGTCGAAGTGCCCGGAGACAACGTCCATTTCCGGCTTTGGATTGACGACAAGCCCGTTTTTGACGCTTGGAGTCACGCTACGTGTGAACTCTCCACCATGACACTCTCTCTAGACGCGTCCCCACACCGAATCGTCCTCGAACATCTGCGCGACCGCGCTCGCGTGGCGCCGCGGATCCGCCTCGGCATTGTCCCCCGCGCCGGTGAGGTGGATCCCGAAGCCGTCAAGCTCGCATCCCACGCGGATGCCGCTGTGGTCGCCGTCGGCTTCGATCCCGAAACGGAGACCGAAGGCGCCGACCGCTCCTTTCATCTGCCTCCCGGCCAGGACGAGCTCATCCAGCAAATCGCCGCCGCCAACAAGAACACCATCGTCGTCATCATCTCCGGTGGTGCCGTGGACATGCGTTCCTGGCTCGAGCGCGCTCCCGCGGTCCTCGAAGCGTGGTATCCCGGCCAGGAGGGTGGCCGCGCCCTCGCCGATATCTTGTTCGGCGAGGCAAATCCTTCCGGGCACCTGCCCGTCGCATTCGAAAACGCGGAGCAAGACAACCCCACGTACAACACCTATTACCCCGAAGAGGGCTCTCACCGCGTCGTGTACAAGGAAGGCATTCTTGTCGGCTATCGCGGCTATCCGCACAATGGCGTTCATCCGCTCTTTCCCTTCGGCTTCGGGCTCTCGTACACGCAGTTTTCCTATCGCAACCTCAAGGTGACCTCCGGGGACGAAGAATCGACCTTCGATGTCTCGTTCGAAGTGGTGAATGTCGGGAGTCGGTCAGGCGGTGATGTGGCCCAGGTGTACGTCGCTCGGGGCGCTGGCGACCCGTACCTCGCGATTTCCGAACTCAAAGGGTTCGTTCGCGTGACCCTTCGTCCGGGCCAGGTTCAGCGGGTTTCCGTCCCCCTCGGCCCCCGCGCGTTTTCCTACTTCGACCCGGATTCCCACCGCTGGCGGATCGACGCGGGCGAAGTACGCATCTTCGTCGGCGATTCTGCCGAACACTTTCAACTCACCGGCCAGGCAAGCCTACCGAGCAGTGCTGCTGCCAACTAGCGCAGCACCGCCCCACCTCTATCCGCAAATGCCCGCGTTTGTTATGCTCCACGGCGCTCGCCAATGTCCCCTGCTGCCGAAAGCGCCATTCTCGCCTCCGTGCGCGCAACCGCTTCGCGCACTCCCGTTGCGCCTGCGCTCGTCTCACCGCGCGAAACGCTCGGCTATGCCGCGCTCGAACGCCGCGCCGCCGGTGTCGCCGCGCAATTGACGAGCGTCGAAGGTGACGTGGTCGGCCTGCTTCATCCCAATGCGCCCTCCTTCGCTTCGGCCCTGTTGGGCGCTCTCTGGGCCGGAAAAACCGTTGCTGTCCTTCCCTGGGTTGCTCCCGCGCCTCTCCTGAAACTCATGGCCGCCGAGGCTGGATTCCGCGCCGTCCTGGCCACCGAAGAGCTCGCGCCGCGCGCTGTTGAAGCAGCACTCGAACCGATCAT
>JASHRU010000197.1 GCA_030037225.1 Candidatus Acidiferrales bacterium | reverse complement strand
CCGCGTTGCTGGCCGCCTCGCCATCCTCGGCACTCTTGTTGACTTCGAGAAGCAGATCGTCCACGGGGTAGTGGAGCTCGAGCAGGGTGATGTACGGCTGGACGGGAAGCTTGATGCGCGCGTCGAAGCCCTCGACGAGGTCCTGAGGCTGAATGGGAGTTTCGCGAGGCCCGTCGAAGGCCACGACTTCCGCCCATTCCAGGCGGACCATATCCATCGCGAGGCGCGTGTGCGGGCGAACGAAAGAGGGATGCTTTTCGATCCAGGCGGGGAGGCGCGAGCCGAGATTGCGCAGGGTGAAGGAACGCGACGGACACTCGGCCAGATAGGCTTCGGAGAGCCGGTCGAATTTCCGTTCGCCGAGAACCGCGCGAAGACCTGGAAAATCGTCCGCGAGGCACGTAAGCACGCGAAACCAGTACTGGCGGTTGTAAATTTCCAGGCGCTCAAAAGAAGTAAGCCGGTCGTTGGGCTTGATGAACGAGGCGGCGTAACGGTGCATGGAGGCGCCGCCCGGCGCACGGCGGCGCATGCGATAGCCGGTAGCGAGCGGCGCGAGAACGGCGCGCGCCATCTTGCGTTGAATTTGGGCGAGGTTCACGGCAGGACGAGCTGGCCTTTCGCGGCGGGCGCGGCGGCGGACGCGGCAGGGGAACCGGCGACGGCGCGGAGAAACCGCTCCGCTTTGAGCGCTTCGGCGTGCACTTCGTCGAACGAGGGGATGTGGTCGTCCCATTCGAGCAGCGTGGCGGTGGGCCCACAGCGGCGGATGGCCGCTTCGTAGATTTTCCACACCGGATCGATCACGGGATGATCGTGCGTGTCCAGGATGTACTTGCGGTACTTGGAATGGCCGGCGATGTGGATCTGCGCGACGCGGTGGTGCGGGACGTTCTCCACGTAATCCATGGGATTGAAGCGGTGATTGAAGGAGGAGACGTAAATATTGTTGACGTCGAGGAGGATGCCGCAGTCGGCGGCTTCGGCCACTTCGGTGAGGAACTCCCACTCGGTCATTTCCGAGACGTGGTATTCGGCGTAGCTGGAAACGTTTTCGACGCAGACGGGCACTTCCAGAAAGTCGCGTACCTCGCGGATTTTGCGCGCGGTGATGCGCGCAGCCTCGAAGGTGTAGGGCATGGGCAGCAGGTCGTGGGTATAGGTGCCGTCCACGCTGCCCCAACAGAGATGGTCCGAGAGCCATGGTGTCTTCGTGCGCTTGACGAGCGTCTTCAGGCGGCGCAGGTGCTCGCGGGAGAGCGGCTCCGCCGAGCCGAAATACATAGAGACGCCGTGCTGCACAACGCGATACTGGTCGAGGATCTGGTCGAGGACGCGCAGCGGGCGCCCGGCATCGACCATGAAATTCTCGGAGATGATTTCAAACCAATCGACGACGGGCTTCTTGCTGAGGATGTGGTCGTAATGGGTAATGCGCAGACCGATGCCAATTCCGTAGTCGGTGAAGCCATTAAAGCGGTTCGCAGGCATAGGTATCCCCTACCGTGGGACAAAGCACCAGCGGGACCAGAGCGGGTGCTCCGGCCCCGCCGAGTTGAGGTCAACAAAGCGGACGATGCGCCTACTAGCTGGGCTTCTTGGAGCCGTCGGTCGCGCAGCCGCCCTTGCCCTTGCAGGAGTTCTTGCCCTTGCAGCCGTTGTCACCACTCTTGCAGCCGCCATTGCCCTTACAGGAGTTCTTGCCCTTACAGGCATGCTTTTCGGTCTTCTTCTTGCTGCTGGTGCCGCTCGACTGGTCCTGGTCTGTCAAGGACTTGGACGCGGCGACGGCGCTCGCAGCCGTGCCGGCGACCAGACCCGCGAACGCAGCTCCCGCAACCAACTTCTTCATGTGCTTCGTCATTTCGTTTGCCCTCACTTGGTAAGTTTTTTCCGGATCAGCCAATGCGGTCCGCTCCGCAGGATCGGATCACACCGGTTTTGACGCCGGCCCAACCGGAGTACGGAAGAAACGGGAAAGCAGATGGCCTGGAAGCCCCCTCCTCCACCCCTTCCGCGAACACCCTGGGTTCCCCACGCGGATTGTCCCAAGCCCACCCCGCCAAGGAACCCTTAGGCTCGCAAGAGACTAGGACAGAAAGGTTCTCATGTCCATAGGGTCGTTGTGAAAAGGGGGCCGGGCGAAGAGGGTAGAGAGGAGGGCATGGGACCGATAATCGCACGGAAAATGCGGGCGGGAAGGCCGGTGGCGAAAGGAGTGGAACCGGAAGCCGTCTTCCCCGCTGCCCCGACAAGCCGGAGGGGCACGACGGCCGGAACCGGTATTAGAGGATGTTTTCCGTCCAGTCTTCGAGCACGGTTTTCACTTTGTGCAGGAACTGATGGGCGATGGCGCCGTCGACGACGCGATGATCGTAGCTGAGCGTGAGATACACCATGGAGCGGATGGCGATGGCGTCGTCCACGACGACGGGGCGCTTCTGGACCGCACCGAGGCCGAGAATTCCGACGTTGGGCTGGTTGATGACGGGCATGCCCATCAGCCCGCCGAAGACGCCGGGATTGGTGATGGCGAAGGTGCTTTCGGCGACCTCCTCGGGCTTGAGTTTCTTGGTGCGCGCGCGGTCGGCCAGGTCGTTGATGGCGCGCTGGAGGCCGAGAAAGTTCTTCTCTTCGGCGTTCTTGATGACGGGGACGAGCAGGCCCCAATCGAGCGCGACGGCCATGCCAACATTGAATTCCTTGTGGTAGACGACGTTGGTGCCATCGAGCGAGGCGTTCATCTGCGGGAAGGCGCGAAGCCCCTCAATGGCAGCGCGGACAAAAAACGGCATGTAGCTGAGCTTGAGCTCGTACTTGCGCTCGAACTCGCTTTTGACCTTGTTGCGCAGCGCGACGATAGCGCTGACGTCCGCCTCTTCGACGGAATAGACATGCGGCGAAACGTGCTTCGAAGCCAGCATGTGCTCGGCGATTTTTTGCCGCATGGTGCTCAAGGGCTGGACTTCGTAGCGGCCGAAGTAGATGCGTTCGCGAGGGACGGCGAGCTCGAGAGCGGCACGATAGAGGCTGCCGGTGGCGGGAGGAGGCGCAGCCGCCGCGGGCGCAGGCGCAACCGGGCCGGACGAGGCTGCGGCGGGATACGCCGGTGCGGCGGCGGGGCCTTGCTCGATGGCCGCGAGAATATCACGCTTGCTGACGCGACCCCCCGCTCCGGTGCCCGCCACATGGGCCAGATCGATGTTGTGCTCGCGCGCAAGGCGGCGAACGAGCGGGGAGCTGCGGATTTTTTCGTCCTCACCGCGCGGAACGGGAGGCGCGGCGGATGGGGCCGACGCGGGAGGCGGGGGCGGAGCCGGACGCGCAGGCGCTTCAAAATGCAGCGGCGCTTCGACCGGTGGAGGGGGCGGAGGAGGGGGTGCAGCCTGTGGAGCCGGTGCGGCCGGCTTTGCCGCAGCAGGCGCGGGGCTGGGAGCGGCGGCGGGCGCGCCTTCGCCATCGATCACGGCGACCACGGTCTGGATGGGAACGGTCTGGCCTTCGGCAATCTTGATTTCTTTGAGCACGCCAGCGGCGGGAGCGGGGATTTCCGCGTCCACTTTGTCGGTGGAGATTTCAAAGAGCGGTTCGTCGCGCTCCACGCGCTCGCCGGGCTTCTTGAGCCATTTAGTGATGGTGCCTTCGAAAATGGATTCGCCCATCTGGGGCATGATGACGTCGGTCGGCATGGCGCTCACCTCACAATCGAAATTCCTAGTAGCGCGCGAGCTCGCGCGCGGCAGCCACAATGTCGTACACCTGCGGCAAAAATCGTTCTTCAAGCGGCGGCGAATAGGGCACCGGCGTATCGAGCGACGTGACGCGGCGGACGGGCGCGTCGAGATCGTCGAAGGCATTCTCGAAAACCACGGCGGCGATTTCGCCGGCCACTCCGCCGAAGCGGGTGTCTTCGTGAACGATGAGAAGGCGGTTGGTTTTCTTCACGGAATCGAGGATTGCGTCCGTATCGAGCGGCTGGATGGTGCGCAGGTCGAGCACCTCAACCTCGATTCCTTCCTTGGCCAATTCGGCCGCGGCTTCCAGCGATGTGTGGGTCATGGCCGCGTAGGTAGCGATGGTCAGGTCGCGTCCTTCGCGGCGCATGGCGGCCTTGCCAAGCGGCACGGTGTACTCGCTCTCGGGGATTTCGTCCTTGATGCGGCGGTAGAGGGCCTTGTGCTCGAAAAAGAGAACGGGGTTGTTGTCGCGGATGGCGGATTTCATCAGGCCCTTGGCGTCGTAGGGAGTGGAAGGATAGACGACCTTGAGGCCAGGCGTATGGGCGAAATACATTTCCGGATTCTGGGAGTGGAACGGGCCTCCGTGCACGCCGCCGCCGGAAGGAGCACGAACGACCATAGGCACGGGCGCGCCCCAGAGATAGAAAGATTTGGCGACGAAGTTGGTGAGCTGGTTGAAGCAGCAGGCGATGAAGTCCACAAACTGCAGCTCGCACACGGGGCGAAGGCCGAGATAGCTCATGCCGCAGGCCGCACCGATGATGGCGGTCTCGCTGATGGGCGTGTCGATGACGCGTTCCCAGCCGAAGCGCTCGAGCAGGCCGGCGGTGACCTTGAACGCGCCGCCATAAACGCCGATATCTTCGCCGATGCAAACGACGGCGGGGTCGCGCTCCATTTCCTCGAAGAGCGCCTGGCGGATAGCCTCGAGCAGAGTGGTCTGCGCCACGGCTATTTTCTCCCTCGAGAACGGACGGCCGGTTTCGAAGCGCGCTTGGCGGAGGCGCGCCCGGCGCCGTTGCGCTTGGGGGTCGCGTTCTTCAAAGGATCGGCCGCCGATTTGTGGGGCACGCCGTGGCGTGCCCCTACACTGGCCGCCGCGTCCCCGGGACTTTTGGAGGTGGCGGGTTCGATGGCGTCCGCCTGGAAGTCACCGTCGCCACTGACGTTCCACTCCGACTTCACGGAAGAGCGCGGGGGCGTGACTTCAGCCACCGGACGCTTCCACTGCGGCTCTATGGGCAGCGGCCCTTCGTGATAGACGGGCGTTTCGGCAAGTTCGGGCGGCGGGAACGGAGAATTTTCGGCGAATGCGCGGTCTTCTTCGATGACGGCGTTGATGGCGTCGAGAATCTCCTTCTTTATCTTTCCGGTGAGCACTCCGGCGGCGACGAGTTTGCGCTCGTAGGATTCAATCGGATCGCGCTGCTTCCAGTAATCGAACATTTCCTTGGGGACGTATTCCGCGGGGTCGTGCTGGGCGTGGCCGCGCATGCGCATGGTCTTGGCTTCGATCACAACTGGGCCCTGGCCAGCGCGGCAGAGGCGGACGGCTTCGCGCGCCGTGGTGAAGACGGCTTCGACATCGTTGCCGTCCACGATGAAGGCGCGGCAGCCGTAAGCCTTGGCGCGATCGGCGAGATGCTCGATGGGAACCTGGCGGCTGACGGGGGTCGAGTAGGCCCATTGGTTGTTCTCGATCACGAGCACGAGAGAAGCGCGCTGTTGCGCGGCGAGATTCAGACCTTCGTGAAACGCTCCCGTGGAAGTGCCGCCGTCGCCGATCCAGGTGAGCGTAACGATGTTCTGGCCAAGGTAGCGTCCGGCCATGGCCACGCCGGTCATTACCGGGATGAGGTCGCCGAGCATGGAGATGGGCGAGACGATGTGGAGATTTTTCAGGTCGCCGAAGTGGCTGGTGCCGTCTTTGCCCAGAGTGGGCGAGGTGTAGCGCGCCATGTGCTGCGTGAAGATGTCGCGCGGGCGGACGCCCTTGACCAGCAGGCCGCCGATATTGCGGATCATGGGGGCGATCCAGTCGCGCTGTTCGAGAGCGTAGGTGGTGCCGACGGAGATGGCTTCCTGGCCGAGGCTGGAGTAGAGGCCGCCGACAATTTTGTTCTGGCGGAAGAGCTTGGTCATCGTCTCTTCCACGATGCGATCGAGCAGCATGTAGCGGTAGAGATCGAGTTGCTGTTCGGGGGTCACCGTTTTGGCCGCCTCGGTCACCGAGTCCTCGATTAGAAGCCGCTGCCGAGAGGGGGCATCCCGCAGTGGCGGGAGGGTGCCCCTACGGGGCTCGCGGCGATTTCTGCCGGCCGCTCTGGCTCCAAGCCTTCCAGCCGCGCGGAAAGGTCCGCTGCGGAGATCGGTTCGAGCGCGAGGCTGAACACGCGGGACAGACTGCGCGCCAGGGATTCGGATGCGGCGCGGAAGTCCACAGCGCGCGCCAGAATCTGTTCGAGCGACGCGGCGCGGCAACCGGCGATGCCGCAGGGCACGATCAGATCGAAAAAACGAAGATCGGTGGAGACGTTCCAGGCCAGACCGTGCGAAGTGACCCACCGGCTGACGTGAACGCCGATGGCGCCAAGCTTCGCCGGGGGAAAACCGGGAGGCGGACCGGCGCGATGGACCCAGACGCCCGTCTTGCCTTGCCAATTGGGCAGGAGTGATTCCGCGGGAACGCCCATTTCGATGGAGGCGGCGATCATGGCGTCTTCCAGGCGGCGCACGAACCACACCAGATCGCGGCGGTGGCCGGTGAGATCGAAAATGGGATAAGCGACGAGCTGGCCGGGGCCATGATAGGTGACGTCGCCGCCGCGGCGTGTGTCAAAAAATTCGACGCCCATCTGCTCGAGAACGCGTTGGGAGCCGAGCAGATGCTCGCGGCGCCCGTTGCGGCCCTGGGTGATGACGTGGGGATGCTGGCAGAGCAGAAGACCGTCGGGCACCGCGCCGGCTTTGCGGGCGGCCACGAGTTGCTGCTGCAAGGCGAGAGAGCCGGCATAGGGGACGAGCCCCAAATCCACGAGCCAGGCGGGATGGTGAGCGGGAGTCACAGGGGTGTCCTATGGGCGAAGCGGCGAAAACGGAGAAACGACAATGGAAAATCGGCCTGGCCAAACGGAGCGGTCACCGTTTTTCGACTTTCGGTTCTCGATCTTTGATTGTCAGGCATTGATGGTGAGCCCTCGAACGGAATTGAATCCATCGGCGAGCGCTTCCCAGACCGTGGGGTGGGCGTGAATCATGGACATCATGTCGTCCACGGTGGCTTCGAGCTGAAGGGCGGTTACGGCTTCGGCGATGATCTCCGTGGCCAGCGGGCCGATGATGTGCACACCCAGGATCTCTCCGTATTGTTCCTCGGCGACCACTTTCACGAAGCCCTCGTGGGCGCCGAGGATGGTGGCCTTGCTGTTGGCGAGGAAGGGGAACTTGCCCACCTTAATTTTGAGGCCGGCATCGCGCGCGGCGCGCTCGGTGAGGCCGACAGAGCCGATCTGGGGTTCGCAATAGGTGCAGTTGGGGATGCGGGCGCGGTCCACAGGCTGCGTGGGATTGCCGGCCATGTGCGTGACGGCGACGATGCCCTCCATCGAAGCGGCGTGGGCGAGCTGGGGCATGCCGGCGACGATATCGCCGATGGCGTAGAGATGCGGCTCGTCGGTCTCCATATGCGGGTCGACGTGGAGGAAGCCGCGTTCCACGCGCGCGCGCGTTTTTTCCAAATTGATGCCCTCGGTAACGGGCCGGCGGCCGACAGCCATCAGGATTTTCTCAGCGGCGAGGGACTGATTTTTTCCGTCCTTGTCGGTGTATGTGACCGTGGCGCCCTTCGAATCCTTTGTGACGGCAGAAACCTTGGCGCCCGTCTCGATTTGAATGCCGCGTTTCTTGAAGGCCTTGGCGAGTTCGGTGGACACCTCTTCGTCCTCGAGCGGCACGATGCGGGGGAGCATTTCCAGCAGCGTAATCTGCGTGCCGAAGGAGTTGTAGATGGAGGCGAATTCGGAACCGACGGCGCCCGACCCGACTACGACCATGGATTTGGGGATAGCGGGGAGAGAAAGGATTTCGCGATTGGTGAGGACGATTTTGCCGTCGATATCGACGCCGGGAAGCGAACGGGCATCGCTGCCGGTGGCGAGCAGGACGTTGGTAGCTTCGATTTCGGCGGTCTTGCCGTCCTTTTCCACCGAAACGCGGCCGGGGCCGACGAGGCGGCCGAAGCCCTGGACCCGCTCGACCTTGTTCTTTGTGAAGAGGAACTCAATGCCCTTGGAATGCTTGGTAATGATTTTGTCTTTGCGGGCCAGGATGGCGGGCCAGTTGATTTTGACGTCTTTGGATTCGAAGCCGAACTCCTCGGCGCGCTTGAAGAGCTCGTAGATTTCCGCGTGGTGGAGGAGGACTTTGGTGGGGATGCAGCCGATCAGAAGGCAGGTGCCGCCGAGCGGCGGATCCTTCTCGACGACTACGGTCTTCAGCCCCAACTGTCCGGCGCGAATCGCGGCCACGTAGCCGCCCGGACCGCTGCCGATGATCGCCAGGTCGTATTTGGCCAACCCGCGCCTCCCCCCAACCTCGGAGTTCGTGGCCGTGTGTGCGGGAAAAACACAACTCGCGCGCCACTGCGCCGCAAAACGATGCCAGCGCGAATGGCCAGTCTATCAGCCCCGCCACGCGGGCCGCAACCGTGCGGCTGCACCGCGTTTGACAGTGGAAATGGTTGCCTGTAAGCTACGGGTTTTTGCAGGTGACACTGTTGTCGCCCGTAAGGCCGCGGATGGAAAAGAAACGACTGGAATACTACCGCAAGAAGCTCCAAGCTCGGCGCGACGAGCTGATGAAGTCGATTGCCCGGACGGAAGAGGCGGGCCGCCAGGCGGATGAGGATACGACTGTGGATCTGGCCGATAAAGCGGCAAACTCCTACACCAAGGAATTTCTGTTCGGACAAACGGACACCGACCGGACCACGCTGCAGCTCATTGATGCGGCGCTGGCTCGCATGAAGGCGGGCTCGTACGGTCTGTGCGCCAGTTGCGAGAATGAAATCCAGGTAAAACGCCTGGAGGCTGTCCCCTGGACAAAGCATTGCCTGGCCTGCCAGGAAAAGCAGGAAAAGGGCGTACTGTGAGCAGTAAACAAGGAAATGGAAAACTCAGTACGCTTCCGATGATGGGGACATAGCGACGCATCAGGCTCCGCTCTACTTCGTTACGTGGCCATCGACTGCCCTCCTGGCAGAAATAGGGAATGCGCCAGGCTTGGCCTTACCTCGCTTATGCAACTTTCCGGTACAGTCCATTTGTGCTAAATAATCAACCGCTTTCCTCTCAGGCGGAAGGGCATGGGCGAAAAATGGCCGGGGCGGCTGGCCCGGGCTGCGCGAGGGATGTTGCGCGAGGCGGCCGGAGGGCTGGTGGCGCTGTGCTTTCCGGACGATTGCCGGGTGTGCGCGCGTCCGCTGGAGGAGCCCTCGCGCGTGCCCATCTGCTCCGCCTGCCTGTCGTCCTTCCGTGTAATTGCTGCCCCCTTCTGCGGGACCTGCGGGCGACCGATGGTGGCCGGGGCGCACCTGGGAGCAGCCGGTCCCGTTTGCGCGCTCTGCCGGCGAGGCGTTTATTCGTTCCAATTGGCGCGCAGCTACGCCGCATATGACGATGCCCTGCTGCGCGCAATTACTCTGCTGAAACATGAGGCCATACGGCCGCTGGCCGCGTGGATGGGCCAGCGGCTCGCGGAATTGGCGCGCGGCGAGCCCGCAGTGGCGGACGCGGACGTAGTGGTGCCCGTACCGTTGCACCCGGAGCGCCAGCGGGAGAGGGGATTCAATCAGGCGGAACTGCTGGCGCGGGTGGTGGCGTCGCGTCTCAGCCTGCCGATCGAGGTCCGTGCGCTTGAGCGCCGCAAGCCCAGGCCCTCGAAACTGAGGCTTTCACGGCACGAGCGTTGGGAGGCAGCGCGTGGCGCCTACGCGGTTGTAACCGGAACGCAATTTGACAACCGGAGGGTATTGCTGGTAGATGATGTCTTTACCACCGGCGCAACGCTCGACGCGTGCGCGAGAGCGCTGCAAGCCGCTGGGGCCGAACACGTTACGGCTCTTACGGTGGCGCGGGTGGTGGATGCATGGGCCGGGACGCCGCCGTGAGTCAAGAGAGCGACTGCGCCGGCGGCCAACAACCGCGTTTGGCCCATGGCGTGCATCTAACTTGATTATGAGGCCGTACCGCTACAAGCCGCTTTCCAGGTTGCCAGAGGGCAGCGGGGAGCCGCGTGCGCGAGTGCGTTCTTCCCTTCTCCCGGGCGCGACTGCGGAGCCTGCTCCGGCGCGGCGATCCGTGCTGCAAGAGCCCGTGCTGGTTCTAAACTCCACCTACGAGCCGATCCACGTGACTGCCGTGCGCCGGGCGCTTGTGTTGATGTTGAAGGGCGTGGCGCAAATGGAAGAGACGGGCCCGGTGCGCGTGCATTCGGCGCGCGAGGCGTTGCCGGTGCCTTCGGTGATCCGGTTGCTCACCTACCGGCACATTCCACAGCAGACGCGCGCCCTCTCGAGGAAGAATATCCTGCTCCGCGACCGCTACACCTGCCAGTTCTGCGGGAAGCAATTCTCGTCTTCCGACCTGACACTGGATCATGTGATGCCGCGTTCGCGTGGCGGGCCAACTTCGTGGGAAAACCTGGTGGCGTGCTGCTACGAGTGCAACAACCGGAAGGGCGACCGCACTCCGGAAGAGGCCGGGATTCAACTGGAGCGGCGGCCGCGGCCGTTCACGCTGCACACCTCGCGGCAGTTGATGCGCCTGATGGGGCGCCACGACGAGAAGTGGCGCAAATACCTCTTCTACTAAAGCTTCGCGCCACCCGATACGGTTGAAAAATAAGTGGCAACCATTCGAGGATTGGTGCATCCTAATAAGCAAGTACCACCCAAGACCACCCCGGGAAGCAGCGTTGGCTCCGCCAAGGCTGCTTCTTTTTTTCCGGTGAGTTTTCAGGAATGCTCGCCGGCGAATTGCCCGCTAGCCCATCAGTAATGCGCCGGTCGTTTCGCGCCCCATGAGTTTGATCTGATCCTTCGTGATGCCCTGGGCCATCAACTCGCTGACGAACATTTGAAGGCCGTCCGCGTGCGTGGGATTCCCGGTCTGGCCCAGGTCGGTCGCGAGGACGAAGTGTTGGGCACCCACCTCGCGAATCGCCTGGACGGATTCCTGGATCTTGACCTGTCGCCAGGCGCGCATCCAGGGGAGATGAGCCTCCGGTCCCATGAGCGGCCCGACAGCGCAAATCTCCAGCTTGGCGCCCATTGCCGCTGCGCGCTTCATCTCTTCGAGGGACATATTGACGACTTCAAATTGAGCATGCGTCACGATGATGCGGTCCGCGCCGACGTCGCGGGCCGCGGCGATGACAGCCAGCGCTTCCGCTGAGGAAAGATGGCCGGTATTCACCACGAGTTTCTGCTGGGCGCAGACCTTCAACACTTCGTAGACCGCGGGAAGAACCTTGCCGTCGTCGCCGAGCACCCGAATGCCCTCGGGGGCGTCCTTAAAATGCTTCACATGATGATCGGAGTCGATTGTGGGAAACCAGACGAACCGTCCATAGCCTCCCTGCATGCGGCAGAGCCATTGCACGGCATCCGGATTCAGTCCTCCGACCGCGGTGTTGAGGACGATTCCGCCGAACGCCTGGATTCCGGCCACCTGCTTGCGGACGAACCAGGCGCGATCCGCGGTGGGAACCACATGGTTCTTGAGAACCATCGCTGCCATTCCCTTTTCCTTGTAAAGCTGCGCGGTTTCGTAGTCATCGAGGGAGCGGCCGAAGGCATCCGGTGCGGAGTGCACGTGCGTGTCCATCAACTCCTGGATGGGACTGACTGCGGGCGGCGGAGGGGGAAAGTTCCGAGCCGACTGCGCGGCGGCCATGCCGGCGAGCAAGGGAATCCCCGCCGCTTGCGCGGCGCCCAACAGTGCGGTCTTCGCAAATGTGCGGCGGCTCGCGTCGTGGAGGAGCCGGTTGCGACCGGCGTCGCAACAATGCGTCAGTCGCCAACGTGGGAGTTGTGAGATATTCATCGAAACCTCCTGCGGCGGCCGCAAGATGCGGAAGGGTTAAATTCGCGGGCTATTCTTGGCTCGACGCGAGCCACTGTCAACAAGAGCAGGGACGCGGCTGCTAGCTGCGCTCCTGGCGGAAGAGGACCCGAACGCCTTTTCGCCACTCTTCGTTCAGTCCGACGCGGACGACTTCGACGTCTTTGGAGACGAAGCGCAGCAGCGTCTCGGTTGCGGGATGGAAGCGGAGGCCCGGAGCGACAAGATAGAGCAGAGGCAGACGGTCCGCGAGGGGCAGGCCCGGAAAATAGCCGAGGCGCTCCAGATCGCCCTGCTCGCGGTGCCACCGAACGCGAAGCCAGTAATCGAGGGCCTGAGGCAGAAGCTGGAGATCTTCGTCCACTTTCAATTCCAGTACGACCAGACGGCCATCCCGCGTGGCGCCAAGCAGATCCAAAACGGCGCGGTCTGTGAACGAGAACGCGGGAACCTGCGCGTAGAGAAAGCGCGAGTCGAGACGCGGCTCGATGCGCGCTGGA
This sequence comes from Candidatus Acidiferrales bacterium, assembly GCA_030037225.1. GTDB lineage: Bacteria > Acidobacteriota > Terriglobia > Acidiferrales > UBA7541 > JOPF136. Next base: position 8,868 of record JASHRU010000197.1, on the reverse strand, counting down.
TCCTCCAGGATCAGGCTTTCCAGCCAGCGCTCGGCCTGCGCACGATAGAGCGGATGGTGCGCATCGGGCGGATCGGGACGGCGGAAGCGGCACAATTCTTCCCGTCGTGCGGAGATGAGCGAAGGTTGTGCGCCGGCAGGGACCAGTTCCCCGGACTCAACAGCGACGCGCACGATTCCAGCTTCGTAGCGCGCGAGTTCGAGGCCGCGTAACCGCCAGGAAACGGCGCGAGTGCCGGGAACGACCACCGTTTCGAGACCGCCGCTGCGCGCGTCCTGCTCCCCCAGACCGAGGGCCCGTCCGGCTCGATCCGCTTCGGCGCGCAGCCGTTCCGCCTCCCGGCGCGGAACAAGATGGGACTCGAGGTTGCCGGAATCTCGCGGGTCGATGCCATGGAGGCGCCCGCGTGCCCAATCGCATTCGTACACTTCGATGGGTACATCGCGCGAGAGGGCCTGCAAGCGGTGACACGTGACGGCGCTGCGGCCTTCGGGAAGGAATAGGCGGACACCGGCAACGCGCTTTTTCGGATTGTGCTCGCGCGTTGCGTCGAGCCACAGGAGTGCACAGACCAGAGCCGCATCGGTGGATGCGGGGGTCTCGCCAGGAGGCACACCGACGGCGGCATACGCCTGGCTGCCACGGACCTGGACGCCGCGGGCGTAATTGCCCGAGAGGGAGCGCTTCAGGTCGGGCGCCGTGGTGAGCGAAAGGACGTTTTCATCGGGAAAATGGCCGGCGAGCAGTTCGCGGAATCCGGCGCGAAATTGTTCGCGGGTGACGCGGCCGGAATCGAGCGGCACGTCGCGGGAACGGAGCTCGAGGCGGCCCGGACGCCGTTTGCCGAATTTCTGGACGGCGAGCTCGATGCGGTCTCCGGTCTGCGCGAGAACCGCTTCAATGCGGCGGACGAGTGAGGCATCGCGGGACCACAAATTGAGCAGAAGGCGGCCGCCCTGCTCGCGCACTTCGGATTCCGGATCGATGAGGCCGGCCAACAGCTCGCCGTCTTCGCGGACCTCGACCTGGCCAAGCTGGCGGAGACCATCGAGTGAACGGCGGAGATTTTCTGCGGAGGGCAGCGGCGAGGCGTCAGGGGTCTTCACGGAAGCTCACTGAAGATCCAGACCCGTGACGCGAATCGAGGGCGGCTGTTGGTTCCAGCCCGCAGGAACGTGCTCGAACGTGAGCTGAAAATCCCGCTCGTGGGAGGGAGAGAGCGGCGGCGTGCCGGGAGGAAAAACACGGACCGTGTCGCGCAGGACCAACTGGTTCACCAGGTCGTGGAATTCGACGGTGACCTCGATGGCGCGAACGGAACGATTTCCGGCGTTGGATACCGTGCCGACGACGTAGGTGAACTCCTGGTTGAGCATGTTGGACGCTTGCGTGAGCCGCAGGCTGGAAAAATGGATCTGCGCGGCGTAGGCCTGTTCCGTAGCGCCGAAGGGCAGAGCGGCGGGCTGGCCGGAGGTGTTCTTGTCGCCCGATCCTCTGCCGATGAGGATCGCCGCAAGGATGAAAAGCACAACAAGCCCGGACGCTGCGGCAAGCGTCACGTACAAGCGGTTGGAAGAAGCAGGCTCGGGAGCTTGCAGATTCATCGGCGTGCTCTCCCGTGCGCCCGTCAGCGACCGAGCGCGAGCCGGAGAATCAGCGATTCGTGCAGGCCGGCGCGGAACATGCGCTGCTGCACCGCGCGGATTTCGTAGGGCACGCGCCAGTACTCGATGATTTGATGATCGATGTCCGCGATGATGAACGCAGAACGGGCATCGCCGTCGCGGGGCTGGCCGACGGAGCCGGGATTGAGCAGGTAACGCGTTTCTTTTTCCACGTGGAGCGGCCAGAAGCCTGCCTGCGGCCCATACTTGGGATGGATTACGGCGAGTTGGTTGTCGTGGAACGAAAATCCGCCCTGAAGATGAGTATGGCCGAAGAAGCTGAGGTCGGAAGAAGCCTCGAGCAGCGAGGCGAGCGCCTGGCCAGGGGCGATTACATACTCGTCCTCGTCGCGGACGGCGCCGTGAATCAATACCATTCCGTTGAGGTTCATCGGGCCGGGAGGAAGTGCCTGGAGATACTCCTGGTTTTCGGGCCGTAGCTGCTGGCGGGTCCAATTGACCGCGCCACGGGCCACCGGATTGAAATCCTCGGCATCGGTAAGACCGCAGCAAACGCGGTCGTGATTCCCGCGGATGGTCGTGGCATCGAGCGCGCGAATGCGGTCAACCACCTCATTCGGATCAGGACCGTAACCGACCAAATCGCCGAGGCAAATGGCTTTGTCCCAACGGCCCTCGGCCGCGGCGAGCGCAGCTTCGAGCGCGGTGAGGTTGGAGTGAATATCGCTGAGGATCAGATAGCGCATGAGCGCCGGCCCTAGGCTCGGCAGTGCGCCGGGATTATAAACCCGGCACCGTGCGCCGTATAGCGGGACGGCGGGTTTTGCCGGGCTCGAGGCGCATTCAGCGGATCAGCATGCAGTCGCCGTAACTGTAAAAGCGATAGCCCGCGGAGACGGCGTGGCGGTAAGCCTGAAGGATGAGACCTCGTCCGGCAAATGCGCTCACCAGGAGCAGAAGCGTGGATTTCGGGAGGTGGAAATTTGTGAGGAGCTGATCGACTACCAGAAATTCGGCGCCCGGATAGAGATATGCGGTGGCCTCTCCTGGCCCTGAAGGCAGAACCGAGAGGAGGGACCCCGCGCCTGCAACCTGCCGCGCCGCGGATTCGAGCGCACGGACAACCGTGGTGCCAACGGCGATGACCGGACGCTTCGCGGAGCGAGCGCGATGAATCGCGACTGCAGTCCCCTCGGGGATTTCGTAGGCTTCTGGCTGCATCTGGTGCCGCTCGACCTCTTCGGTACGGACCGGCTGAAAGGTGCCCGGTCCGACGTAAAGCGTCAGAGCGTAGATTTCGATCCCACGCGCGCGGAGTCGTTCGACCACGGCCTCCGTGAAGTGCAGCCCGGCAGTGGGCGCGGCGACAGCCCCGGGCCGCCGGGCGAAGATGGTCTGGTAGCGGGCGCGGTCTTCGGGTTCGTCCGGGCGCGCAATGTACGGCGGAAGCGGGATGTGGCCCAGCCGATCGAGCGCGGCTTCAAGATCGCCGGCATTCAGGAACCGGAGGCGCCGCGCCCCAAATGTTCCCCGTGAAACCACTTCGGCTTCGAGCCGTGCCGAACCGAGCGATTCATCCCGCGGCGGAGTGACCTCAAACACGATCCGCTCGCCGGTCCGTATTTTGCGGCCGGGGCGGACGAGCGCGTCCCATAGCCCCGGCTCGATCTGGCGAGTGAGGAGGACTTCGATTTCGGAACTCAGGTAACCGCGGCGGCGGCGCGGGGGAGGCTGGGCGCGGGCGCCGCGACGGCGGCCGAAAAGACGCGCCGGCAGGACGCGCACGTCGTTCACAACGATGAGTTCATCGCCGCGGAGCAATTCCGGAAGCTCGCGAAAGGCCCGATCCTCCCAGCACCGCCTGGCGCGGTCGACCAGGAGCAGGCGCGCGGCGTCGCGCTCGGCCGGAGGATGTTGCGCGATCAATTCGGGCGGGAGGTCGTAATCAAATTCTGAGAGATGCATGCGCTGGTTGGCTTCCGGCAAAGGTCCTGCGCTATCGTATGCCCCGCCAGAGCGAAGGGCGACGACGCGACTCCGCCATTTTACAGAAGCCGACGGGCGCCCGCAGGGGAGGCAATTTCCCATGAGCGAACCAAGCGCCGTCGTGACCGCACGCGGTGCCGAGCGCATCTCCGGCGGCCACTTGTGGATCTATCGCAGCGACGTGCGCAGCGCGAAGGCCGCTCCGGGCGACGTAGTGCGGGTGACTGAGGAACGCGGGCGGCTGGTAGGCCGAGCGTTTTGGAGCGACAAATCCCAAATCGCATTGCGCTTTCTGACGCGCGAGGATGAGCCGGTTGACCGAGCCTTCTTCGAGCGCAGAATCCGCGCGGCCGCCGACCTACGCTCAAAAGTCGTGGAGAACACGGAGGCGTGGCGAGTGATTTACGGCGAGGGCGACCTGCTCCCTTCACTCATAGTGGACCGCTACGGCGACTACCTGGTGATTCAAACTTTGAGCCAGGGCAGCGAAAAACGGAAGGCCGACTTCGTGGAAATCCTAGCCGAGCAGTTTGCGCCGCGCGGGATCCTGGAGCGCAACGAGCCGAAGGCTCGACTGCTCGAGGGTCTTCCGCAGACCATTTCCGTCCTGCACGGAGAAGTGCCGGAAGAAACGATCGTGCAAATGAACGGGGTCCGTCTCCGCCTGGAGCTGCGCGGGGGCCAGAAAACCGGGGCGTTCCTGGATCAACGCGAAAACTACAGCGCCGCGGCCCGCTACCTCCGCGGGGAGGTGCTCGACTGTTTCGCTTACTCCGGGGCATTTGGGCTGCACGCAGCGCCGGCAGCGCAGAAGGTCGAGGCAGTGGATATCTCGGGGGCGGCCCTGAAGACGGCGCGGCAGAATGCGGAACTCAACCGTCTTCAGAACTTCCACGTTCGTGAGGGTAACGCCTTCGACGTCCTGAAAGAATATGACCAGGCCGGACGGCGTTTCGATGCCGTGATCCTCGACCCTCCGGCCTTCGCCAAGAGCCGATCTGCCCTCTCAGCCGCAAGGCGCGGTTACAAGGAAATCAACCTGCGCGGCCTGAAGCTGCTTCGAAGGGGCGGAATGCTAGTGACTTGCTCCTGCTCTCACCATCTGGGAGAGGCCCAATTCGCGGAATTGCTCTGGGAGGCGGCCGTGGATGTGGGGGTGCTCGTTCGAGTGGTAGAGAGGCGGAGCCAATCACGTGACCACCCGATCTTGCTGACGGTTCCGGAAACAATCTACATTAAGTGCTTTATTATAGAGAGGTTAGAGTGAGATGAGTCGAATGAACAAAAGACTTGACAGTGATGCACGCATATTATATTATTTGCGCGTTGTTAAACACATTTCTCAGGAGGATTTGCTCATGACCACCCTTACCCGTTGGGACCCGGTGAACACCCTGGCCAAGTTCCAGGACGAAGTGACCCGGCTCTTCGATGAACCATTGTTCCGCGGCTTCCGCACTCCCGCCTCTCTCACTCCGTGGACGCCCGCAGTGGACATCTTCGAGACCGAGCACGAACTGGTTCTGAAGGCTGAACTGCCGGAAATGGAGGAGAAGGACATCGACGTCCGCGTGGAGAACAACACGCTGACGCTCGCCGGGGAGCGCAAATACGAGAAGGAATTCAAGGAAGAGAATGCCCTCCGTATGGAGCGCTACTACGGAAACTTCAGCCGCACCTTCACGCTGCCGAACACGGTGAAGCTGGAGTCCATCAAGGCGGAGTACAAGAATGGAGTACTGACCGTGAAACTGCCGAAGCGCGAGGAAGCCAAGCCGAAGCAGATCAAGATCGCGATCAGCAACGGGAAGTAACTCTTCGGTCCCAGGGAGAGCCGGGAGTGGACATCTCCCGGCTCTCTTCGTCTGCGGCGACTGCGAGAAAGCGTCACACAGTCAGAGATAGGAAGGCAAAAGATGGTTCGCATGGACAAATTCACAATCAAGGCCCAAGAGGCGGTGGCGGACTCTCAGGAGCGCGCCGCGGCGCTGGGCAACCAGCAGATTGAGCCCTTGCACCTGCTCGCCGCGCTGGCGGCGCAAAAGGAAGGCGTGGTTGCTCCGCTCCTGGGCAAGCTCGGCATTCGCACGGAGGCACTTGCGTCAGAGATCGAGGCAGAGCTGGCCAAGCTGCCGCAGGTGTCGGGCGCGGGGCAGCAGTATGTAAGCCCGGCCATGAGCGATTTGCTGAAGCGCGCGTTTGACGAGTCCGGTCACTTCAAGGACGAATACGTTTCCACTGAGCATTTGCTGCTGGCTCTGGCCAGTGGCAAGGACGCGGCGGCGCGGCTGCTGGCCGAGCACGGCGCGACGCGCGATGCTCTTCTGGAAGCGCTCGTTGCGGTGCGCGGTAGCCACCGCGTGACGTCCGCTGCGCCCGAGTCCACCTACCAGGCGCTGAAGCAATATACGCGCGACCTGACGGAACAGGCGAGGCGCGGGCAGCTCGATCCGGTGATTGGCCGCGATGAGGAGATTCGCCGCGTGATGCAGATCCTGGCGCGGCGCACGAAGAACAATCCGGTGCTCATCGGCGAGCCGGGCGTGGGAAAGACCGCGATTGTGGAAGGGCTAGCGCAGCGCGTCGTGGCCGGCGACGTGCCGGAAATACTGAAGCCGAAGCGAATCGTGGCTCTGGATCTGGCCTCGCTGATCGCGGGAACGAAGTACCGCGGCGAGTTCGAAGACCGGCTGAAGGCCGTGCTCAAGGAAATCAGCGAAGCGGGCGGCCAGATTATTCTGTTCATCGACGAGCTGCACACGCTGGTGGGCGCGGGCGCCGCAGAAGGCGCCATGGACGCCTCCAACATGCTGAAGCCGGCGCTGGCTCGCGGCGAGTTGCGGGCGATCGGCGCGACCACACTGAATGAATACCGGAAATACATAGAGAAAGACGCGGCTCTGGAGCGGCGGTTCCAGCCGGTGCTGGTGGGGGAGCCGACGGTCGAAGATACGATTGCCATCCTTCGCCGACTGAAGGATCGCTACGAGGTCCACCACGGGGTGCGCATCAAGGACGCCGCGATCGTCGCCGCGGCCACGCTCTCGCACCGCTACATCTCTGACCGTTTTCTGCCGGACAAGGCGATTGACCTGGTGGACGAAGCGGCCGCAAGCCTTCGCATGCAGATCGATTCCCTTCCCGTGGAGATCGACGAGATCGAGCGGCAAGTGGTGCAGCTCGAAATTGAGCGGCAGGCGCTATTGCGGGAGACCGACGCGCACTCCAAAGAGCGGCGCAAGGAAATCGAGGGACAGCTCGCAGCGCTTCGCGAAAAATCCTCGGCGCTAAAGGCGCGCTGGCAGCAGGAAAAGGACGCCATTCTGGCCATCCGCAAGCTGAAGGAAGAGATCGATCAGGCGAAATCGGACGAGCAGCGCTACGAACGGCAGGGCGACCTCTCGAAAGTGGCGGAGCTGCGGTACGGCGTGGTCGCGGGCAAAGAGCGAGAGCTCGCCGCGGCGGAAAAGAAGCTGGCGGCGGCGCAAGCGACAGGCCACATGCTGAAGGAAGAGGTGGACGAAGAGGACATCGCCCGCGTGGTGAGCAAATGGACGGGAATCCCGGCCGGGCGGCTGCTCGAAGGGGAGGTGCAGAAACTGGTGAAAATGGAGGACCGCCTCAGCGAGCGCGTGGTCGGACAGGACGAGGCGCTGAGCAAGGTGGCCAATGCGATCCGCAGGAGCCGCGCGGGTCTTTCCGATCCGCGCCGGCCGATTGGATCGTTCCTCTTTCTCGGCCCGACGGGCGTGGGGAAGACAGAGCTGGCGCGAGCCCTGGCGGAATTCCTGTTTGACGACGAACACGCCATGATCCGGCTGGACATGTCGGAATACATGGAGAAGCACTCGGTGGCGCGGTTGATTGGCGCGCCTCCGGGCTATGTGGGCTACGACGAGGGCGGGCAACTGACCGAACAGGTGCGGCGCCGTCCGTATGCCGTCGTGTTGCTGGATGAAATCGAAAAGGCGCACCCGGATGTGTTCAACGTCCTGCTGCAAATTCTGGAGGATGGCCGGCTGACGGATGGAAAGGGACGGCTGGTGAACTTCCGGAACGCGGTGATCGTAATGACCAGCAACGTCGGCTCGAGCGCCCTGGCGGAGCTGAATGCGACGGATCCGGAGCGTGCACGCAAGGAGGCGATGGACGCGCTGCGTGCCACCTTTCGGCCGGAGTTCCTGAACCGCGTGGATGAAGTGGTGTTCTTCAATCCGCTCGGCCGCAAGGAACTGGAACGGATTGTGGACATGCAGGTGGCCCAGGCCGCGCACCAACTGGAAAGCCGCCACATCACGCTGGAGCTGACCGACCCGGCGCGGGAGACTGTGTTCCGCGAGGGCTTCGACCCGGCCTACGGGGCGCGGCCGCTGCGGCGGGCCATCCAGAGGCTGGTGCAGGATCCGCTGGCCATGCAGATTCTCGAAGGCCGCATCCTGCCCGGAGCGCACGTTGTGGTGGACCGCGATAGGAAAAGCGGCGACCTGCGCTTCTCGGCGGTCGACGAACGCGCAGCGGTGGCATCGAAATAGTGAGGTCAGGCCAGTCTCGTAGTAGATTGGGAGACGGGCACAGAGGGAAAGACCATGCACTCGGGAAATGGGATCAAGACGGTTCTGGTGCTGGGGGCGCTCTCCGGCCTGTTGCTCCTGGCCGGAGATGCTTACGGCGGGCCAAACGGGCTGACGATGGCGCTGGGAATCGCCATCCTGATGAACGGCGGAGCGTACTTTTTCTCCGACAAAATCGCGCTGCTCTCGAGCGGGGCGCAGCCGGTGACGCGGGAGGACGCGCCGAAGCTCTACCAGGTGGTCGAGCGGCTCTGCGGCAAGGCGAACCTGCCCATGCCGAAGCTCTACATGACGCCCGAGGAGGCTCCGAACGCCTTCGCCACGGGCCGGAATCCGAGCCACGCCTCGGTGGCCGTGACCCAGGGCCTAATGGAACTGATGAACGAAGACGAGCTGGAAGGAGTAATCGCCCACGAACTATCTCACGTGCGCAACTACGACATTCTGACCACCTCGATCGCCGCGACGATTGCCGCAGCGATCACGTTTCTGGCGCACATGGCGCGCTGGGCAATGTTTTTCGGCGGCGTGCGCGACGAAGACGACCGGAGGGGCGGTGGCGGCGCGCTCTCTCTGGTTCTGATGGCGATTCTGGCGCCGCTCGCAGCACTGCTCTTGCAAATGATGTTGTCGCGCAGGCGTGAATCGGCGGCTGACGAAACGGGCGCGCGGCTGGTGGGACATCC
>JASHRU010000196.1 GCA_030037225.1 Candidatus Acidiferrales bacterium | reverse complement strand
GGGCGAGTGGCTCGAGGTGGACAACCCCACCAAGTTTCCGCCGCCCAGCCAGATCGCCGCGATCGAGGAGCCCTACATCACCGCGATGATCATCACCTCGGATGAGTCCGTGGGAGCGCTCCTGAAGCTGTGCGAGGAAAAACGAGGCACGCAAAAGAACTTCGAATACGTCTCGCCCACGCGCGTGATGCTCACCTACGAACTGCCGCTCAACGAAATCGTGCTGGATTTCTACGACCGGCTGAAAAGCGTCTCGCGCGGCTACGCCTCGCTCGACTATCACTTCTCGGGCTACAAGGAGTCGGACCTGGTGAAGCTCGACGTGCTCGTGGGCGGCGAGCCGGTGGACGCCCTTTCCATGATTTGCCACAAAGACCTGGCCTACGAGCGCGGCAAGGAGTTGGTAACTCGTCTTCGCAAACTGATCCCGCGGCAGATGTTCGAAGTTCCGTTGCAGGCGGCCATCGGCAGCCGCGTGATTGCGCGCGAAACCATCAGCGCCATGCGCAAAAACGTGCTCGCCAAATGCTATGGCGGCGATATCACCCGCAAACGCAAGCTCCTCGAAAAACAAAAAGAAGGCAAGCGCCGCATGAAGCGCGTCGGCCGCGTTGACATTCCCCAGGAAGCCTTCCTCGCCGTCCTGAAGGTTGCAGGAGGCGGCGAGGAAGAGTAGAAACCCCGCAAGCGAACGCTAGCTTTCCGTTTTTCGCTTCACTTCAGTTGCGAGTTTCCCTCGAGCGAGCTGTATCGATACCGCGTCGCCGATTTCCACCTGACCCGCATCACGCAGCACTTTTCCCTGCGCATCGTAAGCCACCGAATAGCCGCGTTCGAGCACGCGCAGCGGGCTGCGCTCTTCGAGCTGTGTGCGCAGCCGCTCGATGCGTTCGGCGCGGGCGCGCAGTAGGCGCTCGATGCGGATGCCCGCGTCCTGGCGGCGCTGCGCGAGGCGCAATTGGAGCGCGGCGATGCGCGGCCGGAAGTCGTACGCGCGCAGCCGCGCGTGAGCCACTTCCACGCGGCGCCGCGAGAGTTCCAGCCGCCGGCGCAGGGATTCGCCCAGCCGCGAGGCCAGTTCATCGGCGCGCTGGCGGTGCTGCCGCAGCAGATGGTCGAGCCGGCGGAACCCGCGATGGGCCTCGAGTTCGTGCAGGCGCGCGCGGCGCGCAAGCAAGACGAGGCGCACATGCTGCCCGAGCGAACGCGCGAGCTGCTCGATATGCCGCAAGAATTCGTCGCGCGAGCGCACCACAATTTCCGCGGCGTTTGAGGGAGTGGAAGCGCGCACGTCAGCCACAAAATCGGCAATGGTGAAATCGGTTTCGTGTCCGATCCCGGAAATCACGGGAATAGGACAGGCGGCGATGGCGCGCGCAACCTTTTCCTCGTTGAACGCCCAGAGGTCTTCGAGCGAACCGCCCCCGCGGACCACGAGCAGCACATCTGCGGCTTTGCGCCGCCCGAAATATTCGAGCGCCGCGGCGATTTCGCCCGGCGCCTCCTCGCCCTGCACGCGCACCGGATAAAGCAGGACGTGCACATTGGGAAACCGGCGCTGGAGAATGCGCAAAACGTCGCGAACCGCAGCGCCCGTGGGCGAGGTGACGAGGCCGATGCGGCGCGGCAGAAGCGGCAGCGGCTTCTTGCGCTCCTCGTCGAACAGCCCTTCCGACTGGAGGCGCGCTTTCAACTGCTCGAACGCTAGCTGGAGAGCGCCCGCGCCGATGGGCTCGATCTGCGTGACATAAACCTGATACTCCCCGCGCGCTTCGTAGACGCTGATGGATCCGCGTACGGTGACGCGGAGGCCGTCTTCGGGACGAAATTTGATGCCACGGAGCTTGTCGCGGAAGCAGGCGCAGCGGATTTGCGACTTCTCGTCCTTGAGCGTGAAGTAGATGTGGCCGGCCTGCGAGGCGCGCGTGTTGGAGATTTCTCCCGCGATCCAAATGTCGTCGAATTCCCCTTCGAGCAGATCACGGATGCGCGCCGTCAGCTCGGTCACCGACCAGACCTTGCGGTCCGGGACCAGATTCAGCGTGAACTGTTCCATCGCAGTGGTCGGCCCGGCAAGGGCCGCGTGCCAGTCCTAGATGTCGGCCCGGCAAGGGCCCCGTGCCAGTCCTAGATGTCAGCCCGTTAAGGGCCGCGTGCCAGTCCTAAATGTCGGCCCAGCAAGGGCCCCGTGCAACTCCTGGATGACCGAGTTTACCGCCGGAAGCTGGAGAAGAGCCACGAAAGAAGCGTGAGGACCAGGCTTAGCACAAGACAGGTGACGATGGGGAAATAAAACGTCGAGCTTTTGCCATGGACCAGAATGTCGCCCGGCAGGCGGCCGAGGCGAAAGGGCAGCCGGGAGCCGGCGTAGAGCACCGCGCCGACAACCACGAGCATGAGCCCGATGACGATTAGAAGTTTTCCCGATTCACGAAGAGGGTCCATTCACTGTCCCCCGGCAGTCAACCCCACTCAATCAGATGCACGCCAGCGTTGAGGGTAAGCACGCATTTTCGCATCCCGCAACCGTGCGCAAGGCGCCGGGCAGTTCGGGAAAGCCACGGGGCGCATTTCGGGCCTTTTTCGCCGGCCGAAGCTGCCGCTCGCTCCTACCGTGGGCCCATTCAAATCGCTTGCAACTTGCAAGTCACCGCGATAGGCTCCCCAAATGACCTCGGGGCCCAATCGCCGCTCCTCCTGCCCGGTCAGCATTTCCCTCGACATCTTCGGCGACCGCTGGTCTCTGCTGATCGTGCGCGACCTGATGGTCCGCGGCTACCGCACCTTCAGTGAAATGGAGCACGACGGCGACGGGATCGCCACGAACATCCTGGCGGATCGCCTGCGCAAACTGGAGGCCGCCGGAATTCTGGGCACGGAACCCGCCTCCGACGGCCGCAGCAGCGTTTACCGGCTGACCGAAAAAGGCGTTGCGCTCGCCCCCGTGATGCTCGAGCTGCTCATCTGGGCCGCGCGGCACGAAGCGACCGGCGCACCCTGCGAGGTGATCGAGTACCTGACGCAGAATCGCGAGGGCGTGCTGGCCGAAACGTACCGGCGTTGGAAAGAACGCGACCTCACGCCACTGATTCCACCATTCGAGCGCCTGCCCGAACGCCGCGCAAAGAAGCGGCCGGCGCGACGCGCTTCGAAGCGGCAACGGTCTCGTAACATGACAAGGGCGCCGCGCGTCTCAGGAATTGCCGGACCTTTCAAGCAAGGAGAACTGTGATGAACTTCCTGCATGAATTGAAAATCGCCGTGCGCTCGCTATCGCGCGCCCCTTCGGTGTGGGTGACGGTGGCGCTGACGCTGGCGCTCGGGATTGGCGCGAATGCCGCGATCTTCAGCGTGGTGCGCGGCGTGCTGCTGCGGCCACTGGCCAATCGCGACGAAGACCGCTTGCTCTATCTCCGCCAGAGCGCTCCGGGATTCGGCGCGGAGAACATGACCTTCTCCATTCCGGAGATCGGCGACATCGGGCACAGCCTGAAGACGATCTCAGAATTGGGCACGTTTTCGACGCTCGATTTCACGGTCATTGGGCTCGGCGATCCGCGCGAGGTTCGCGCCGGCGTGGTGGATGGTTCGTATTTCGAAGTGATGGGGCTGAAGCCGGTGCTCGGCCGACTGCTCGGTCCGGGCGACGACGGGCCGAAGGCGGCAGGCGCGGTGGTGCTGACCTACCATTTCTGGCGCGACTCACTGCACTCTGATCCCGGCGTGCTGGGGAAGACGCTGCAGCTCGGGAGCTTCGAAGGCAGCCGCCCTGCGACGATCGTAGGCGTGCTCGAACCTTCCGTGCCGTATCCGGTGGAGACGGAGTTTTTTGCGAACGTGGTGACCAGCCCGCATCACCTTTCCGCAACCATGGTGCAGGGGCGCGAGCACCGCATGACGGAAGTGTTCGCGCGGCTGGCGCCGGGCGCGGATCTCGATGCGGCGCGCGCTGAGGTCCGCGCGGCGTACAACTCCATGATGGCCGAATATCCCGGCACGTACAGGCCCGAGGGACGCTACAAGGTGGACGTATCGCGCATGCACGACCAGATCAACTCGAAGGCGAAGACGATTCTCTGGGTGCTATTCGCGGCGGCGGGCCTGCTGTTCGTAATCGCGTGCTCGAACGTGGCCAACCTGATTCTGGCGCGCACGGTGCGGCGTGAAGCGGGGCTGGCGGTGCGCACGGCTCTGGGCGCGACGCCGATGGCGCTGCGGCGGTCGCTGCTGGCGGAAAGCCTGGTGCTCTGCGGCACGGGTGCGATTGCCGGGCTCTTGATCGCGGCGCCGATGGTAGCCGTGCTGTCGCGCTACGCGGCGCGCTTCTCGGTTCGCGCGAACGGGCTGACGCTCGATTCCAGCCTAGTGTGGATCGGAATCGCGCTGGCGCTCGCCGCGGCGCTGCTTCTTGCGTTCGTGCCGCGGCTGCCGGCGCCGGACGGCGCTAACGGAACCGCGCTTACGAGCAGCGGCATCCGCATCACGGGTGACAGCAAGCGCCGCCTGCGGGCTTTTGCAGTGACGCAAATCACCGCGTCGTTCCTGCTGTTGGCGGGTGCGGGTGCGCTGATGAAAACGCTGCTCACGCTCGAACAAACGCAGGCGCCGTTCGACACGGCGCACGTCCTGGCGATCAACCTGCCCGCGATGTCCTACGGCCACACGCCGGAGCAGGTGGCGGAGTTCTACCGCGAAGCGCGCCATAAGGTTGAGGTGCTTCCCGGCGTGGAACACGCCGCGACGGGCTTCACCGTGCCGTGGCGCGACACAATCGACTTCGATATCGTGCTGCAGTTCGGCATGGAGGGGCAGACGCCGGAAAACGGCAAAGACTGGCCGCGTGCGTGGTTCCGCACGGTTTCGCCCAGCTACTTTGAAACGATGGGCATACCCGTGCTGAGCGGCCGGGAATTCCGCGACGACGACCGCGCGGGCAACGAACGGGTGGTGATCATCAGCGAGAGCCTGGCAAAAAAGCTGCTGAACGGCGAGGATCCGCTGAACCGCCACATTTCCTGGACGGATCCGGTGATCAAATTCATCGGCATCAGCGGAGAGCCGCGCCGCATCGTGGGCGTTGTGCCGGATATCGACGACATGCACATTATCCCGTCCCCGGCGATGACGATTTATCAGCCTGTGGATCAAGAGGGCTGGAGCTCGCGGATGTTCGTGCGCACCGAGGGGGACCCGCGCACGATGGTCTCCACGATCACCAAGACGATCCGCCAGGTCTCCGCCGACCAGCCTGTGGAGCGTGTGGCGACGCTCGAGGACATCCGCGGCCAACTGCTCACGCCGGACCGCCTGAACGCGATCGTGTTCGGCGGATTCGCGGCGGTGGCGCTCCTGATTTCGGTCGTAGGCGTAGCGGGCGTACTGGCGTTTTCCGTGAGCGGGCGCACGCGTGAATTCGGGATTCGTCTGGCGCTCGGCGCGCAGCCGTCGAGCATTCTGAGGAATGTGCTGCTCGAAGGCGCAGTGATCGGCGCGCTCGGCGTCGCGGCCGGTGTTATGGCCGGCTTCGCGCTTGCGCGCGTCATCGGCAAATACGTGGCGGAGATCCAGGTGCCCGGAGCGCTGCCACTGGCGCTTTCGGCCCTGGTGATCCTGGTGGCCGCGGTGGTAGCGGCGGCGCTTCCCGCGATCCGCGCGGCTCGCGTGGATGCGGTGGAAGCGCTTCGCGCGGAATAGAGTGTTCTTCGGAATCGGGCGCGGGCCGGCCGCGCTGACAATCAGACCAATTCGTGGCCGCTGAAAAAGTAGGCGATCTCGAAGGCTGCCGTCTCGGTCGCGTCGGAGCCGTGCGTGCAGTTGTTTTGGATGGAGGTGCCGAGGTCGCGGCGGATCGTGCCCGGAGCGGCCTTGGAGGGATCGGTTGCCCCCATCGTATCGCGCCATTTGCCGATGGCGTTTTCCGCTTCGAGCACCATGACGACGGATTTTCCGGAGCTCATGAATTGGGTGAGCTCGCCGAAAAACGGGCGGGCACGATGGACGGCATAGAAGCCTTCGGCCTCGCCTTTGCTCATGCGCAGCGACTTGATGGCGAGGATGGAAAACCCGGCTTTCTGAATTCTGGCGAGAATTTCGGCGGCTAGGCCACGGCCCACCGCATCGGGCTTGATGATCGCGAATGTGCGTTCGATGGCCATCGAGATTTGTGAGCCTCCTGAGGGCTATCCCTTCAAGCGTCTTGCCAGCGTGGCGCCGATCTCGGCGGGGCTTTGGACTGTCGTGATGCCCGCCGCGGACATGGCGGCGTATTTGTCGCGCGCTGTGCCCTGGCCGCCGGAAATGATGGCCCCGGCGTGGCCCATGCGGCGGCCGGGCGGGGCGGTCTGTCCGGCGACGAAGCCGACGACGGGCTTGCGAACGTGCTCCTGGATGTATGCCGCGGCGGTTTCTTCCGCATTGCCGCCGATTTCGCCGATCATGACGATGGCGTGGGTATCCGGGTCGGCGTTGAAGAGCTGGATCGCGTCGAGAAATGACGTGCCGATGATGGGATCGCCGCCGATGCCGATGCAGGTGGACTGGCCGATGCCGAGATGAGTGAGTTGGCCGACGGCTTCGTAAGTAAGCGTGCCGCTGCGGCTGACCACGCCGACGTTGCCCAGCTTGTGGATGCGGCCGGGCATGATGCCGAGCTTGCATCTACCTGGCGAGATGATGCCGGGGCAGTTGGGGCCGATGAGGCGCGTGCGGCCCCCGCGAATCACGTTCCAGGCCCTCATCATGTCTGCGACGGGAATGCCTTCGGTGATGCAGACGACGAGCGGGAGGCCGGCATCGGCGGCTTCCAGAATGGCGTCGGCCGCAAACGGCGGAGGCACGAAGATGATGGAGACATCGGCACCGGTGGATTTGACGGCTTCGGCGACGGTGTTGAAGACGGGGCGCTCGAGGTGCTGAGTGCCGCCCTTGCCGGGAGTTACGCCGCCGACGACGTTGGTGCCGTATTCGATCATTTGGGAGGCGTGGAAGCTGCCTTCGCGGCCGGTGAAGCCCTGCACGATGACGCGGGATTTCTCGTTGACCAGGACGCTCATCGCGAACCACCGGCGGCGCGGACCGCTTTTTCAGCGCCGTCTTTCATGCCGTCGGCCACGGCGAAGCCGAGGCCGGAATTCTTGATGATTTCCTTGCCCTGCTCGACGTTGGTGCCTTCCATGCGGATGACGACGGGGATTTTCAGTTGCAGCTCGCGGGCGGCATCCACGACGCCGGTGGCGAGAACGTCGCAGCGCAGAATGCCGCCGAAGATGTTGATGAAGACGGCGCGGACGCTCGAATCGCTGATGAGGATTTTGAAGGCGTTCTTAATCTGCTCGGCATTCGCGCCGCCGCCGACGTCGAGGAAATTGGCGGGAGCGCCGCCGGAGAGCTTGATGATGTCCATCGTGCCCATAGCCAGACCGGCACCATTGACCATGCAGCCGACCGTGCCGTCGAGCTTGATGTAGTTGAGGCCGTATTTCGAGGCGGCGATTTCGAGCGGATCTTCCTCGTCGAGGTCGCGGAGCTCGCGGATTTCCTTGTGACGATAGAGGGCGTTGTCGTCGAAGGTCATTTTGGCATCGAGGGCGACGAGCTTGCCATCGCCGGTGACGATGCAGGGATTGATTTCGACGAGCGAGGCGTCGGTTTCGAGATAGGCGCGGTAAAGAGATTGGAAGAAAGGCTCGGCGAGCTTGACGGATTCAGCGGATAGGCCGAGTCCGAAGGCGAGTTTGCGGGCCTGGTAGCCTTGCAGGCCGACGGCGGGATTGACGTGCTCGCGCAGAATCGCTTCGGGGCGTTCCCGGGCGACTTCTTCGATTTCCATGCCGCCGGCGGCGCTGGCCATGAAGACGGGCATGGCGGCGGAGCGGTCGAGCAGCACGCTGAGATAGAGTTCGCGCTTGATGTCGAGGCCTTCCTCGATGAGGAGGCGCTTGACGATGCGGCCTTCCGGGCCGGTCTGGTGGGTGACGAGCTTCATGCCCAGGATTTGCCCAGCGAGCTCGGCGACTTCGTCCACGGAACGGGCGAGTTTGACGCCGCCACCCTTGCCGCGGCCGCCGGCGTGGATTTGTGCCTTGACGACCATGACGGGACGGCGCAGGCGGCCGGCGACAGCGCGCGCTTCTTCTTTTGTAAACGCCACTTCGCCCTGCGGCGTGGGAACGCCGTAGCGGCCGAGGATGGCTTTGGCCTGATATTCGTGAATCTTCATTGCGCTTCCCTGGATGCTAGAATTGCGGATTCCCGAAGCCCGGTCAGTCTACATGCAAACTCGCGAAAGCGGCAAGGCCACACGACTCCCGTGATCCTCAAAGCCCTGGAAATCGTAACGCGCAGAGAAGATTTGTCGCGCAGCGAAGCGGATGCGGCGATGGAGGAGATCCTGTGCGGGCGGGCGACAGATGAAGAGATTAAGGGACTCTTGAGCGCGCTGAGAGAGAAGGGCGAGACGGTGGAAGAGCTGGTGGGGCTGGCCACGGCGATGCGGCGGCATGCTGCGCCTGTGTTTCGCGAGCCGCACGCGGCGCCGAGAGACGGGCTGGTGGACACGTGCGGGACGGGAGGGGACGCGAAGGGCACGTTCAACATTTCGACGTGCGCGGCGTTTGTCGTGGCGGGGGCGGGTGCGCGCGTGGCAAAGCACGGAAACCGGTCCATCAGCTCGCGCGCAGGGTCGGCAGACGTGCTGGAAGCGCTGGGGGTACGGCTGGACGTAGCACTCGAGCGGATGGGCGAGGCGGTAGATCGGATCGGAATCGGATTTTTCTTCGCGCAGGCGGCACACTCCGCGATGAAACACTCGATGAGGGCGCGGCGCGAGTTGAAGGTGCATACAGCATTCAATCTGCTGGGGCCGCTGACGAATCCGGCGGGTGCGCGGGCACAGATTGCCGGTGTGTTCAACGCGCGGGCGACGGGACTGGTGGCGGGAGCGCTGGCGGAACTGGGCGTGGAACGCGCATTTGTGGTGCACGGGGCGGAGGGCCTCGACGAGATTTCGATTTCGGGCGAGACGCATGTGGCGGACGTGCGCGGCACATCGGTTCGTACGTACCGAGTGACACCGGAAGATTTTGGAGTGAAACGGGCGCCGCTCGAATCGATTGCGGGAGGCGACGCGGCGGAGAATGCAGCGATGATTCTCGCGGTGCTGGCCGGAGAGCCGGGGGCGCGGCGCGACATTGTGGTGGCGAATGCGGCAGCGGCGTTGGTGGCGGCGGGACGTGCCGCGAATTTCCGGGCGGGCGCAGAACAGGCGGCGGAGTCGATTGATTCGGGAGCGGCGAGGAAGACGCTTGAGGAGCTTGTGGCGTTTGTGTGCGGGTGAATGAGGAAGTGGTAGAATCGCGGCTCCCGGTCTCCCCCCTGCGCGCGGCGCCCCAGCCGAGGCAGAAACATCAGGATCGACGCCGAACTCAAGAACAAAAGGAGAACTGTCGTATGACACCCGAACAAGCCCAATTTGCAGCTCAGCTTTTTATCCGGGGTCTGGAAAATGAATATGACATCACGCGGAAAGTGCTGGCCGCAGTGCCGGAAGCAAAGAAAGGCTATCGCCCGGACCCGAACGCGCGAACGGCTTTCGAGCTGGCCGGACACATTGCCAGCTCCGATGTGTGGTTTCTGAACGGCATCCTCAAGGGCGACCTGACGCCGGAGCCGGCTGTGAAGTTCAGCAGCGTGGCGGAAATCGTGGCCTACTACGAAAGAGAATTTCCGGCGGCGCTGAAGAAAATAAAGGCGATGCCCGCGGCGAAGCTGGCCGAGCCCCTGGCCGCATTCGGGGCGTTCAACTTCCCCACGGTGGTTTACCTTACTTTTATCAATAATCATTGCATTCACCACCGCGGACAGCTCGCGACCTACCTGCGTCCCATGGGCTCCAAGGTGCCGAACATCTACGGCGGGAGCTACGACGAGCCGATGGAGATGCCGGCGGGAGCGGGGCAGTAGAGCCGAATCCCGGTCCCGAAGTCTCGGGATTCGGGACGAAATTCGAAAAACGGCACCCAACGGGACCGGGAAATATCGGGAAGCTGAGGCCCGGACGAGAAGGGGCACGACATGTCGTGCCCCTACGGGGTGTTACTCCTGGCGATTGAGGGTGCGGACGGCGATGAACGAGGCAGCGGCGGCGAAGACAGCGAAGGCCGCAGCTTCGAGGGCGATGCGGTGCGGATCGCCGAGGCCGATGGTGGCGTAGCGCAGCACGTCCACTTGCCACGTGATGGGATTGGAGAGCGCGGCGCGCGCGAACCAGCGGGGCAGCGGTTCGGTGGGATAGAGCATGGAGCTGACGAAGATCAGCACGAAGTAAAGGAAGGAAGTGGCGGCGTTGAAGGCGTCGTTGCGGCGGATGCGCAGGGCGAGCGCCGCGTAAACGTAGAACCAGGCGGACGGGCCGAGCGCGAGCATAACGACGAGCAAGAAGACGTGAAGCCCGCCAAACGGAACGTGGAGCAGGTAGCGAGCCGCAGCCAGGGTAAGCGCGGCCTGCGCGAGCGCCAGCGAGACGGTAAAGAGCATGCGGCCGAACAGATACTGCGCACGAGTCATGGGATAGGTGAGCATCTCGTAGAAGATGCCGTTGTCGCGGTCCATGAAGAAGGACCAGGCGGTGTTGGAGGGGATGGCGAAGCTGCCGAGGGCGAGGCAGCCGGCGAGATAGAAGGCGTTGTAATCGAGGCCTGCGGAACCGAACTTTATGCCGAGAGCGGCATTTATGCCCACGCCGAACAGGAGAAGGTTCATCATTGGATAGCAGAGGTCCCAAAACACGAATGTGAAATTCGTGGCGCGGATGCGCGCATCGCGGTAGAGGACTGCGGTGATGGCGGACATCGTTTTCTCCTTTACACAACGGCGAATGCGAAGAAAAAGCAGATCCCTCGCTCCGCTCGGGATGACAGGTTCGACGCGGTCCCGGGTCCCGTCCCGAAAAACGGGACGGGATTCGGGATGACAACGATCGGCGCCCCGCGGGGGCGTCGTCTTCCTGGTTTAGCCATTTGCCCGCTCTTTTTGCAGCAGTTCGACGAAGACGTCTTCGAGGCTGGCGCCGCCGACTTCGACGTGGAGCACGCGGCCGAGGCGGGCGAGCGAACCGACGGCGTCGAGGACGTTTCCGTCTTTCGATTTACAGGCAACTTCGACGGTGCTCGCACTCTTGACGAAGCGCAGAGGCGCGAGGGCGCGAACGGCTTCGTCGATGCCCTGCGGCATTTCGGCAAACGTGACGGCGATTTCGTAAACGCCTTCGGAGAGCAGCTTTAAGGCGTGAAGATCGCCGCGGGCTACCTGGCGGCCCTGATTGACGATGAGGATGTCGTCGCACAGCTCTTCCGCTTCGCTGAGAATGTGGGTGGTAAGGATGATGGTGCGGCCGCCGCGGGCTTCTTCGCGGAGCCAGTCCATTACCTGACGCTTCAAGAGCGCGTCCATGCCGGTGGAAAACTCGTCGAGGAAGACGACGGGCGTCTTGACGAGAAAAATCTTGCCAACCTGGACGCGGCGGCGCGAGCCGCCGCTGAGATCCTGGACTTTGCGGCCGGCTTCGGCGGCAATCTGAAAACGCTCGAGGATTTCGCCGGTGCGGCGGCGAGCTTCGGCGGGGTGAACGCCGAAGAAGCGTGCGTAGGTGAGCAGGTTGTCGCGCACGCTGAGAAAGAGCTCGGCGGCGGATTCCTGGATAACGACGGAAATGTTGCGGCGGACGTCGAACGGGCGCTCCACAACGTCGAAGCCCATGACCTCGGCGCGGCCAGAAGTGGGCCGCAGAAGGGTGTTGAGGACTTTGAGCGTGGTGGTCTTGCCAGCGCCGTTGGGGCCGAGAAGGCCGAAGATGGCGCCGGGCGAGACGGAAAAGCTGAGGCCGTCAACGGCGCGCACTTCGCGGCCGCTGGCGGGCCGATAGATTTTTACGAGATCGTTTACTTCAATTGCCAGGGAGCTCATGGCTTTCGACCATCGCTTTCTTGCCCGCCGCGGCGGGCAGGTCCGCAAACGGCGAGCAGGTTTCTCCTCGCGCGCGGTGAATGAAAAGACCCACCGTCAATCCCGAGTCCCGATGATTCGGGATCGGGAGCACTGACCGTGGCTACCAAACCCCAGGGCCAATTCATCCGGTTACCTCAAATGGGGCACGACATGTCGTGCCCCTACAAACCCGGCGATCCGTCACGTTTCCGGCCCGCGCGCGGCGGGCGAACAGCAAAAGTGGAACCGAGCAACAGGGTTGACGATAGAATGGCCACCCTCGCGGGCGGCCGCCGGATGAAAAGGCGGAACGCCGCCGGACTAGAGGAGGGCGGGAGCGATGACGATGCGGATGGTGACTCTCATAGGAATCTGCCTAATTCTCCCGCAAGCAGGGTACGCAGGCGGGGGAGAAAAGTCAACGCGGGCCGCTGCGAGCCAGAACGCGGAGGCGGCCGCGGCAACGGTGCGGGAATACCGGCAGGCGCACGAGCAGGCGATCATGGAGGAGTTCCGCGAGTTCCTGTCGATCCCCAACATCGCGTCGGACGCGCCGAACATCACGCGAAACGCGGAGCGGCTGAAAGAAATGATGAAGGCACGCGGGCTCGAGCCGCAGGCGCTGGAGATTCCGGGGCGCGGGCCGGTGATGTTCGCGGAGATCCGGACGCCCGGGGCGAAGCACACGGTGATTTTTTACGCGCATTACGACGGGCAGCCGGTGGACGCGGCGGTATGGATCGGAAACAAGCCGTTCGAGCCGGTGTTGTTTGCGGGAGCGCTGGCAGCGGGAGCGAAGCAAATTCCCTTCCCCGAGGCGGGCGGGCATTACGAGGACAACTGGCGGATCTACGCGCGGTCGGCCTCGGATGACAAGGCGGCGGTTGTGGGGATCCTGACGGCGCTCGACGCGCTGCGGGCGAAGCACATTCCACTGAGCGTGAACGTGAAATTGCTGTTCGAGGGCGAAGAGGAAGCGGGGTCGCCGAATCTGGAGAGCGTGGTGAGCGCGCACCGCGAGCAGATGGCGAGCGACCTGCTGCTGGTGTGCGACGGACCCGCGGACCAATCGGGACGGCCGCAGGTGGCGTTTGGAAACCGAGGCGTGCTGGGAGCGGAATTGACGGTGTACGGGCCGGCGCGGGCGCTGCACAGCGGGCATTACGGAAACTGGGCGCCGAATCCGGCGATGCGGCTGGCGCAACTGCTCGCGTCGATGAAAGACGCGGACGGGCATGTGCTGATCGACGGGTTTTATGACGACGTTGTGCCGTTCGGGCCGCTGGAGCGAAAGGCGATTGGAGAGGCGCCGCAAAACGAACCGGCGCTGGAAAAGGAACTGGGGATTGCGCAGCCGGACGGAGGAGGAAGACGTCTGATCGAACTGCTGGCGCTGCCGACGCTGAACGTGCGAGGAATCCGGAGCGCGTACGTGGGAGAGCAATCGCAGAACGTAATTCCGGAGCGGGCGGTGGCGTCGATCGATATGCGGCTGGTGAAAAACATCGAGCCGGAAAAGCAGTTTGCGCGACTCAAGGCGCACATCGAGAAGCAGGGATACACGGTGTTCGAGCGCGAGCCGACGCTGGAGGAGCGGGGAAAGTACCCGCGGGTGGCGCGGCTGGTTTATGAGGGCGGCTATCCCGCGACGCGGACGCCGATGGATTTGCCGGCGGCGGTGGCGGTGCTGGGGGTGGTGGGCGCGGCGACGGGAGAAAAGCCGGTGGCGCTGCCGATCCTGGGCGGAAGCGTGCCGATGTATATCTTCGAGAATCTGAGGATGCCGGTGATCGGGGTGCCGATCGCGAATTACGACAACAGCCAGCACTCGACGAACGAAAATATCCGGCTGGGGAATTTCTGGAGGGGGATGGAGACGTATGGAGGGCTGATGGCGGGGTTGGAGTGGTAGGAAGAAAGAGCGTCAGATCAAAGGACTGGGAAATCGGGGCACGACATGTCGTGCCCCTACAAGACGGGTACCTCGGTTGCTCGATTCAACGGGGCTGACATCTCGAGAGCAGGACCGGAGCTACAAGCGCAGGAAGTTCTGGAGGAGAGAGGCGCCGGGGGTGGTGAGGACGGATTCGGGATGGAACTGAACGCCTTCGACAGGATAGTGGCGATGGCGGAGGCCCATGATGACGCCGTCGGCAGACACGGCGGAGACGGCGAGACAGCGCGGAAGGGTGCGGCGTTCGACCATCAGGGAATGGTAGCGCGTGGCGGCGAAGGGACGCGGAAGGCCGCGGAAAATGGTTTTGCCGTCGTGGCGGATTTCGCTGGTCTTGCCGTGCATGAGGCGAGGCGCGCGGATGACGCGTCCGCCAAAGGCTTCGCCGATGGCCTGATGACCGAGGCAGACGCCGAGAATGGGAATTTGGCCGGCGAAACGGCGAATCAGTTCGACACTGATGCCGGCTTCGCGCGGGGTGCAAGGGCCGGGCGAGATGACGATGCGTTCGGGGCGAAGGAGGACCACGTCATCGAGCGTAATTTTGTCATTGCGACGGACGAGGAGCTGCTGGCCCATCTGGCCGAGGATCTGGGCCAGGTTGTAGGTGAAGGAGTCGTAGTTGTCGATGAGAAGGAGCATTGTTCAGTCCGATGCGCAGGTCCCTCGTGTGGAAACGCTGAATGACCAGTTTTCGGCACGGCTAAAGCCGTGCCCTGACGGAACGCGTCGAACAGACTCATTCTAACCGCTTCTTTGCCTGCCGTGGGCGCGCTCGAGCGCGGAGATGAGCGCGCGGGCTTTGTTGACGCACTCCTGGTGTTCGCGGGCGGGCACGGAATCGGCGACGATGCCGGCGCCGGCCTGAACGTAGGCTTTCCCGCCTTTGGCCACAAGGGTTCTGATGGCGATGCAGGAATCCATGTTGCCGGAATAATCGAGATAGAGGACGGCGCCACCGTAGATGCCGCGGCGAGTGGGTTCGAGCTCCTCGATGATCTCCATGGCGCGAACTTTGGGCGCGCCGGAGAGCGTGCCAGCAGGAAAACAGGACATGAGGGCGTCGAAGCAATCGACGCCGGTGCGGAGGCGGCTGCGAAGCGTGGAGACGAGATGCATGACGTGGGAGTAGCGCTCGACGAACATGAGGTCGTCAACGCGAACGGAGCCGTATTCGGAGACGCGGCCGAGGTCGTTGCGGCCGAGATCGACGAGCATGATGTGTTCGGCACGCTCCTTGGGGTCCGCACGAAGTTCCTGTTCGAGACGAAGGTCCTCCTGCTCGGTTGCGCCGCGTGGGCGCGTGCCGGCGATGGGGCGGTAGAAGGCGTCGCGGCCCTGGACTTTGAGAAGCATTTCCGGAGAGCTGCCGACGACGGAGAGCGGGCCGACACGCAGAAAATAGAGATAGGGTGAGGGATTGAGGACGCGAAGGGCGCGGTAGATGGCCAGTGGATCGGCCGGGGTGCGGGCGGCAAAGCGCTGGCTGAGGACAATCTGAAAGGCATCGCCGGCGCGAATGTACTGCTTGGCGCGATGGACGGCTTTGAGAAAACGCGCGCGGGGGAAATCGGACTGGATGCGGAGCGGGGCCGCGCTGGAGGAGCGGTGCTGGCGGGGCAAGGGGCGCTCGAGGCGGACGCAGGAGGCGCGAATGGAGCGGACCGCGGCGTCGTATTTCACACGGAGGCTTCCCGGGCCTTCGGTGAAGACGTTGCGGATGATCCAGACGGCCTGGCGTACGTGGTCGAAGGCGACCAGGCCGTCGAAAAGCATGAATACGGCATCGTCCGCGCCGACATCGTCGGGATGGGTGGCGGGAATTTTCTCCGCGAGGCGGACCGCATCGTAGGCGAGGTAGCCGATCGCGCCGCCGGAGAAGGGGGGCAGGCCGGGAAAACGGACCGGATGGAAACGGGCGAGGCGACGGCGGAGGAGGTCGAAGAGGCCGGCGTCGTGGCGGACAACGCGGCCGCGGGATTCGAGAGTCGTGCCGCGCGGGCCGAAACGGACGACCTCGAAGGGATCGCGGCCCAGAAACGAATAGCGCGCAAGGCGCTCGCCGCCCTCGACACTTTCGAGGAGAAAGGCGTTTGGCGCGCTGGAGCGGGGCGCGAGCTTGAGAAAGGCGCCGACGGGAGTAAGCAGATCGGCGGGGAGCACCTCGCAGACCGGGACGAGATTGCCCTGACGGGCGAGCTTGCGGAATTGGGCGAAATCCGGCGTGATCATGTGGCGCCCACGGAACACAGGCTAAGAGCCTGTGCCACCGAATTGCAGAAACGCCGAAAAGCGGTGGGGATCATGAATCACCCCGGCGCGGCGGCGCCTGGCTTTCTTCGCGGGCGAGCGCGGCAGTGACTTCGGCGCGCATGGCCTTAACGGGAGCGTTCTCGCCGGTCCACAGCTCCCACTGCGCGACGCCCTGAGCGACGAACATTTCGACGCCGGAGAGCGTGTCGATGCCGCGACGTTCGGCGAGACGCAGCAGGCGAGTGCGCATGGGGCGGTAGATGAGATCGAAGACGAGATTGGCGCGGAGCTCGGCGGCATCGAGGGGCGATTCGTCGCCGCGCGGCATCATGCCGATGGGGGTGGCGTTGACGATGGCGTCGAAGTCGAGGTCGCGGAGGTCTTTGCGGTCCACGACCTCGGCGCCGAAGTCGCGGGCAGCGGCGCGGGCGGCCTCCGGGCGGCGCGCGCAGAAGAAGACGTGAGCGCCGGCGCGGCCGACGGCATGGGCGACGGTGCGTCCGGCGCCGCCAGCGCCATAAACGAGGATGCGCGCGCCCTCCAGATCGATCCTGCGGCCGAGGGATTCGAGGACGCCGAGATGATCGGTGTTGTAGCCGTGGAGCTTTCCGGCGCGGCAGACGACGGTATTGACGGCGCCGATTTCGGCGGCGAGAGGGTCGCATTCGTCGAGAAAGCGAAGGATCTGCTGCTTGTGGGGGATGGTAACGCTGAGGCCGGAGACGCGCAGCGGCTTGACGGTTTTGAGGAAATCGCCGAGGTCGCGCACGAGGAACGGGACAAAGACGGCGTTCGTATGACGGAGGGTGAACGCGGCGTTGTGCATGAGGGGCGAAAGAGAATGGGCGATGGGATTGCCGATGACCCCATAGAGCTGGGTGCGGCGGTTGTGACGCTCGACGCGATAGACGGACTGCAAGGTCTCGATGGGGAGCTGGCCGGGCGCGACGGCGCGGGTGACGGTGGCGTAGGCGAGCGGGCTGCCTTCGCGAAGGGCGAGAATGCGGCCGGGCTGACCGAGGTCACCCATGGGGGCGAGGATGACGTTGGAGCGGCCGTGGGCGGTCTGGAGGAGGCGGACGAACTCGCGGTAGTTGCGAGTGAAAGCGGCAATCTTGACGAGGTCGCCGCCGGCCGATTCGAGACGGCGACGGAGCTGGCCGAGACGGGCGGGGGTGCGTGCGAAGTCGTGGGAGGAAATAATCAGGCGGACGTCGCCGAGGGTCTTGCGCAGAGTGGCGGCGTTGAGGCGCTCGACGGTTTCGATTTCGAGGTCGCACCAGGAGCAGCCGGAGCCGACGGCGAGGACGAGACGGGCAATTTGGCGGGCGATGCTGCCCTCGAAACGCCCGCCCGCTTCTTTGCGGCGGCAGGTGGCGATGAGAGTGGCCTGGCCAGCAAGCGGCTGAATGCCACGAAGCAGACCGGCGAATTCGTCTTCGGAGGCGAGGAAATCGAGGCGGAGCTCGATGACGCGGGTGCGGCGGAGGGCGAGGCGAGCGGCAGCGAGCGCCTCCTGTGCGCTCGATTCGGCCACGACGGCACAGACACGGTTCTCGTCAAACACGCGGCACCAGCTCCTCCGAAGGCCCCAACAAGGTCCCGGAAGGCCACCCATTATGCAGTATCCAGAGTGTAAAGCCGCGGCGCAGGGTGGCTTGACGCTCCTCGCCGGCTTTGCTACGGTCTGGCCAGGAAGCAGCCTCGCGCCCGCACGACGGTGGGCTGGGGGAACGAAGGAGTGTCTCATGCGAAGAATCGCACTAGCCGTGACGTGTCTATTGACCGTGTGGGCGGCCGGGGCCGCAGCGCAAGTACAGTCCACTGAGCCTGTGGAGCGGGGCCGCACGGCAACCATAGCGGACAGCTTTTGCGCCGGGATGATCACGAACCAGGAGGTGCCGTACGACCTGTATGTGATCTCCGGGAAGGAAGGGGATCCGGAGACGGTATGGTCGCTGGGGCAGTACATCTATCTGAACAAGGGATCGGCGGACGGGGTGAAGGTTGGGGACGATTTCATGGTTCTGCGTCCGGTGACCGATTTCCTGCACGTGCAGTTTTTCGACCAGGAGCACGCGCTGGCGAACAGCATGGGCAAGCAGTGGGCAGATATCGGCCACGTCCGAGTGGTGGTGGTGGAACCGAAAACCTCCATAGCGCAGATCACATACTCCTGCACGTATATGCAGCGCGGAGACTACGTGCGTCCGCTGGTGGACTACCCCAATCCGCCGTTTAAGCCGCTGAAGGATCTCGACAGGTTCGCACCGCCAAGCGGGAAGAGCACGGGCCGAGTGGTGAGAGCGAAGGAGTATTTGGCAGCGCAGGACCGCGGCCAGGTGGTGTACGTGAATCTAACGGGAGCGAAAGTGGGAGATTACATCCGCTTCTACCGTCCCACGGCGCGGAAAGATAGCGCCATTTATCAAATCGGAGGCATGTCGGATCACGTGTGGGGCTTCGGGCAGACACCAGTCCATTACGCCCCGGAAGACATACCTCGTGAGGTGCTGGGAGAAGGAGTGGTGCTGCGAACCACACCGACTTCGGCGAGCGTACTGATTTTCAACGAGCTGCTGGAAATCTATCTGGGCGATTACGTAGAAATCGAATAGGCGAGCCGGTTCGCCAGTTTCGGGATGGGAAAGCCCCGGGCAGTGCCCGGGGCTTTTTCTTTTTTGCGGAAAGATCTAGCCGGCGGCCTTGACGGGCCGCGCGGGAAATTCGGCATCGGAGAAAACCTGGGCGGTAAAAAGCTCGACGCGAGCCTCGGGGTCGCGCCAAGCCTGAGCGGGAAGTCCGGCCTTTCGACAGGTTTCTTCGAGCAGCCGGAGCGCATTCCAGCCGTGCTCGGGAGCGACCTGG
The DNA here is from genome assembly GCA_030037225.1 of Candidatus Acidiferrales bacterium. Taxonomy (GTDB): domain Bacteria; phylum Acidobacteriota; class Terriglobia; order Acidiferrales; family UBA7541; genus JOPF136. The sequence goes on along the minus strand of JASHRU010000196.1, from coordinate 1,943 downwards.
GGAAGCAACAGACCGCGAGAGGCGCCCAGCGAGACGACGACGCCATGGACGCCAATCTCAAGCCGGCTGAGAATGCCGGCGGCGGGGACAAGTTCAGGGGGCGCGAGAATCGAGATCTCGATCTCGAGCGTGTCGAGCTCGCGAGGATCGACGGGAGGAAATCGCGGGTCGCGAGAGGCGGCGAGAACGGCGCAGACGGCGACGAGAGTTTCAAGGGGATCGGGGGAATCCAGGCGGCCGATGCAGCCGCGGAGCCGCGTCCCGATATGGAGAGTGACGAAGGCGCCGTGGCGCAGGCCCGGAGGGTGAGAGGGCACGGGCTCGGGCGTGCGATTCTCCAGAAGATATTCGGCGATGGCACGGCGCGCGACGGCGAGCAGGCGCTCGCGCTCTTCACGAGCAATCAAAGCAGGAGCCAAATCAGGTTTCATGCCGCTCGAGCGAGGGCGGGGTGGCGGGGGCAGCGGGCAATTCCTGCGACTTCTTGCGACGCTCGAGGATGCGCAGGCGCATGCGGCGCTGCTTCACACGATCGTCCACCTGGCTCCAGAATTTGAGGAAGTACTGGACGGCGGAAAGCACGGCGAAGAAAACGACGAGCCAGAGCAGGCCGTAGCCCAACAAGTGGAGGGCGGGATAACGGCGGCTGAGCATGACCGTGCAGGCGGCCACGACCTGCAAGGCCATTTTCGCTTTTCCGAGGCCGGAGGCGGCAATGGTCAACCCTTCGGCGGAAGCGATGTTGCGGAGACCGAGCACGGTGAATTCGCGGCCGATAATGATAACGACCATCCAGGCGGGAACCAGTCCCATGTCCACCAGAGAGATATAAGCGGCGGTGATGAGCAGTTTGTCGGCGATGGGATCGAGAAGGATGCCGAGGGTGGTAACCTCGCCGCGACGGCGGGCGATGAGACCGTCGAGCCAATCGGTGGCGGCGGCGACGGCCAGAATGAGCACTCCCCACTCTTCGAAGTGGAGGACAAAATTGGGAGAGTGGCCCAACAACACCGCGACCAGCAGCGGCACGAAGAAAATCCGCAGCAGCGTCAGCGCGTTTGGGACGTTCATATTGCTCTCAGGCGGGCGCCCAAGCGGCTCGCCCCCTAGCCAGCAAACCGCACCCGATTTCGACTATAGACGCGTCGGATGGGTGAGTCAACGCCGGGCACCGGTGCCGTCCTAATTAGGGCGATGTATTAGGACCTTAGGGTGGATTGGTGCGCGAGAATAGCCTCGGTACTAGAAGTCCTGCTCTCTGCCTCTAAGTGCGAACCCGGCTGTGATTCTGCCGAGCTGGGAGATGAGGCCACGAAGGAAAATTCGGTTGACTCGGAACACCCCGGGATGTACACGTGTGCCCATCCCAGGGGCAAGACGAAAATCCTCGCTCATTCTGGCCGGCGGCCGGCAGGGCAAAACGGCAATCGGTGCTTACAACAATACCACTTCGCGCTCACCTACGAATCCGGGGGAGGCCGGGCGACGACGGGCACGGTCGCTTTTGCGCTAAGAGAGTAGCTAGACTGAGCCGGGCGGCGAGGTGGGCGGCGGCAGTGGCGCTGTTCGTCTTCGTTGCGGAGCCGGGCCGGGCGCAGACCGTCACCACCACGGTTAGCGCCGGAACCAACCCGCTTGCCGTGGCCGTCAACCCAGTCAGCAACAAAATCTACGTGGTGAACAAAGGCAGTAACAACGTCACGGTGATTGACGGGGCGACGAACGCGACCACCACGGTGACGGACCCGAACGCCAGCCAGCCGCAGGCCGTGGCCGTCAACCCGGTGACTAACACAATCTACGTGGCCAATTCCGGTAGCAACAACGTGACGGTGATTGATGGGGCCACGAACGCGACCACCACGGTAACCGACCCGAATGCAACCGGACCGTCCGCGGTGGCCGTCAACCCGGTCAGCAACCAAATCTACGTGGCCAATTCG
>JASHRU010000195.1 GCA_030037225.1 Candidatus Acidiferrales bacterium | reverse complement strand
ATTTCTACACGCTCACGAATTTCGAGGCCCACCAGCAGGATCCCACGCGGCAGACGGGCGGCATCCGCTACTTCCAGGATTCGGAATTCCTGGAAGACGTGTTCACGATGAACGATTTCGGATTTCCGCTGAAGCCGCCGAACCATCCGCGCTACCTGAACACAGAATTTTGCGGGCACACCTACGTGACCAAGCCGAACGATCCGGGCGAGCGGCTGGCGGAGCACGTGCGGCGGCACGCGAGGGTGCACAACCAGATCGGCAGCAATCCTCAGTATTCCGGCGGGATCGGGTGGTGCGCGTTCGACTACGACACGCACGCCGATTTCGGTTCGGGCGACCGCGTGTGCTACCACGGCGTGAGCGACATCTGGAGGCTGCCGAAGCCGGCCGCGGGATTTTACCGGTCGCAGTGTTCGCCCGCGGAGGAGGTGGTGCTGGAGCCGGCGTTCCAGTGGTCGGCGCGGGACGACTGGTCGCAGGCGATCAAAACGGCGCTGGTTTCGTCGAATTGCGACCATTTGAAATTTTACGTGGGCGAAAAGCTGGTTGCCGAAGGGGACCCGGACCGCGCGACGTATCCCAACCTGCCGCATCCACCGTTTCAGTTGGACCTGGAGCACGCGCCGTTCGGCGATCTGCGGATTGAAGGCTACGTGGACGGGAAGCAGGTGATCGAGCGGAAGTTTTCCTGCCTGGGAGTGGACAAACAGTTTCTGGTGCAGGCGGACGACCGGGCGATCCTGGCGGACGGCGCAGACACGACGCGCGTGACGATGCGGGTGACGGATGAATACGGCGGGCCGCGGCGGTATTCGACGGCGGCGATTGTGCTCACGCTGCTGGGGCCGGCGCGGCTGATTGGAGACAATCCGTTCAGCCTGGTGGGGGGATGCGGCGCGGTGTGGCTGCGCGCGGGTGAACTGCCGGGAAATGTACAGCTGACGGCGCGGCATCCCGTGCTGGGGGAAAAACTTGTAGTGGTGAGGGTGAATCCGGTGGATGGACTGCCGGCCGCACGGGACTGAAGCCAGCGCGAAGGCGACCCGCGTTTCGGCAACGATGCGCAGTATTTCCCCTGAAATTCGAGCAACTGAGGGTGTGCGCAGAATCACGCCGCCGGGTGAGGCGTGTCACAGCAACCGCGGTGGGGCGGCGCAATCATGAGGACAGCCTGCGGGCATGCGGCCCACCCCTGCGGCGAGCCACACGGCCGGCAAGGAGGGCGCCATGACCATCACAACCATCATCTGGGTTTCCTTCGCCATTGCCTTGGTGGCCGGATACATCGTCTGGCAGGTTTTTGAGTTCCGGAAATATGAAGGCAAGATGCTGGTGACCTGTCCGGAGACGGGCAAGCCGGCGGCGGTGCGAATCGGTGTGGGGCGCGCGGTGTGGGCGGCGTTGCGCGGGCGGCGCCAGGTGGAATTGTCGGCGTGTTCGCGCTGGCCGGAACGCGCGGACTGCGACCAGGATTGTCTGTGCGAGATCGAAGCGAACCCGGAAGCGCACAAGGCGTGGACCGTCGCGTCGAAATGGTTCGCGGGAAAAAACTGCGCGTACTGCGGAAAAGCGATTGAGCCGGTGAAGCACCTGGACCGCATGCCCGCGCTGGTGAATCTGGACAAGAAAACATTTGAGTGGGACGAAATTCCCTCGGAAGAACTGCCCGCGGCATTCGAGGCCTGCAAGCCGGTGTGCTGGAGCTGCCACATCGCGGAGACGTTTGTGCGCGAGCATCCGGACCTGGTGACCTACCGGCCGTGGAAGAGGAGCGGACCGATCGGTGAATACGTTCCCCCGAACGACGAGGACAAGAGAGCTGCCCCGCCGCGCGCAGCCTGAGCTTCAGTGCAACTTTAGTCCGCTTGGTGTAGTCTCACTGTGTAGGAGCTGTCCGCGCCTTTGGGAATTGGAAGCGGCGGACGCTCCTGCCCCGCAGGAATGTGCGGGAGGCTGTTCGAGGCGCCCTGAGGAGTTGTTATCACGCGGAGGGTCGTCATGAAGGCAGCCACGTCCCTGAGATTCCTCCTGACAATCAGCGCAGCAGTAGCCATCGGCATGGCGCCGCAGCCCGCCTATGCACAGCGCGGCGGAGGCGGCCATGGAGGCGGCGGTGGAGGCTTCCACGGCGGTGGTGGAGGCTTTCACGGTGGCGGAGGCTACGCGTCCGGTGGTCAGGCGTATGGCGGCTACCGGGGACAGGGCTACGCGTACCGGGGCTACGGCGGAGGGAGCTACGCGTATCGGGGCGGAGGTTACGCGGGCGGCTACGGAGGCGGCTACCGCGGGATGCCGTACGCAACGAATCGCGGCTCCGGCGCGAGTGGCGCTGGCCGCGGATTCGCCGGGAACGTGGCTGGGAGCAGGTCTGGCGCGGGCGCGAATATGGGCCAGCATTTTGCGGCCAATTCGGATGGCAATTGGCATGCGTTTGGGAATCGCGGCGGCACGGCGGGGTTTGGCGCGGGGGCGCGCGCGAATACCGCAGGCGCAAGCTCGACAGCTCGCAGCGCGGGCGCAGCGGCTGGGCCGAATCGCTCCGCGGCCAACGCGGAGGATTTCGGCGGACGCAGCGGACTGCGCAGCGGCACGTGGACACCATCGCTCTCGAGTTCTGGCAGGGGGCGCTCGAGCGCTTTCGCGGGGCGAAGTTCGGCATTCGCAGGATCCGGGTTTGGGAGCTCCGCGTTCGGCACGTCTCGCCTTTCTCTCGGCGGCGGTTCCTTCGCTCGCGGCTCGGATCTCGCGGGCGCGGGAATTCCACGCGGCGGATTTGGAGGTCGTGGGTTTGGCGGCTATGGATTTGGCCGGGGATGCTGGGGATGTGGATTCGGGGGCTGGGGCTTCGGCTGGGGACTGGGCTGGGGCTGGCCCTTCTGGTTCGATCCTTTCTGGTATGACCCCTTCTGGGCGTATCCCTACTGGGGCTACGGCTACTACGATCCCTGGGGGTGGGGATGGCCGGACAACTCTTACTACGGGCCTCCGGCAGTCGGCTATTACCCGAACTGAAGCGCAGGCCTGATTCCCGCTAAGACGGTGGCGAAGGCGCGCAGAAGTTCCTGCGCGTCGCAGAATCTCGCGTACATTCTTCCGACCACATTTGCAGGGCCTTCCGGTATAACCTGATGCCGGACTGTGTTCCTGTGCGCCGGGAGCGGGACACTCTGAAGCTCGAAATCCAAAACCTGAGCAAGCAGTACGACGGGAAGGTATGGGCGCTGCGCCACTTCACGCTCACGCTAGGGCCGGGCGTGCTGGGACTGCTGGGCCCGAACGGCGCCGGCAAATCCACCCTGATGCGTATCCTGGCCACGATTTCGAACCCCACGGAAGGCACGGTGCGCTGGAACGGAGCGGACACGGCCGAGAGGCCGGACGAGCTGCGGAGCGTGCTGGGTTACCTGCCGCAGGATTTCGGCGTTTACCCCAATCTGAACGCTGTGGAGTTTCTCGAATATCTTGCGGCGGTGAAGGGAATCAGGGCCGCGGAGGCGCGAGCGCGCATTGACGAACTGCTGATGCTGGTGAACCTGACGGATGCGCGGAAACGCCCGCTCGGAGGCTATTCGGGAGGGATGAGGCAGCGAGTGGGAATCGCGCAGGCGCTGCTGAACGATCCGAAGCTGCTGATCGTGGACGAGCCGACGGCGGGGCTCGATCCGGAAGAGCGTGTGCGATTCAGGAATCTGCTCTCGGAGCTGTCGGGCGAACGCATTGTGATCCTTTCTACGCACATCGTGAGCGATGTGGAGGCGACGGCAACGGACATCGCGATCGTGTCGCGCGGGCGGCTGGTGACGCAGGCCACGCCGGAGAAGCTGCTGGCGCGGCTGGACGGAAAAGTGTGGGAATGGGTGGTGAAGAGCGAGGAACTGCCCGCGGCGCGGGAGCGTTTTCTGATTTCGACAGTGACACGGCGCAGCGACGGAGTGCACGCGCGGGTGGTGGCCGAGGCGCCGCCAGGCACGGGCGCGCAGCCGGTGCCGCCTACACTTGAGGACGCGTATCTGGACGCAGTGGCAGCCCAGCGAGCGACGGAGGGGCCGTGAATTCGCGCGTGCTCTATCACATCGCGCGCGCCGATTTCCTGGAACGCGTGCGCCGGTACAGCTTTCTGGTGACGCTGGCGTTTACGCTCCATGCCGCGTTCGAGGCGAACCGGGGAAACATTGTGGTGAACCTGGGCCACTACCGGGGCGTGTACAACTCCGCGTGGCTGGGCATGCTGCTTTCGCTTGCGGCGACGTTTCTGATCACGATGGTGGGCTTTTACGTGATCAAAAACACGGTGGAGCGCGACCAGCGCACCGGCGTGGGGCAGATTCTGGCGGCGACACCGGTGAGCCGGCTCACGTATCTGACGGGAAAAGCGTTGAGCAATCTGGCGGTGGTGGGCGTGATCGCAGGAGTGCTGCTGTGCGCCGCGTTCGGCATGCAGTTGTGGCGCGCGGAAGCGGCCGGGGTGGATCCGTGGAAGCTGGTTGCGCCGTTTCTGTTTCTTACATTGCCCGCGCTGGCGTTTCTTTCGGCTCTGGCGGTGCTGTTCGAGTGCATTCCGTTGCTGCGAGGAGGGTTCGGAAACATTTTTTATTTCTTTTTCTGGACGGCGCTCCTGGCCGCAGGGATTCAAACGCACATCGGCTACCTCGATCTGGTGGGCGTGGGGTTCGTGGAGAGCAGCGTGAAGCAGGCGGCACACGACCTTCCGGACTACACAGGCGGATTCGCATTTCAGATCGGGCCGCACGGGGGCGAGCACCTTGCGACGTTCGTGTGGGATGGATTCCACTGGACAGCGGAAGTGATTGCCGCGCGGCTCGGATGTCTTGTGCTGGCCTTCGTGGCGCTGCTCGTAGCCGCGGCGTGCTTCGACCGGTTTGACCCGTCGCGCGGAATCTTCCGGCGCTTCGCCGCGCGAGGCCGCATGCTTGCGGCGAGGACGCCGGGCCCGTCGGAGGATGCGGAGGGCGGAGCCATCGCCGCACCATCAGCGCAGGCGGCTCTGCGCCCACCAGCACACCTCACGGCGCTGGCTGCGGGGCCTGCGGGAGGGAGGTTCGCCGGCGTGCTCGCCGCCGAGTTGCGGCTGATGCTGAAGGGCCGCTCGCGTTGGTGGCTGCTGGTCGCGCTGGGATTGCTCATCGGCTCGTTTGCCGCGCCTGCCGGCGAGCCCCGCGGAAAGGTGCTGGCCTTCGCCTGGCTGTGGCCGGTGCTGATCTGGTCCAGTATGGGGACGCGCGAGACGCGGCACGGTACGGCGCCGCTGATTTTTTCTTCGGCCGG
>JASHRU010000020.1 GCA_030037225.1 Candidatus Acidiferrales bacterium | reverse complement strand
GTTTGCCACCTCCTCCGAAAGTATCCGTATTCTCGTCATTGCTCAGGAGCTTCCGGCTTCAGTGCAATGTGAAGATCATCCAGCTGATCTTTGCCCACGGGCGACGGCGAATCCGCCATCAAATCCTGAGCTTTCGCCGTCTTGGGAAATGCGATCACCTCGCGCAGCGATTTTTCCCCCGCAAATAGCATCGCGATGCGGTCGATTCCCAGCGCAATCCCCCCGTGCGGCGGCGTCCCGTAGGTCAGCGCATCCAGAAAAAATCCGAACCGCTGCCGCGCCTGCTCGTCCGTCAATCCCAGCGCCCGGAACACTCGCGCCTGTACGTCCTGCCGGTGAATCCGCACGCTTCCCGACCCCAGTTCGTACCCGTTCAGCACCAGGTCGTAGCCCTTTGACCGGATTTCCCCGCGCCGCTCCGGCTGCTCCAGCAAATCGAGGTCTTCCTCCACGATTCCCGTGAAGGGATGCTGCGCGCTCACCCACGCCTTGTCCGTCTCGCTCCACTCAAACAGCGGAAAGCCCGTAATCCACGCCAGCTCCCAGCGGTCCTTCGGCATCAAATTCAGCTTCTCCGCCACAAACAGCCGCAACTGCCCGGCCACGAGCGCCGCCGCTTCTGTTCCTCGAATCTCTTCTTTCGCCGCAGCGGCCACCACCAAATCTCCCGGCTTCGCGCCCGCCGCCGCCACCAGCGCTTTCACGCCGTCCGCACCGAGCGTTTTCTCCAGTGCCGACGTGTTCCCCTCCGCCGCCACCTTAACGGTGTACACCGCCTTGGCGCCCGCGGCCTTTCCCTTCTCCACCAGTTCGTCAATCTGCTTGCGGCTCCACGCGCCCGCGCCCGGCGCCGCAAATCCAAACACGCTTCCTGCAAGTCCCAGCACCTGCTTCCCCTCCGCAAACTGCTGCGTCAGTTCCGCCAGTTCGAGCCCGATCCGCAGGTCCGGCTTGTCGCTTCCATACTTCCGGATCGCATCCTTATAGAGCAGGTGCCGGAACGGCCTTTTCACCTTCACCCCGATCACCTGGAACGCACGCTCCATCACCCGCTCGATCGCCTCGAACACATCCTCCGGACGCACGAAGCTCATCTCCAAATCGAGCTGCGTAAATTCCGGCTGCCGGTCGGCTCGAAGGTCCTCGTCGCGGAAGCACCGCACGATCTGGAAATACCGGTCCATCCCACTGATCATCAGGATTTGTTTGAAAATCTGCGGCGACTGCGGCAGCGCGTAGAACTGCCCCGGATGCACGCGGCTCGGCACCAGATAATCGCGCGCGCCCTCCGGGGTCGAACGCGTGAGCATGGGCGTCTCGATTTCGTAGAACCCCATCTCGTCCATCGCCTTGCGCATTTCCAGCACGATTTTGTGCCGCAGCGCGATGTTCCCCGCCAGCCGTGGCCTCCGCAGGTCCAGATACCGGTAGCGCAGCCGCGTCTCCTCCACCGCCGTCGTGTCGTCTTCCACCGTAAACGGCGGCGTCTGCGACGTGTTCAGCAGCAAGAGCCGCGTGGCAATCACTTCGATCTCGCCCGTGGGCAGCTCCGGATTCGGTTTTTCCCGCCGCGCCACCCGTCCAGCGACCGCCACCACGAATTCGCTTCGCAGCCCTTCCGCCTTTGCGTGCGCTTCCGGTGCGTTATCTTTGTGAAATACCACCTGGCAGAGTCCCGCGCGGTCGCGCAGATCGATAAAAATAATCTGCCCGTGGTCCCTCCGACGGTGCACCCACCCCATCAGCACCACGTCTTTGCCCGCGTCCGAGCCCCGCAGTTCGCCGCACCGATTCGTCCTCTTCAACTCGCCTAGAAAGTCCAGCAAATCGTCTCTCCCCTTTTGTTCCGCAGGCCTGCCCTGACGTCAGCAAAACCGTTCAAACCGACTCTGGCCGCCCCCCTGGCCCCTCGTTCGGTAATCGCACTCACCGAATTATGTTAAGTAGCTTTCGCCCTCAACCACCCCGCCCAAGTCCCTCTCGTTCCCACAAGAACTCGCTAGGTCCTCAAGAATGTCTTCAATTCCTTTTCCGCCACCGTGCTTTGCGTCCCATCGGCCATCCGCTTCACCGTTGCGTTTCCCGCCGCAACCTCATCCTCCCCCAGAATGATTGCGAACCGCGCATGGAGCCGCGCCGCCAGCCCCAGCGACTTCTTGATCTTCATTTCCTCGTGCGGCAGCTCCACGGAAAACCCCGCGCCGCGCAGCGCCCGCGCAATCCGCACCGCCATCGGATACGCATTCGCTCCCATCCACGCGATGTACGCGTCCAGCGGCTGCGCCACGGCTCCCTTCCCCGTCTCCTGGAGCGCCAGAATCAGCCGGTCCGTGCCCAGCGCGAAGCCCATCCCCTTCGTCGGCGGCCCGCCCAAAAGCTCCACCAGCCCGTCGTAGCGTCCCCCGCCGCACACCGCGTTCTGCGCGCCCAGTCCCGGCGCTGTAATTTCAAACGTGGTGCGCATGTAATAGTCCAGCCCGCGCACCAGCCGCCAGTTCACCTCGTACGCGATCTCGCGCATGAACAGCATGGCTTGCAGCATCTTGAAGTGCTCGCGGCACGCTTCACACAGATGGTCGCCGATGCGCGGCAGCGTCTCGATCA
>JASHRU010000194.1 GCA_030037225.1 Candidatus Acidiferrales bacterium | reverse complement strand
AAGATGAACGCAGCCACGGCGGCGGCGAGAAGCAAGCAGGCGATGGCGACGGTGGTTTCTTCGGGCATGGCGTGGCGGAGCTAGTCCTGATCCTCCTCGGATTCCTGACGGATGCGCGCCAGTACATCGGGAGATGGAGCGCGGACAAGAGTGTCCGCGCCACTGGGTGCAGGCAGGGGCCGGTTCCAGCGCGTGATGACGGCGCGCACAACGGCGAGTCCGAGACCGAGCGCGGCGAAGGGCATGATCCAGGCGAGCCAGTTGAAGCCCTTGGCGGGAGGCTCGGCAACCACTTCGGCGCCGAATTCCTGAACGAAGGACTGGAGGATGAGGTCGTCGCTCTTGCCGGTGGCGACTTCGGCGTCGAGCTTCTTGAGCATTCCGGCGGACATGGGACAGCCCACGTGATTGCACTCGACGAGAATTTGTTTGCAGCCGCACATGCAGAAGAGGCGATGGCCGACGGACTTGGCGCGGTCGGTCTGCTGGGCCGTGGCGGGAAGGAAGACGGCGAGAACGAGGAAAAAGAGAAGCAGCGCGCGAGTTGAGGCGCGCGGGTCGCGCGCCACAGCGCCGGGATCAGTCTTGCGCGCCATAGGTGGAAACCGCGTGGGCGGGCTGCGGGCCGACGCCAACGCCTGCCGACTGCGCGGCCGGCGAAAGAACGATGGCCATGCGGCGATTGGGAAGAATAGCCAGGACGGTGCCGATGCCGAGAACGAGACCGCCGATCCAAATCCATTTCACCAGGGGATTGAGATAGGCGTGGATGATGGGAGCGCCGTTTTCCGGGTCGCGGCCGGCGTACACGACGTAGAGGTCTTCGCGAACGGTGGAGTAGATGGCGACCATGGTGCCCGTCTCGCCGTTGCCGGTGGCAAACTGACGGCGCTCGGGATAGAGCATCATGAGCGAACGGCCGTCGCGGGAGACTTCGATGGTGGCTCGCTCGGCCTGATAGTTGGGACCCTGGCGGCCTTCGAATTCCTGGCAGAGGAGGCGGTAGGGACCGATGGTCATGGTGTCGCCGGTCTGCATGGCACCCTGGACGTCGCGATTGAACGCAGCGCCAGCGAGACCGATGAAGATGAAGACGATGCCCAGGTGAATCACATAGCCGCCGTAACGGCGCGTGTTGCGAAAGGAGAGTTCCGTGAAGCAGGAAAACCAGTTCATGGCGGTGCGGGCGCGGATCACGCGCATGCCGCGGAAGAATTCGCCGAAGATGGTGAGCGCAACAAAGACGCAGAGGATAAGGCAGACCAGCGCGTAAAAGTGACGGAAGCCGAGACCGTAGGCGACGACTCCGGCAAGGCCACTGAGAGCGACGGGGACGCCGAAGTTGCGGCGGAGACTGTCGAGAGACGTCTTGCGCCAGGCGAGCAGCGGGCCGACACCGGTGAGGAACAGGAGGAAGAGCCCGATGGGGATGTTCACCTTGTTGAAGAAGGGCGGCCCCACGCTGATTTTGTTGCCGGTGAAGGCCTCGGAGATGACCGGAAAGAGCGTGCCCCAGAGAACGGCGAAGCAAGCGGCGAGGAGAATGAGGTTGTTGAAGAGGAAGCTCGATTCACGGGAAAGCATGGAATCGAGATGGTTGTCGCTCCGGAGGTAGTCGCGGTTCTTGATGTAGGCAATGGTGCAAACGGCGAGGATGAAAATCAGAAAACCGAAGAACCAGTGGCCAATGGACGACTGCGCGAAGGCGTGGACGGAACTGACCACTCCCGAACGCGTGAGAAACGTGCCCAGAATGCAGAGCATGAAGGTGACAAAGACGAGCCATATGTTCCAAACGCGCATCATGCCGCGCTTCTCCTGCATCATCACGGAATGCAGGAAGGCAGTGCCGGAAATCCAGGGCATGAGCGAGGCGTTTTCCACCGGATCCCAGGCCCAGTAGCCGCCCCAGCCGAGCACGGCGTAGGCCCAGTGCGCACCCAGCAGAATGCCAATGGATTGGAAACCCCAGGCAATCATGGTCCAGCGGCGTGTGACGTGAATCCACTTTTCGCCGGGATAACGGCCGAGCAGGGCAGCGAGGGCAAAAGCAAACGGAATCGTGAATCCGGTGTAGCCGAGATAGAGATTCGGAGGGTGCGCGGCCATTTCCGGATACTGGAGCAGCGGGTTGAGGCCATTGCCGTCGGCGCGTGCGAAGACGAGAGGGACGCCGGTGGGTCCGACAGTGCCGAGGAGCGAGAACGGGCTGGCCACGAAGCAATTGAGGATAAGAAAGAAGCCCTGGACGGTAGCCAAGATCACACCGACGTAGGGCATCAGCTCGGGATGCTTGCGGCGGTTGATAACCAGGACGAGGAACGTGTACACCGAAAGCAGAAAACTCCAGAACAGGAGCGAGCCCTGCTGGCCGGACCAAAGCGCGGGGAGCTTATAGAAAGCCGGGAGGTCGCGGCTGGAATGCTCGGCCACATAGGCGATGGCGAAATTGTCGGTATAGAAGAGATAAACGAGCGAAGCGGTGGCCACCATCACCAGCACGCAAAGGGCGATGCCCGCGTTGCGGGCGCTCTTGAGAAGCGAGGGATTGCCGGTGCGGATGCCGAAAATGCCCGCCACGATGGTGTAGCACGCGCAGACGAAGGCGAGCAGCAGGGCGAAGGAGCCGAAGAGATCCATGGGGCGGCCTCAGCTCTTTCCCGTAGAGGGAGAAGAAGCCGGCGGTCCCGAAGTCCTGGGGGCTGGGGTGCCGCCGGGAGTGGCTTCGTACTTGGAGGCGCACTTGGCCTGGACCTGCTCGGCGACGAAGTGACCGTCGGGCATGCGATGGCCTTCGACGAGGGCCTGCGCCTTGTCTGTGAACGTGTCGGGCAGGGGATCGCGGCCGACGTAGCTGACGGGGAGCGTGCGGCCTTCCTCTTCGAGGACAAAGTCAACGCGGCCGGTGAGATGCTGGATGGTGCCGGGCTGGACGTTGCCACTGACACGCATGCGCTGGCGGAGAGCGGGGCCGTTGAGGGCCTGGAGTTCGGAAATGGTGTGGTAGTAGGTCTTGTTTTCCGAGACTCCGGACCAGGCGAGGTAGCCCAAGGTGCTGAGAATCAGGCCTACGCCAATGGCAAATTTGGCACGGGTGTTCACGTTACGCCCCCCTACGGGGCTGGGAAGCTCGATTTCCGTTGCAGTGTACCATAGCGAGCATCCGCCTCGTGAGGATGAGGATGCGAGAGATTGTGCTGAACGGCTGTGACAGAGGTCACAAGAAGAAGTGATGAGCGGCGCGTCGAAAACCCTGGGTATGACCCGCGGGCTTGCGCAGACCCCCAGTTCCGAATACGCAGAACAGAAGAGTCAAGCCCTCAGACAAGAGTGGGTGGGCCACCCGGGCCTTAGGTAGAGAGCTCTTCGGCGGTCGGAGGGCCTTCCACGGGCGGGGGCTGGGGAATTTCGCCCTGGCCGAGTTTGCGGCTGAGGCACCACTTGAGCTCGGGAGAGAGTTCAGAAACTTCCATTCCCGGCACGACCAGGAATTTGCAGGCGAGCATCGGACGCGGGGCCACGTCGTCGGGCAGCTTGCACACCACCTTGCAATACTGGCACTCCTGGTTCCAGCAAAAGCGGCCGTAAGGGATGGTTTCCGGGCTGACGTACTGAAAGGCGCGGAGGAGGCTGTTTTTCTCCGGCACTTCAAAGGTGCGGCCCAGGACGGTGATGGGCACGAGCCGTTCGTAGGGACGGAATATGTCGGACATCTCCACTCGCCTCTTTGACTGAGCTCCCTGGGTGGTGGCGAACACAGTAAGACGGGGAGGAACGAGAGGCAATGAATCGCGCGGAGAATATTCCAAACAGGCACCCCCGGCAGAGCAACAAAATTGGGGAAACCAAATTCGGGAGACGGGGAGCCTGAGCTAGGGGGAGTTTAGGGCGGCGAGGAAATTGGAGACAACAGAGACGGACTGGCTGACCTGCAGCGGCGCTTTGGGCAGGAAGATGCGCTTTCCATCGGGGGACACAGTGTAGAACTCGAAGGGAGCGGACCAGCCGGCGGTCGAAACAAGCAACTGCGGGGCTCCGAATTGCAGCGCGCCGGCAGAGGATTTCACAGCGACAACCATCATATTGCGCGTTGAGTCCATAAAGTAGAGTTCCTTGCCGTCGGCACTCCACTGGGCGCCAAGCCCACCATGAGCGGAGACCTGCCACTTACCCTGAGGGCCGTCGAAACCGGCGACATAGACTTCGCTCAAGCCCGATTCCGTCGATTCATAGGCGAGCCAATGCCCGTCGGGAGAAAGCGAGGCTGCGGCACCGCGTTCGAGCACGCGGCGCGGCTTTCGGTCGCCTTCCAGAGGCACGACCCACACTCCGTCCTGATCTCCCGCGACGCGGGAGTAGAAAATGTACTTTCCGTCGCGCGACCAATCGCTGGCAAGCGATGGCTCTTGCACGGGAACCAGGACCTCCTCCGCACCGGTTCCGTCGGAACGCTTGCGGACGATGCCGGAATTCGGGCCGCCAGCGGCTGTATAGGCGATCCACTTGCCGTCGGGAGACCAAACGGGGCTCAGGTTGGAAACGGGCCCGAAGGTAAGACGGGTGCGGACGCCACGCCCCAAATCGAGGACCCAGATGTCGGCAAGGCCACTGTCGATGTCGAGAGCCATGCGATCTCCCTGTGGCGAAATCGAGGCGGAGTAAAGATTGGCCATTTTGTCGGCAATCATCGTGGTTTGCTTGCTTGTGCGCTCGTAGGAAACCAGCTGCACTTCGCTGCCCGAGCCACTGGCAAAGAGCAGGAGCCCGTCGCCCGAAGCCGAGGCGTCCATATGCCAGGTAGTGAAATCGTTCATCACGCCATTGACGACGGGCCGTGGCTCGCCGCTCACAGTTCCCTTCGAGGGATCAAAGGCCTGGGCCATCAGTTGGTCGTTGCGGGCAAAAAGAATGTACCCGGCGGCGTAAATGGGATTCGACTCCGCGCGCAGGAGCGGGCGATTCTCGCGGCCGTCGGCGGTGGCGTAGTAGATCGTGTCGTTGGCCGATTTCGAGGTGTCGTGATTCATGGCCAGATAGAGGAAGTGACGGCCATCGGGAAGAAAAAACGGCCAGCGATGTGAGGAATGCCGGCTGAAATCGATGGTCGTGAAGCTGACGGGCGCGCCGCCCGCGGCAGGAACGCGCGAGAGGGGCGTGTTCGCATCGGCAGAAAATACAATAACGCCGTCGGAACTCCAGGCGCCGCCGCGTCCGAACGGGGCATCGCAAATCACCTGCGGAGCGCCGCCGCCGAGGTCGATGGTCTTCAATTTACCCGAGGCGAAGAAGCCCAAAGCGCGGCTGTTCGGTGACCAGAAGGGAAAGGTGGCGCCTTCGGTGCCCGGAAGCGAATGGGCCTCGGTGGAATTTAGCGGTCGAACCCACACCAGGCTATTGCTGTCGGCACCAAAGGCGGTGAAGGCGATGGAGGAGCCATCGGGAGAGAGGACGGGTGGCCCGGCAGCATCGCCGACGAGATTGAACGAGGTCTTCGGCGGCGGATTGAGGTCGGTGCGATAGACACGCGACGCGGGCACGGGACGATGCAGGAACATACCGCCGACGACGATCGCCACGGCCAGGAGCACGGCTGCCCAGCCCAAACGCTCGCGGCGGAAGGAAGGGGCCGGCGTGGCGGCCAAGGGCGCTGCAGAGATGGCGGACTTGCCGGAAGCAATCCACTGCAACTCGAGTTTGACGTCGCCGGCGGTCTGGAAGCGGTCGTCGGGACTCTTTTGCAGGCAGACCGAGACAACATGCTCGAAGGCAGGGGGCGTCTCCGGCTTCAACGAGCTGAGAGGCTCGGGATCTCTTTCCAGAATCGAGGAGGCTACTGTGATCTGACTCTTGCCCTGAAACGGCCTGGCTCCGCTCACCATCTCGTACAAAACCGCGCCCAGGGCGAACAGGTCCGATCTGGCGTCGGCTTCTTTGCCCTCGAGTTGCTCCGGGGACATGTACTGAACCGTCCCCACCACCGCCCCGACGGTGGTAAGCGGCGAGATCGGGCTGACGTCCGTCAGGGTTTGCGCCGCCGAGAGCAGCGGTGCGCTCGCGCCGGGGGCGGGCGCTGCCGCGCCCGGCTTCGCC
>JASHRU010000193.1 GCA_030037225.1 Candidatus Acidiferrales bacterium | reverse complement strand
CGAGTTTTGAGAGGCGGTAGCGCAGGGCGTTGCGGGAAAGGCCGAGCAGGCGCGCAGCCTGGCTCTTGTTGCCCGCAGCGCGCCGCATGGCTTCGCGGATCATCTCATCCTCCCACTGCTCGAGGGTCAAGCCTTCGGGAAGAAAAGGGGCGGCACCGGGGGCGGGCTTTTGCGCGGGCGCGTCAATCAGGATATCGCTGGGTTCGATCACGGACCCCTGAGAGAGTGCGACGGCGCGCTCGATCACATTCTCCAATTCGCGAACGTTCCCGGGCCAGTGGAACTGGGTGAGCCGTTCCAGGGCTGCGGGGCTAATGCCCTCGATCTTCTTGCCGGATGATTGCGCATACTTGCGAAGGAAGAGCGCGGCGAGCGCGGGGATGTCCTCCTTGTGTTCGCGCAGGGGCGGAAGATTGATGGGCACGACGTTCAATCGGTAGTACAGGTCTTCGCGGAAGGTGCCGTCTTCGAGCGCGGCGCGCAGGTCGCGGTTGGTAGCGGCAACGAGGCGGACGTCCACTTTTACGGTCTTCGTGCCTCCCAGACGTTCGAACTCGCGCTCTTGCAGGACGCGCAGGAGCTTCACCTGCACGGGCGGCGGAACGTCGCCAATCTCATCCAGGAAGAGCGTGCCTCCGTCAGCGAGTTCGAATTTCCCGGGCTTGCTCGTAGCGGCGCCGGTGAAGGCGCCTTTTTCGTACCCAAACAACTCGCTCTCGAGCAGGTTTTCGGGAATGGCGGTGGAATTGATCTTGATGAACGGCCCTTTGGAGCGGCGGGAGCGCTGGTGGATGGCGCGCGCCACGAGGTCTTTGCCCACGCCGCTTTCTCCGCAGATGAGCACGGTGGAATTGGTCTGGGCAACGCGTTCGACCAGGCCCAGCGCTTCCTGCATCTTGGGGCTCTGCGCGATGATGCCGGGCAGGTCGTAGCGCTGTCCGAGAGCTTCGCGCAGGTTACGGTTCTCCTCGCGCAAGCGGCGAACGTCGAGGACGCGGGAGATGACGATTTTCACCGCGTCCCAGGAGGGAAAAGGCTTGGGAATATAATCGTTGGCGCCGGCCTTCATCGCGCCCACAGCGCTCTCCACCGAGCCATAGGCAGTCATGACGATAAAGGGCAAGTCCGCACGGATACGGCGGACCGCCTCGAGCAGTTCCAGTCCGCTCATGCTGGGGAGCTTCAAGTCGCTGAGGACCACGTCCACGTGCGAGGTTTCGATGAACTTAAGCGCATCTTCGGCCGTCCCCACGGAGAGAGCGATGTATTCGTCGCCGCCAAGGTTCAGCTCGAGCAGACGGCGCATTTGCGGCTCGTCTTCCACGATGAGGATGGTGGGCTTCATGGAGCCGTCCTGGCCTGCTCGCCGAGGCGTGCGGGTTCATCGGAGCGCACGGGCTCGCGCGAATCGTGTTCGTGCGCGGCGTGGTCCTGAACGGGAAAGAACAGCCGGAAGCAGGCGCCGCCGTCGTGGGGAGTTTCGAGGCGGATAGTGCCGCCGTGCTCGTCCATGATCTTGGAGACGATAGAGAGGCCTAGGCCGACGCCCGTGCGTTTTGTGGTGACGAAGGGATTGAAGATTTGCTCCCGCATGGTTTCGGAAACGCCCGGACCAGTATCACGGAATTCGACCTCGGCGCCAGGGCGGCCGTCGAAAGCGCTGGGGCGGATGGCTATGCGAAGCGTGCCGCCGGATTCGCCCATCGCTTCGATGGCATTAACGGCGAGGTTGACGAACACGCGTTCGGCCATTGCTTCATCGAGCGGGAGGCGAGGAGCGGCGGATTGGAAGTCGCGTTCGATGCGCACCGGAGCGGAGGGATATTGCTCGTGGGCAGCTTTCAGGGCGCGTTCGACGACGGGAGCGAGTTCGGCCTCGTGGCGCTCAAGGTGGAGCGGGCGGGCAAAATCGAGGAATTGCGAAACCAATTCGTTGAGGCGAACCACCTGGCTGGAAATATAGCCGGTGAGCTCGCGGGTAAGCGGATCGGAGGAAGCAAGCTTGTTGCTGAGCATTTCCGCGGAGCCTTTGATGATGCCGAGGGGATTGCGGATTTCATGCGCGAGGCCCGCGGAAAGCTGGCCGAGGGCGGCGAGACGCTCGGAGCGGCGGGCGTCCGCCTGGGCCTGCTCGAGCTGAAGGTTGGTCTCAGCGAGTTCCGTAGCGAGACGACGGTACTGCTCGGTCTGGCGGCGGCGCTCGACGGCAAAGCGATTAACGACGAGTCCGGCGAGATAAAAGAAGAGCACGCGAAGCAGGAGCTCGGTGATGCCGCTGCGTGTGAGCTCATACTCCTCGAGGGCGGGGATCAGGTAGGAACAATAGAGAGCGGAGGCCAGCGTGGTCCAAAGCAGCGTGCCAAGCGGTCCGAAATACACCGCAGCGGTGACGATGGGCAGGTAGTAGATGGGATAGTAGCTGCTGTTGATGCCGACCGAACCGGTGTGGTCCAGCAGCAAGGTGGAGAGAAGAATTTTGATGAGCACGCTGTAGGCCGGCCCGCGCACAGGCTTCCAGGCCACCAGACGGCCTTCCACCCACTGGGAGACGGCGATACCCAGGAGGATGATCTGCTTGTGCGGCTCGTCGATCGGGTCGGCAATGGCCAGGCCAACGAGGAATAGCAGGAGAAGCAGATCCAGCCAGCGGAAGGATCGCTTCTGTTCTGCAAACATGGATGCAGGGCTCATGTCGCGCCACTGCACAATGTAACACGCACCGGAGTGTGCAGTTTCATTGACGCGGAGCCCCGGTGACCAAAATCAGGAACGGAAAAAGTGGATCTCTCGCTTCGCCCGGGATGACCACGAGCGGGATTGCGGCGGCTCGAATTCAGATGTGGCAGCTCGCGATGCCGCGCTTTTCGAGGTATTGCTGGTGGTACTCCTCGGCCCGCCAGAATTCGGAGGCCGGGGTGATTTCGGTGGCGATGGGACGGCGAAATTTCCCGCTGGCTTCCAGGCGCTGCTTCGAGGCGCGTGCGGCCGATTCCTGCTCGGGGGTGAAATAGAAAATCGCGGAACGATATTGCGTGCCGATGTCCGGGCCCTGGCGGTTCATCTGCGTGGGATCATGGCTCTCCCAGAATGTCTTCAGGAGATCGTCGTAGGTCACTTTCGCAGGATCGAATTCGACCAGGACGACCTCTGCGTGACCGGTGCGGTGCGAGCATACGTCCTGATACGTAGGTCTCTGGAAATTTCCGCCGGAGTAGCCCACAGCGGTCTGCGTTACGCCCGGCACTGCGCGGAAAGCGGCTTCGACTCCCCAAAAACATCCCGCGCCGAACATGGCCTTTTCTGTGTTTTTCGCCGCGTTCTTTTCTGTGGATTTATCCATCGCAATCCTCTCTGTGCCCTCACAAGTTAGACGCTCGCAGCCATTTCGCGTTGCCTGCCTGCAGAGTGCCCGACCTCTGGAAGCTATTTGTCGCCGCGCAGGTAGGCGTCGTCTTTTGCCAGCCAGTCGGCGCGGGGCGGAGTGAAGACGTCCAGGTCCACCGTATCTTCAAGTGCCCAGGCCTCGTGCGGCATGTTCGAGGGGATGCAGAGGACTTCGCCCATACGCACGACGATCTCTTTCCCGTCGATGGCGAATTTCAGCGCGCCGTCGAGGATGTAGGTCACCTGCTCGTTGTGGTGATGGTGCAAAGGCACGTGTGCGCCTTTGACAAGGAGCACGCGCGCGACCATGATTTGATCGCCGACCACCATCTGCCGGTCGATTTGTGGGTTCAGGTGTTCCAGTTCGACGTCCTTCCATTTGAGGTATTTCATCGCACGCTCCTACTGCTCCAGGCGGTATCCGCGGCGCCTTGGCTACCTCTGCGCGACGGGCAGTTCGATGTGGGAAGGATACCGCTGATTCCGGTAAATGCGCTGGGTGGCGGGGCGATAATCCTCGGCGCGAGCCTGAAAAATGTTCGGAACAAAGGTCTGCGGGTTGCGGTCGATCAGTGGAAACCACGTGCTCTGCACCTGGACCATCAAGCGATGGCCGCGCAGAAAGACGTGGTTGTTCATGTGCAGGTCGATGCGATATTCCGCAACTCCGCCGGGGACGAGCGGCTCGGGCTTCTCGTAGCTGGCGCGGAAGCGGCCGCGAAACACCTCGTCGGCAACGATTAGCTCATAGCCGGCCATGGCGCGATTCGAGGGATTCTTTTCCGGATAGACGTCGATCAATTTCACAATCCAGTCGCTGTCGGTTCCGCTGGTGGAGGCGAACAGGCGCGCGACGATGTCGCCGGCCACAGTTAAATCGTCGGCGAGCGGCTCCGAAATCCATTTGGCCACATCAGGACGCTGCTCGATAAAACGCTGGTCTTCGAGCAACCAGGTGGCCCAGCCCGGGCCTTGATAGGTGGGAGAAATAGGACGGAGGCGATAGGGCACGGGATTCGCGGGATCGGAGACGTAGGAATCGAAGGTGTCGTCGCTCGTCGACGCCGGTGGGTCGAAGGAGAGCGCTCCATCCTCGCGGAGATACAAACTGCGCGTAGTGGAATTCCGCGGCGGCCACTCGTCGTAGGAGATCCAGCGGTTCGAGCCAGTCTGAAACGTCTCGGCCTTGGCGAACGGGAGCGACCCTTTGTCTTTGAGCCAAAAGGCGAACCACGGAGCCTGAATCTGTTTGCGAAAATAGCTGGCGGTATCACTTCCAAAATTGACGGGGCCGAGCGTGCGGCCGTCTCCATGCGCCCAGCCGCCGTGATTCCACGGGCCCACCACCAGAAAATTCCAGTGTTTGGGATCCTGCTTCTCCTGGAGCTCGTAGATTTCCATGGGGCCGTAAAAATCCTCCTGGTCCCACCAACCGGCCACGGTCAGATTGGGGACTTTGGGCGAGCCAACGTAGCTGACGAGCGACTGCCGCCGCCAGAACTCATCGTAATTGGGATGGGCGACAAGATCGTTCCACGTGGGCAATTTGCCGTGGAAATAGAGCGAATTGGCATTGGAGAGCGGCCCGAGCTGCAAATACCAGTTGTACGTGTCCTCTCGCTCGAACGGAAAATCGTAGTTTCGTTTCGAGGTTTCCAGCATCGCCGCGTATTCGAACCCGTAGCTTAGCCGGAAGGCGCCGTTGTGATGGAAATCATCGCCCAGGAACATGTCGGCGATGGAGGCCTGCTCGGACACGGCGCGGACGGCAGGATGGGGATCGAGGGCGGCCATCTCCGCGAGCCATCCGGGATAGGAGATCCCCGTAATGCCGACGCGGCCGTTGTTTCCCGGAATGTTGGCGAGCAGCCAGGCAACGGTGTCGTAAGCGTCGGTGGACTCGTCGATGGCTTTTGAGTCGGCGCGGTCCCGCGGCGGGCGCAACATCACGAACTGGCCCTCCGAGTCGTAACGGCCGCGGATGTCTTGGATCACGAAGATATAGCCTTCGGCAAGCAAGTCGGCGTAGGTAACGAGCTGGTGCGAATTGCCCAGTAGATCGTCGTCCGTGCCGTAGGGTGTTCGGACAAACAGGATGGGCAGTGGCTCAGAAAATTTACGCGGGGAGTAGATCTCCGTGTGCAAGCGGACGCCGTCGCGCATGGGAATCATCACGTCGCGTTTGCTGAGCGAACCTACAGGCTCGGCCCTGCCGCTGGAAGCTTGAAACATCAGGGCTGCGAGCGGCACCGCGGCCAACGCGAGGCCGGCCAGAATCGTGCGGCGGCGAACGGGGCGAAATGTCGAGCTCATGGCCTCACGCCCTCTGAAGCCGCTTGAGTAGCTGAATCTGGCCGGCGTGATAGATGTCGTGATAGGCCACGCCGAGAATGGTGTCGAAGGCCGACCACTTCGAGCCGTACACGGGCTTGTGGAAGCGGGAGGGAGGAAATTGTGCAACCGCTTGCAGCAAGAAATCGTGCGTTTGCTCGAGCAGTGCACGCGCCTGCTTCCATTCACGCGGGCCGGCAGACTCAGGCGAAGGAAACCAGTTACACCCTTTGAAGGGAAATTGGCCCCGCTTGCCGCGGACGAGCCGTTGACGCGAGGCATACTTCCAATAAGCGGCATGCAGTACTTCCTCCCAGATATTGTGCCGGCCGGGAGCGGGACGCCAGAGCGCCTGCTCGGGAGACAGGCGGCGGAGGCTGCCGCGGAGGTTTGTGCCGTGCCAGGTGCGATGGTTGAACGACTGGTCGAGCGCCCTGAGCAGGAAACGGGTAATTTCGGATGTGCTTTGATTGCGGCGACCCGGCATCGGACCTCCCGTTACGGCTCGGCGCACGCTGCGGCGCGGGAAACGGGCATGATAGCAGGGACGCGGAAAATCGCAGCGGCAGGCGCGCGAACAGTCCGATATACTTTGGCGCGCATCCCGCCGACGCAGGCTGAGCTGGGGCCTGCTTACGCGGTGCAGGGAGAAGCCCGTGCGATTCACTCATTCCGCCGCTCGATTGAAATCGCTGCTCGGACTAATCAGCAATCCCGTTGCCGTTGCGTTTTCCGATACCCCGCCCGCCGGACTGCGGCGCATCGAGTCGCCTGGCGTTTCCGGCTGCACATACTGGAAGCTTGCGGCGGAGGGGCGTTCCTTCTATACAGAGGCCGAAGATCATTTCGGCTGCCCAGTGGGGGCGCACACGCACAATGTACCCATGCCGGCGGAAAAGCAGCAGGAGCTACAAGGCATGGTGGGAACGATGGTGCAGTTGGAATACATCCGCATGGAGGAGATTCCGCAGATTCCGCAGCGGAAGCGGCCGATGGCGATCGCCTCGTATGCTCCTCTCGAGGCAGCCACCTTCCTGCCGGATGCGGTGCTGGTGCGTGGCAAACCGCGCGCCATCATGCTGCTGGCGGAGGCCGCGGCGGCTGCAGGCGCGCCCGTACACGGCGGCGTGATGGGCCGGCCGACGTGCGCGTTCATCCCGGTGACAGCGGACGAGGGCCGGGCGGCCGCGAGCGCGGGATGCATCGGCAACCGCGTGTACACGGGCCTGGGCGACGACGAGATGTATTTCTCGATTCCAGGCGGCCAACTGGAGGCGGTGGTCTCCAAACTGGAAACCATCGCAAACGCGAACAAAGAACTCGAATCGTTCCACCGGAACCGGCGCGCCGCGGCGTCCTGAGTGGCTGGGGATTTGTTCCAGTCTCCATGCTGTACGTCCGCGCGATCGCGAACATCTGTGTAACCTGCGGGAGAGGGCCATGCTGAATCGTCGTGAAGTGCTGGGGATTCTGGGAGCCACGGCGGTGCTGCCGCCGCTGGCATGGGCGGAGCGTACCGGAACGCTCGCGGAGACACAGGCAGCGAGTGGGGCGCGGACGGGCGGGCTGATCGAGGAGGTCCTGTGCGGGACGCAGCCGGCGATGCCGCCGGACGCGCTGTACACGCGCGACCCGGAAGCGTACTGGGCAGAACTGCGGAAACAGTGGATTTTCCGCCCGGGATTCCTGTATCTGAACAACGGCACGAACGGCTCCTGCCCCCGGCCCATCCTTCGCGCGTATATCGAAAGCATCCTGAAAGAGGAGCAGATGGAATCAACGGAGGATTCGGAGCTCTACCCGCTGTGGGGCTACGGGAATTGGGACGTGTACCGGAAGCCCGTGGCGGATTTTGTGGGCGCGAAGGTGGAGGAAATCGCGCTGGTGCGCAACGCGACGGAGGGGCTGAACTACATCGCCAACGGGCTGGACCTGAAACCGGGCGACGAGGTGATTTATACCGACGAAGAGCATGGCAGCGGGAAGAGCCCATGGCTGCTGAAACAAAAACGCTACGGCGTGGTAGTTCGCGAGGTAACGCTGCCCAAACCGCCGGCCTCGAAGCAGCAAATCCTGGATCTCTTCGAAGCGGCGCGCACGCCGCGCACCAAGGTGGTGATGGCCAGCCACATCACCACGATGACCGGATGCGTGCTACCGGCACGCGAGATTTGCGACTGGGCGCGGCAGAACTACCTCCTCTCGTTCATCGACGGGGCGCACGTGATCGGTCAGTTCCCCATCAACCTGCACGAGATCGGCTGCGATTTCTACATCACCACGCCGCACAAATGGCTGCTTTCGCCGAAAGGCATTGGCGTGCTCTACATCCGCGAAGGAGCGAGCGACCAGCTATGGAACACGATCGCGACGGGCGGCTGGGACGACTACAAGAGCCACGCGGCGCGGCTCATGCAATTCGGCAGCACCAGCGTGTGCATCCTGGCAGGGCTGGTAGCGGCGATTGATTTTTGGAAGACGGTGGGGCCAGACCGGATCGAGCGGCGCATCCGCGAGTTGCATGCCTATGCAAAGGCGAAGCTGGGAGCGCAGCCCGGCGCGGTGATGATCTCGGGGCCCGGCACGGAATTTACCGCGGGAATCTGCTCCGTCGAATTCCCCGGCTTCGATCGCCCGAAATTCCAGCAGTGAGCATACCTCAACCACCGGATACGGTGCCGGGGGACAACGGCCTCGCGGCTCCGCGTCAGCACGCACATCTACCACAACCGTGCGGACCTCGATCGGTTCACAGACATCCTTGCGGACTATCGAAAGAAAAATGCGGCTTAAGAGCCGCCACCGCATTCCCTGCGGGGCGGAGGATTTAGATTTGCAGGCGAAGGGCCGCTCGATTCCACACACTGGAGGTGTGCGATGCAGGTGAACGAGCAAGCCATCGAAATTCCGGCTGCCGATGGCACCGCCGGCGGATTCCTCTATTCCCCCGCAAGCGCCGGAAAATGGCCCGGAGTTATCCACCTCACGGACATCGTCGGAATTCGTCCCGCGTCTCGCGACATGGCCAAGCGGCTCGCTGCCAGCGGTTACTGCGTGCTGCAGCCCAATGTTTTCTATCGCACCGGCAATTTGCCGCTCTTCGATTTTCCGTTCAACTTCGGGGAGGAGCGGACGATGAAGCGGTTACGCGATTTGAGCGGACCGCTTACGCCCGAAGCGATGGAGCGCGACGCCTTTGCATACGTGGATTTTCTCGCCGACCTGCCATCTGTGGGAGCGCGTGCGATTGGCGTGGTGGGTTATTGCTTTACCGGAAGTATGGCGCTGCGCGCGGCCGCTTGCCGCCCCGACAGAATCGCCGCGGCGGCTTCGTTCCACGGCGGCGGACTCTATACCGACGCGGCCACCAGTCCGCACACCGTATTGCCGCGGGTGAAGGCGCGACTCTACTTCGGCCACGCAATTGAGGATCGCGCCATGCCGAAGGAAGCCATCGAAAAACTTGAACGGGCGCTCCAGTCCTGGGGTGGCACCTACGCGAGCGAGACTTACGCTGGAGCCTCCCACGGTTGGACCGTGCCAGACAGCCGCGCATACAACGAGACGCAGGCCGAGCGCGCATTTGAAAAGCTGGCCGAGCTCTTCAGCAGTTCCCTAAAATAATCGTCCGCGATCCGCGATAAAGGCCTTCTAAAACCGGGCGGCAGATTTTGGTTCTTCGGCGGCTACGGCACCCGTTCGCACTGGTCTGCGGCTAGAGATATGGCGTGCCAACAGGCCGAGGAGGCCGGAAAGCAGGCCGCCCGTATAGATCACCGTTTGCCAGACGAGGCCCACAGCTACCGTCAATGCCGGTGGCGCGCCGAAGGGAACGAGCAGCGCGGCCAATGCAGCTTCGCGGACGCCCAGACCAGCCTGCGAAACGGGCACCAACGCGGCCAATTTCGCTAGCGGCCAGGCCAGGAACCAGGCGGAAAGGTTGAGGTGCAGCCCGCAAACGCCAGCCAGCACCGCGGTCAGCAGGACAAATGATGATTGTACAGCAACTCCCCCGGCAAGCGAGGCCAGCACGACGTGCGGACGGCGCCGCATCGAGCGGCCGGCCTGACGCAGCCGAGCGAGCCGGCGGCGCGCTCGAAATGAAAAACGCCGCGCCGGAAGCGCGGCGAAGACTGCCGCGGCTGTGATGACCGCGGCAGTGGCCGCGGCCGTGGCGACGAAAAAGATGCGGTGGCTGCGGGGTTCGAGTTGCCCTGGCAGCAGTAAGGCCCCCACGGCCGCGGTAATTACGAGCGCGAGAACATCCATCAAGCGATCGATCAGGCTGCCGAGCAGGAAGCCGGCGCGATGCCGCGCCAGGCGCAGGCCCACGCCGACGCGCACCACATCGCCCCCCACGATGGAGGGCAGGAACAAGGTGCCGAAGAGACCGCCGAAATAGCACTGCGCGGCCTGCGGATAACTGAGGCCCGCGCCACACAGATTCACCATCATGCGGTACTTCATCATGCCGAGCGAGTGCCCAGCCATGTAGCCGACAATCACCAAAAGCCAGAGCGTCGGCGGAACGCTTCGGATGGCCGTCCAAATGCGTTCGCGCGGCAGCAGAACGAAGAGAAGCGCAAGGATGGCCAGGCCAACGGCCAGTCTCAGGACGGAACCGGCGGATCGCCAGCCGCGGCCCTCGCTCGGTTCGCTCAATGCGGGTTCACTTCCCGTGGAGCTGGTTCATGCGGCGGGCGAGCTCAATGTCGTTATGAGTGATTCCGCCGGCATCGTGTGTCATCAGCTCAACGGTGACGCGGTTCCAAACGTTGGACCAATCGGGATGGTGGTTCATGGATTCCGCCACCAGGGCGCAACTGGACATGAAGCCCCAGGCATGCACGAAATCCTCGAATTTGAATTCGCGACGCAGCTTCCCGCCGGTGTAGCTCCAGCCAGGCAAACCGGCGAGCGCGGCGGTGATTTCGGATACGGGGAGCTTTTCGCGGCTCATGGCGGCCTCCTCCGGCGGATTGACTAGGACTGTGTGCAGAAGGGAGTATGGCGTGTCTGACAGAGGGCGGCAAGCGCGGCAACAAGGGAATTGGGTTGAAGCAGCAGAAGCTATCCGCTATCTTAGGGGACTCATTTCTGTCGCTCAGCCGCGGAAGAGAGACCGGCGAGCAGCTGCAATCCAGAGGAGAGCATGGCGAAGCGCAAAATCCGTGTAGTCCAGTATGGTGTCGGCCCAATCGGCGCCGCCGTCGTGCGCCTGATGCGGACCAAGAACGCGCTGGAACTTGCCGGGGCGATCGACATGGACCCGGCGAAGGTGGGAAAGGACCTGGGTGCGCTCGTCGGCGCAGAAGACGCGCCTTGGGGAGTCAAGGTATATGCGGACGCCGCTGAAGCGCTGGGCCAGGGCGTGGATCTGGTTGTGCATTGCACGTCGTCCTATCTGAAGGAAGTGGCGGGCCAGCTTCTTGAGTGCATCCAGGCGGGCTGCTGCGTGATTTCCACGTGCGAGGAGTTGGCTTATCCCTTCCGGAAGTACCCGGAAATCAGCGCGAAGCTGGACGCGGAAGCAAAGGAATGGGGCGTTGCCGTGGTGGGCACGGGCGTGAATCCCGGTTTCATCATGGACAAACTGGTGCTGACAGCGGCCGCGGCGGCCCAGCGCGTGGATTCCGCCCGCGTGGTGCGGCAAGTGGACGCATCGCAGCGCCGTGAACCATTACAGAAAAAAATCGGCGCGGGCACCGACCCGGATGAATTCCGCTCGCAGGTGGCCGCGGGAACCATCAAACATCACGGGCTGCCGGAATCGGTGGCCATGGTGGCGGACGGGCTGGGGTACGAGCTGGACGACATCATCGAAAAAGTCGATCCCGTGATCGCTGCGGAGCGCGTGGTAACCGAGTATGTCACCGTCGAGGCTGGCCAGGTGGCCGGCGTGCAGCAGATTGCGCGCGGCATCGAGGACGGACAGGACAGGATCCACATGGAATTGAAGATGTACGTGGGCGCGGGCAGTTCCATCGATACGATCGAGTTAAGGGGAGTGCCAAACCTTTCGCTGACGGTGCCGGGAGGCACACACGGCGATTTGGCCACCGCGGCCATCGCCGTCAATGCGATTCCCGTCCTGCTCGACGCCAATGCCGGGCTGCGCACGTCGCGCGACCTGCCCATGTGCTACTTTCCGGAGACGGCGCAGCCATAGTGCTGGAGAAATCCTGCGATCGGACCGGCTCTCGCGTGTGCCCAACGCGCGGAATCCGGCGCGAATCGAAATTCATGGCGGCAAGGCACGGCACGCCCTGGCCATATGAAGGCGGCTCGGGCTAGCGGGCCTGCCAGAATCGCGCGATGGCTGCGTAATCCAGATCCTCTTTCGCTGTGCCGAGCACAAAGTTGTACACCTCACGCGCGGCCGCGGCAGCGGGCAGCGACACGCCAGTTTGATTTCCCAATTCGAGCGCAAGGCTCATGTCCTTGTGCATCAGACGCAGGGGAAAACTCGGCGCGAATTTGTGCTCGAGGACCAGCGGCGCCTTCACGTCGAGCACGGGAGCGCGCGCCATGCTGGCCTGCATCACCTCCACAAGCTTGTGGCCGGGAACTCCCGAACCCGCAACCAGGGCGAGGGCTTCGCACAAAGCCTGCACTTCCAGCGCCAGTATGAGGTTCATGGCCAGTTTCACCGTCTGACCCGCGCCGTTTTCACCGAGATGGAAGAGGCGCTTTCCCATAGCTTCGAACACAGGACGAGCGCGCTCGAGGGTTTCGGCCTTTCCTCCGATCATGAAGACGAGCTCGCCCTTCTCGGCTCCCCACGTGCCGCCGGTGACCGGTGCGTCCAGAAAGTCGATGCCGCGCTGGGCGCAGTCCTTAGCCACACGCCGGGCGAGCGCCGGAGCAACCGTGCTGGAATCAATCAGCAGGCTGCCTCGTTTGAGGCCGGCGAGCACGCCATCCTGACCTCCGAGAACGCTTTCGAGCGCGGGAGGATCGCTCACGATAGTGATGGCCACGTCGGAACGCTCCGCCGCCTCGCGCGGCGACGCGGCGACTGCGGCGCCCGCAGTGGCCAGTGTCTCAGTGCGTGCCCGCGTGCGGTTCCAAACGGTGACGGGGAATCCAGCCTTCAGCAGATTCAGGCTCATCGGCCGGCCCATCAATCCCAGGCCGACGAAGCCGACACGTGTGGTCATTCAATCCCTCCGCGCAGCAATCGTGCGGGACGGCGCCGATCCGCGTGCCGTACGCAGGCCGCCACTATACCCGCTGCGGATTCGATGGGCAAAGCGGAGAGGACACCAATCAGGGATTAGTTTGAGGAGAGCGGTTAGGTTTCTTCGAGCGGATCGCGGAGCGGCATCAGCCGCAAATCAGTAGAGGCTTCCGACGGCATTGGCAGGTCCGGGCTGTACTCGTTGGCGGGTTTTACGGGCTTGTGACTTTCTTCCAGACGCAGAATGCAACTGTAGGGAATCTCCCAACGGAACGTCTGGGTGCGACCGCGAAGTACGTAGTGCTCCTCGAGAAAGATGGAGCGCCCAGAATCCGCCACCAACAGCGCAGTCGCGGGAAGCGTAACCTCACCGGCACGGTAGTGGACTTCGACGCGCCTGCCCAACAGGTTGGCGTAGCGGGCCATACGCCAACAGTGTGAAGAGCGAAACGCTGGCACAACAATAGTACTTTGGGGGTGGTACCCTCAGCGCGTTGTAATTGCAGGGGTTACACCAATCCGAGCCCCATTTCGCGCTCGATAACCGGTCGAAGTGCCGCCGTAAGTCACTGAAATTCAATGATGTGCGCCATGCGCGGCAGGCGTTTCCGCCACCGAAGGCTGCGTGGGTGCGGGAATCAGCCGCAAATCGGCGGAGGCCATCAGGATCAGGGCGGAGACGCAACCGTAGGCCAGCAAACCGAAAAGCACCGGAACGGCCCATCCCAGCGTGGAGTAGGCGGGCGGTGCAGTGCTCACGGCCAAATACCCGGCTGCGATGCCTATGGCGGCAGCTAGAACGCGGCTGGCTTCCGACACCTCCAAATGCTGGCCGCAGCCCGCGCATACGAAATCATTGGTGAAGGCCACTACGGCTCCCATCGGAGCGGTGGTGAGGCATGCCGGGCATTTGCGGATGGCCATTAGAAAATTCTCCTGCGCGCCGCAACGGGCTGCGCGCGCACCCGCACGATAGCCTAGTTGGCCCCGGGTTCCAAGCCGCCGAACCGATTCATCCGCGGCCGGTGAGCGCGAACTCCACGCGGCGGAATAACGGATCGATGCGGTCGGCGCGAACGCGCACGCGGTCGCCCAGCCGCACGACGGCGCTGCCGCCCTGAGTGACGATCATACGATCCCGCTCGCGGAGGAAGCAGCGCTCTCCGGCAAATTCCTCGATCGCGCCAATGGGGATGAGTCCTTCGACAAACACGTCGAACAGCTCGACATAGGCGCCCCACTTCTGCGCGCCGATTACCAGGGCCGCGTATTCCTCGCCCAGATGCTGCTCCATGTATTGCGCCGTCTTCCAGTCCGTGAGTTCGCGCTCGGCCGCGTCAGCGCGGCGCTCGGTCTCGGAAGTTTCCACGGCAATTTCTTCGAGCTCGGCGGCTGAGTAAGGCCCCGCACGCCCGTGCCCGCCTTCGCCTTGCGATGGCGCAGGCGATCCGCGACCGTCGTGATGTCCGAGCACCCACTTCAGCACTCGATGGACGATCAGGTCGGGGTAGCGCCGTATGGGCGACGTGAAGTGCGTGTAATCCCGTGTGGCCAGGGCGAAGTGGCCCGCGGTGGCCGGATCCGCCCCATATCGGGCCTGCTTCAATGAACGCAGCATTAGGTAAGAAAGGATGCGCTCCTCCGGCCGGCCCGCGATCTTACGCGTGAGATTCTGATAGTGCTGCGGACTGATGGCGAACTCGGCCGCGCCGGGCAGCGTCACCATCATCGGCCGCTCCCGCCCGAAACCGCCCCGCCGCCCCCCGGAGCCCCGGGACGGGACCGGGTGGACGCGGCCATGGCGCACCGGCAGTCGGCGCACGGAAAGGTCCTCGACGCCGAGCGAATGGCCAAACGCCTGCGCCAGCTCTTCGAATTCGAGCACCTTCTTTGGGTCCGGCTTCTCGTGCACCCGGAACAACAGACCGACGCCCCGGCCTTCCAGGTATTCCGCTACCGATTCGTTCGCTGCGAGCATGAACTCCTCGATGATGCGATGGGCGATGTTGCGCTCGCTCCGCAGGATGCCGGTCATCCGTCCGGCGGCGTCGAACTCGAGCACGGGCTCGGGGAGATCGAAATCAATGGCCCCGCGGCGAACGCGCCGCGAGTTCAGCAGCATGGCGAGGTCTCGCATATTGCGGAAATGCGGCGCGAGCGCCGCGTAACGGGTGTTGGCCTCCGCGTCGCCTTCCAGCACGCGGAACACGTTCGTATAAGTCATGCGCTCCACGGAACGAATCACACCGGGCATGAACTCGGCTCGCACCGTCGTGCCGCGGGCGTCCAGCTCCAGCAGCGCGCTCATCACCAGTCGGTCCACCCGCGGGTTTAAGGAGCAAATCTGGTTCGAGAACTCGATGGGCAGCATCGGAACAGCGCGGTCGGGGAAATAGACGGAAGTGCCGCGGAGCCGCGCCTCGTGGTCGATCGCGCTGCCCGGGCCCACGTAATGGGCCACGTCTGCGATGTGCACTTGGAGCTGCCACCGGCCGCTGGGCAACCGCGTGACGTACACCGCGTCGTCGAAATCTTTTGCCGTCTCTCCATCGATGGTCACGATGGGCAACTCGCGGAAATCGCCCCGGCCTTCGCGCTCGCCGGCGCTCACCGATTGCGCCACGCGAGCGGCTTCTGCTTGCACTTCAGGCGGAAAGTCGTGGGACAGATGGTGTTTGCGGATGATGATCTCGACGTCCACTCCCATCTCGCCGATCCGGCCTAGAATTTGCGTAACGCGGCCTGCGGCCAGCACGCCGCCGCGAGGAAATCGCGTGAGTTCGACGTTTACCACCGCCCCGGCGAGTTCTTTCATGCGCAGCCGCCGCCGCGCTGCCGTGCTCGAGAGATCCTCCGGACGCAACCGCGCGCGCAGCTCCGGGGTCAACTCCTCGCCGGGAGGGATGATGATTTCCTGGCGCAAGCGCTCGTCGAACGGACGGACAAGATTGCCCGCGCTCCCGTACTGAAAGATGCCCACCACCGTGGCGTGCACCCGCTCGAGGATGCGCACCACCGCAGCCTCCGCCCTTCCGCCAGCTTTGCGCCGCTCGACGCGAGCCATCACGCGGTCGCCGTGCATCGCGTCTCCGGTCGAGTCGCGGGCCACGTAGAGATCGCCCTCGATTCCGGGAATCGGCCTGTCGGGCACTAGGAAGCCGTAGCCTTCCCGGTGCATCACCATGCGTCCTACGACGCCGTTGGGATCGGAAAACATTCGCGTGGCTGTTCGGGCCGCAGGTGTGGCCATCCTCTTCGGGCGGCTCGCGCCCGCGCGCGGATGCGCTGCATCGCCCAGCGCCCCACCTTCCGCTCCAAGACTTTTCTCGGGCCGAAGGCGGTAATGCCCCGCACTGATTTCCTCGATCGCGCCCGCGTGCGTGAGGTGTTCCATGATCTTGTTGAGGTCTCGGCGCCCAGCATGGGAGAGGTCGAGCGCCTCGGCGATCTGCCGCAGGGAAAGAGGCTGGCGGTGGGTCGCGAGGTGTTCAAGCACCTCGTTCTCGGTCAAGCGCTCGGAATGGGGGTGTCGGGCCACGTCTCTAGGTTACGTCCTTTCTATAAGATACAGTCCGGCCTCCTTTGGGATCACGACCCCCTGTGGAAAACGGCACGATTTACAAATAAAAGGCAACTTTACTTGCCACTTTGGGTTCAAATGATGTAGGTTGAATCATCAACCGCCCGCTGGGATTCCAGCGGGTATCTCCACTCCTAGGGCGCAACGAGGAGGCGACTTACGACCTGGGTCGCCTCCTTTATATTTTCTTCTAACGCGCGGCGAGACCTCTTCCATGGCTTCTTTTTCCGCATACTTGCTGCGACGCCTGTTCGAGTGCTCCTCCGCTAACTCCGCGAGGCCACGAGGGTGTAGGGTGCCGGGCAAGGGATGGTTGAAATGCACCAGTTATGGTGAATTCCGGCCGTTCCGGGAATCAGAAGCTGTGGGAGTTCTATGTAACTCATTTGACCTCTTCGGGTTGCGAGAGGCATCCATTGGTGCTTCGTTTGCACCGTTCGTCCTGGGGGCGTAAGGAGAACGATATGACTGTCGTGCCCGTTTCAGCTCTTCGGAAGCTGGGATATGGCGTGCTCTTTGCCGCGATGGCGATGAGTGTCCCAGCGTTCGCACAAAACACATCAGGGAATTCCACCCAAAATCCGCCCGCTGCGCAGCAACAGCAGCCCAACAATGGCCAGGACGGTTGGCACAACTTCAGCGGTGCTCCCTCCGGCCAGGGCGCTGCCGCACCCCAGGCGAATGCGGCGCAGGCTCCAAGCCCGACCACAGCCACTCAAGTTCAACAGACTCAGGATCCAAATGCGCAGCCTGCGCCTCAGGACGATTCGCAGAACGCTCCCGCGGTTACGCCGACGAACCCTCCCACGGGCGCAGCCCCGATCGCTCCGGGCGCCAATCCTCAAACGGACCTCTCTGCCTGGAAATTGGCGATCCCGGCCGGAACGTATTTGACCGTGCGCATTAATGAAGCGCTTTCCTCCGATCGCAACCAGGAAGGCGACTTGTTCTCCGCCACCCTCGTGAAGCCGGTAATCGTCAACGGCGTGGTCGTCGCGCAGCGCGGGCAGACCGTGGGCGGCCGCGTGGCGGAAGCGAAAAAGGCCGGACGCGTTTCTGGTGTCTCCCGGCTGAAGCTGGAGCTCACTGGTCTGACCGTCGCCGATGGCCAGGAGGTTCCTATCCAATCGCAACTGATGACCAAGAATGGCGAGACCTCGCAGGGGCGTGACGCCGCCGCGATTGCCGGCACCACCGCATTTGGCGCGGCGGTTGGCGCTGCCGCTGCCTGGGGCACGGGAGCGGCGATTGGCGCAGGCGCTGGTCTTGTCGCGAGCACCATCGGCGTTCTGGTGACGCGCGGACGTCCGACCATTCTCTATCCCGAGACGGAATTGACCTTCCAGACCTCGGCGCCGGTTACCGTGGACACAGAGCATTCGCCGCAGTCGTTCCGCGTGGCAAACTCCAGTGATTATTCGGAAGGCGCGCCGTCAGCGCCCTCCCTGCGCTACGCGCAGAGGGATCCATACTGCGGACCCTACGGCTGCCCGGGACCTTACTCTGCCTACGGCTCTCCTTATCCTTATCCCTATCCGTATTACGCGTATTACGGGCCGTACTACTACCCATATCCTTTCTTTTGGGGACCGTCGTTCGGCTTCTTCTATGGCCGGGGATTCTACGGCGGGTTCCACGGCTTTCACCGATAACCGTTTCTTTTCCAGTTTCAGCGTAGCCGCTTCTCGAAACAGGCCCCGCACCGCGGGGCCTGTTTCATTTCTACAGTAGGGCTCCTCCGTCCAATCCGCTCGGCTCCGCCGCTCAGTACATGGCCGCCCCTTGATTCTCAGCCCTTTTGGAGTAGAAAGTTTCCCCGCGCGAACTCCTGTATGCGAGGCCAAGACCCATGAGCAGCAAATCAATTTCGAGGCGTCACTGGATGGCAGCATCGGGCTCCGCCCTGGCGGCCGGCATGCTTCCACGTACCTCTCTGCGCATGGACGCTTGGCCGATGGCCGCATCCGCCGTCCATCCAAATCCGGACTCCGAGGAATCCGATCGAATCCGGCGAATGAAATGGTGGCACGAAGCCCGCTTCGGAATGTTCATTCACTGGGGCCTGTACAGTCTCATCGGCCGCCACGAATGGGTCATGGAGGATGAAGGCATTCCGGTCTCGGAATACGCACCAATCGCCGGCCAATTTAAGCCCAAGCCCGCGCCCGCGCGCGCTTGGGCCAGGCTCGCCCGCGAGGCCGGCATGAAATACATGGTGATGACCACGAAGCATCATGAGGGCTTCTGCCAGTTCGCCACCGGTACCACCGAGTACTGCGCGCCCAAGCAAGGTCCGGGCCGTGACCTGGTGCGAGAGTACGTGGACGCTGCGCGTGGCGAGGGCTTGCGCGTGGGCTTCTACTATTCCCTGATGGACTGGCATCATCCGGACGGGGCGGCCTGCGCCACGGACCCTGCAGCCCGCAAACGCTTCGTGGAATACATCCACACGCACGTGCGCGAGCTCATGACCAACTACGGCAAGATTGACGTGCTCTGGTACGACGTGGCCTGGCCGCTCGACGCCGCCGGCTGGGAGTCGGAACGGATGAACAAAATGGTCTTTGAGCTCCAGCCGGATATTCTCGTCAACAACCGCAACCGGCTCCCCGGTGATTTCTCCACCCCGGAACAGGAAATCACCGCGGCGCAGGAGGGCCGCGCCTGGGAATCCTGCATGACCTTGAACGACAGTTGGGGCTACCAGCGTGCCGATGACGACTGGAAGAGCCCCCGCCGCGTTCTGCAAAACCTGATTCAATGCTCCCGCGACGGCGGAAATTATCTGCTGAACATTGGCCCCATGGCCGATGGCAGCATCCCGGAGGAGTCCCTGCGCACTCTCAGTGAAGCGGGCCAGTGGATGCAGCGCAACGGAACCGCCATCTACGCTTCCGACCTCTGCCAGCCGCGCGCCTCCGACTATGCGAGTTTTACGCGCAGAGGAACTACGTTGTTTATGCATGTCTACTTTTGGCCCGGCAATTACGTCGCGATCGCGGGCTTGCAAGCCAGAGTCCTCTCGGCAAGATACCTGGCTACGGGCGGGAAAATCAGCTTCGAGCAGGACCGCTTTCGAGTCCGGTTCACGGGCCTGCCGCAGGAAGCTCCTGACCATCCCCTCACCACCATCGCCATAGAATGCGACGCTGAACCCAGACAAGACATGCTGTTTGTTCGCAAGCACAAGCCCCGGGATGGCGTGTGAGGACCCGCCGCGCCTCGCCGGCCTCGATTGTGAATGTCGCATGAACGAGTCTTCTGAGCCGGTTGCGAAGGGTTCACCCTGCTGTCACATCGCAGTCATATCCACCCGCTAGTTTCCCCGCGCTAGTTTTCCGGTCAGAAGAAACACAGGAGGAATCATGTCCAAGGAAGCGGCTACGCATCATCGCAAGGCGGCCGAGCACCACGAGCACGCCGCCAAGCATCATCGACACGCGGCGGAACATCACGAGAGCGGCAATCACGAAGCTGCGGCTCACCACGCGCATTCGGCGCATGGCCATCACCAGCACGCCATGCATCACGCGGCGGAAGCCGCTAAGAGTCACGTGGAACATCACGGTCACAAGACCCGGGCCGCCGCGAACTAGCTCGGGCAGCGATTTCACAACCGAAGGAACGGAAGCTTGGCGCCTGCAGTTCCAGGGCGCGCAGATTTGGCACACCGCGCAGCGATCCTGCGCGCATATACGGTGTGTACACCGGGCGAGGTGAGAGATGGCTACAGAAGCGGCAGCGCTCGAATCAAAATCGGCATTGCACGAAAAGATGGACGCGGGACCGGGCAAGATCGGCTTCTTCGTTTTCGGGCTTGCGCTGATTTTCGGTTTCATTTATGCCGGCGGGCATTTGATTTCGGATCTGGCCGATATGCACGCCACCTCGGTGATGCCCTTCGTTCTTCTGGGCGTGGCGCTGCTCGTGGCCCTGGGCTTTGAGTTCGTCAATGGATTTCACGACACAGCCAACGCCGTAGCCACCGTGATTTACACGCACTCGCTCGAGCCCCATATCGCTGTCGTCTGGTCCGGATTTTGGAATTTCCTCGGTGTGGTGCTCTCGAGCGGCGCCGTAGCGTTCGGAATCGTCTCGTTGCTCCCCGTGGAATTGATCTTGCAAGTCGGCAGCCGCGGCGGTTTCGCCATGGTTTTCGCGCTGCTGGTAGCCGCGATCATCTGGAACCTGGGCACTTGGTTTTTCGGCCTGCCCTCGTCTAGCTCGCACACGCTGATCGGCTCGATTATCGGCGTGGGCATTGCGAACCAGCTCATGTCCGTAAAAACCGGGACCAGCGGGGTGGACTGGAGCCAGGCGGGAAGCATCGGCAAATCGTTGCTGCTCTCGCCCATCGTCGGATTCATTTTTGCTGCGCTGCTGCTGATCGTCTGCAAAATGATCATCACGAGGAAGGAGCTCTATGCGGCTCCCGTCGGCAACCAGCCGCCGCCGTTCTGGATTCGCGGCCTTCTGGTTCTCACCTGCACGGGAGTGAGCTTTTTCCACGGGTCGAACGACGGGCAGAAGGGTATGGGCCTCATCATGCTCATCCTGATTGGCACGGTGCCTACGGCTTACGCCGTCAACCATGCGGTCACCTACCAGCAGACGCAGGACTTCGTGGCCGTCTCCGCGCAAATGGCCAACATGTTGGACCACTACCTCTCACCGAACGCGGTGGTCGGCGACCCGCGGGATGACCTGACCGACTACATCCGGACCAAGGAATTCAAGCCCAACACCATGCTGGCTCTGCGCGAGGTGGTCAACGGGATCGGAACGGAAATGGCCATCTATAAGGAGCTGAAGGCCGTGCCGCAGGACCGCGTGCGCAACTTCCGGAACGATATGTACGTGGTGAGCGAAGCGCTGCGCCTGATGTCCAAGCAGGGCGCGCCCCAATTTTCCGCCGCCGATACCGACGTCGTGAAAAACTATAAGAAGCACATCGACAACGCGACCAAATTCATTCCGCCCTGGGTCAAAGTCGCCGTGGCGCTCGCACTCGGGCTGGGCACCATGATCGGCTGGAAGCGCATTGTCGTCACCGTCGGCGAGAAAATCGGGAAGAATCACCTCACCTACGCGCAGGGCGCCGCCGCGGAAATCACCGCCATGGCCACCATCGGCGCGGCCGATGGCTTCGGATTGCCGGTGAGCACCACGCACGTGCTCTCCTCGGGTGTGGCCGGCACCATGTCCGCCAACAAATCTGGGCTGCAGTGGTCCACGGTTCGCAATCTCCTGATGGCCTGGGTGCTCACGCTTCCCGCGTCGATTTGCCTGGCCGGCCTGCTGTTTTGGGCGTTCCGCAGCATCAGCGGTTGATTTTCACCCACTGAATTTCCGCCCGCTGCAGCGACCGAACCGAGATTACGCCTCGGCGCGCACTGGGTTCGTCAGCGTTCCGATCCCTTCCACGATCACGCTCACTTCGTCGCCGGCCTTCATCCACACCGGCGGCTTCCGCCCCATACCTACTCCTGCGGGAGTGCCGGTCATGATCACCGTCCCGGGGGCGAGCGTCGTGCTCTCGCTGAGAAACGCGACGAGTGCCGCAACGTCGAAGATCAAGTCGCGCGTATTGCCGTCCTGCATCGTCCGCCCGTTCAAGATGGACTGAATCCGCACCGCGCCCGGATCCGGCAGGGAGTCGCGCGTCACCAGGCACGGGCCGAGCGGCGCAAACGTGTCGAAACTCTTCCCCCGGCACCACTGCCCCCCGCCGAGTTTGAGCTGCCAATCGCGCGCGCTCACGTCGTTGCCGCACGTGTAGCCCGCCACGTAGGTAAGCGCGTCCTGCCGCGAAACATTCCGGCACGTCCTGCCGATCACGATCACCAGTTCGGCTTCATAGTCGATTTCCACGCCGCGGGCGTGCGTGGGAATCAGGATTGGGTCTTCCGGGCCCGCCAGGCAGTTGGGGCCCTTCGCAAAGACAACGGGATATTCGGGCAGTTTCATCTGCACTTCCGCCGTGTGCTGGCGATAATTCAGCCCGATGCACCAAATCATGGGCGGAACGATGGGGGCGAGAAGTCTGGCTACTCGCGCTCGCTC
>JASHRU010000192.1 GCA_030037225.1 Candidatus Acidiferrales bacterium | reverse complement strand
CCCCCTAAGGAGGGCCCGTCCCGAATGACGGGATCGGGATCTGCGCCCGCCTACGCCAAGGCTTTGGCGGGCTACGACGCGCTACGGAGGGAAGAAACAGGCCAGCGCGGTCCCGAGGTATCGGGAGCTGGCGCTACGGGGGAACGGCGCGCCCTTCGGCTCCGCTCAGGACGCGAAAGGCGCGTGGCGGTGTGGTCAGCAATGTTCGAAGCGAAAAGCAGATCCCTCACCCCCATTCCCGACAGAGAGCGTCGGGAATGGGTTCGGGATGACAGGCAAGTGAGGGGTGAGGCAAAGCGGCGTCGAGCCGCCGCACTCCAAATGGGCGCGGCCCTCTCGCTGCGCTCAGGATCACGAAGCGTGACAAGCAGCGCCCCTACGGGAAGGAGATTAAAGGAGGAGGGAGAGAGGCCGCGCTTTTGGAATTTAAGGCTGGATATCGGGTGACCCCTGTCACGGCGGGGAGTGACTCGAAACACGGCGGCAAACCTGCCAGCGGCCGGAGCATTGCCTCGGATCGGTGAGACCTGTGTGCCCGGGGCTTTTTCTTGGGGGGAGGATGCAATGCGCCAGCTATTTGCAGTCGAATTGATTTATCGCGGAGTTTTCCAGAAAACCCTGGCCAAGAACATTACGCGCGGAATCGTCCTGGCGGCGCACAAAGAGGGCAAGCCGGGCCTTTCCTTCGGACGCTACGGCGACAGTCCGGAGCGCAATGGTATTCCGGCGAAGAGTTTTGCGATCGTGGCCAGCGACGACCAGACGTTGCAGCTCGGCATGGCCCACTATGAGCCGGGACAAGTGGACCTGACCGTGGTGCTGGACGACTCGCTCGCCAAAGGCATCGAGTCGTGGGCCTGGGACGGCGTCCATGCCGTGAACGCGCGAGTACGGCGCGGGGGAACGCTGATCGTCGTCTCCACCCAGAGCGCGGATGAACTGCTCGAACTCATCCATCGCAGCGAGCAGCCCTACAAGCTCGGCATTCTGCCCGGCGTGGCCAGCTTTTCCGGCATGTGGGTCTATAAGGACGACCACACCGACGTGCGCGTGCTCGGCGCGATTGCCAAGGCGGCGCCGGAGGTGGTGAGCATTGACGCCGTCGAGGCCTACATCAACGAAAAACTGAAGAATCCGCTGAAGGCGCAGTCGGCGCGGAAGGCCTACGAGCGCTTCTCCGCGGTGGACGTGCTGCCGGATCAGGGCAACGCGGAGCCGCTGGTGGGATTCGCGCTCCCCAAGTGGAGCCAGATGCGGCTGGGCGTGAGCATTCCGGGCCAGCCGCAGGGCGGACCGCTCGAAGACCCGGTGACCAAAAAGACGGGCGGATTCCGTCCGGCGCGGAACGAAAAATTCCTGAAGGCCACCACGCGCACGCTGCGGCCGGTGGTGAACTTCGAGACCTGCACCAAGTGCACGCTGTGCTGGCTCGACTGTCCGGACGGCTCGTTTGACGTGACCCCGGACGGCACCTACGACGTGGACCTCCACGGATGCTGCGGCTGCGGAATCTGCGAGGCGGTGTGTCCGGTGAAGGATTGCATCACGATGGTGGCCGAAACGGAGTTTCGCGAGAACGGCAGCGAGTGGACGCGCTTCAAGAAAGACAAGGCGGCCTACCTCGCCTGGCTCAAGACCACCATCGCAACGGCCCAAAAGGAAAAAGACCGGAGCTACGGGTTCCGCTATCGCGGCCAGTACGAAGAGCAGGCGCCCGCGGCGCTCGAAGCCGCGCACAAGAGTTGAGGCCGGCGAAAGGAGATGGAAATGGCAACGCTTACTTTGCCCGTCAAGGAATCCAGAAAAACCGAAGAACAGGAAGCGCTGATTACGGGCGCGGAAGCCATCGCGGTCGCCTGCAAGCTGGCCAACGTGGACGTGGTGACGGCGTATCCCATCCGTCCCTACGACACGGTGATGCAGTACATGAGCCAGTTGGTGGCCGACGGCGAAATGGACTGCGAATTCATTGTGGCCGACAGCGAGAACTCGCAGTTTGAAATCGTGAAGCACGCCTCGGTGTGCGGGGCGCGCGTGTTTTGCGGGTCGAGCGGAATCGGCTGGATGTACGCGATGGAGCCGCTGACGGTGACGCCGGCGCTTCGCGTGCCCATGGTGGCGCTGGTGGGCAACCGCGCGCTCGACGATCCCGGCGCGTTCGGAGTGGAGCACAACGACGCGCTGGCCGTCCGCGATCTGGGCTGGATGCTCGTGTGGGTGGACACGGCGCAGGAGGCGCTCGACACCGCGCTCATCGCCTATCGCGTGGCGGAAGACCGCCGGATGCTCGTGCCGCTGGCGATCAGTTGCGACGGGGCCTTCCTGACGCACTCCCAGGCGCTCGTGAAAATCCCGTCCTCGGAGCAGGTGAAGAAATTCCTGCCGCGCTACGACCGCGGCGAATTGCTGGTGCATCCGGACAACGTGATTTCCGTGGCTCCGCAGGCGAACGAAGACTGGGTGATGGAAATCCGCCGCCAGAATTACGAGGTGACGGAACGGGCCTGCGACGTGATCCGCGAGGTGTACGCCGGGTTCGAAAGCATCTTCGGGCGGAAGTACGGCAACCCGTTCTTTGAGTCGTACCGGACGGAGGATGCGGAAATCGTGCTGCTGGGCATGGGCACGCTTTCCACCCCGGTGAAGGTGGCCATCGACGGATTGCGCGAGCGGGGGCGCAAGGCGGGATTTGTGCGGCTGCGCTGGTTCCGGCCGTTTGCCGCGGAGGAAATCGCGAAGGCGCTGGAGCGCTTCAAGGCCGTGGGCGTGCTGGACCGCGACCTTTCGCTCGGCGCGCCCGACCTGAGCGGAGTGGTGGCCACGGAAGTGCGCTCCGCCATGTACACCCACGCCGCCACGCGGCCGCCGGTGCTCGATTTCCTGTGCGGATTGGGCGGACGCGAAGTGACCGTGCGGGACGCGGAAAAAATGGCCGAGATTACCTTCCAGGCGGCCGGAGGAAAGCCGCAGCCGTTGACGCAGTGGATCGGGCTGCGGGGATAAAGCGCCTGCG
>JASHRU010000191.1 GCA_030037225.1 Candidatus Acidiferrales bacterium | reverse complement strand
GCCCTGTCAAGAAGTATTTCAGGTTTTTGTCCGCAAATCGCCTGCAGTCGTCCGCAGGCGCCCGCCAGCGGACG
This sequence comes from Candidatus Acidiferrales bacterium, assembly GCA_030037225.1. Taxonomy (GTDB): domain Bacteria; phylum Acidobacteriota; class Terriglobia; order Acidiferrales; family UBA7541; genus JOPF136. The sequence goes on along the minus strand of JASHRU010000191.1, from coordinate 3,047 downwards.
GATTTTGCCGATCTCACCTGCAATCGTCCTCCATTCAACCGCAGTCCTCCCACGCCCTTCCTTTTTCATCGGCAGTTTCTGCCGTTTTCCTGAATCTTTTTCGCGAATACCCGGTTTCGCCGTATTCTTTCCTCATGCCGGCTCGCGACGACGCCTGGAAACTTCTCTGCGAATACACCGAAAATGAAAACCTGCGCAAACATGCGCTCGCCGTGGAAGCCTGCGTCCGCGCTTACGCCCGCAAGGGCGGCCACAACGAAGATCTCTGGTCCCTCACGGCGCTCCTCCATGACTTCGACTACGAACGCTGGCCCAATCACGAGCACCATCCTTCCGAAGGCCATCCCACCGAAGGCTCAAAAATCCTCCGCGAGCGAGGCTATCCCGAGGAAATGATCCGCGCCATCCTCTCCCACGCCGACTACACCGGCGTGGCTCGCCAGTCCGCTCTCGAACATGCGCTCTTCGCTTGCGACGAACTGGCCGGCTTCCTCACCGCTTGCTCCCTGGTCCGTCCCAGCAAGAGCATCCTCGATCTGGAAGTCAGCTCCGTCAAGAAGCGGATGAAGGACAAGGCCTTCGCCCGCGGCGTCAGCCGCGAAGACGTTGTGAAAGGTGCCGAAGAGCTCGGCGTCCCTCTCGACGAGCACATCGCCAATTGCATCGCCGCCATGCGCGCCGCCGCTGCTTCGCTCGGCCTCACCGGGACGATCGCGGCCGCCGGCTCCGCCGGTTCCTGATCCGGCGCCTTCCTTCCGCTCACAAAACTTGTCTCATGTCATCCTCAAAGGCCTGCATTCTTCTGCTCCACCACGCAAAATGGTCTTGCATGCAGTCCACGCAGGGTGTACTTCGGTTTCATGATTCGATTCCCGCCCGCGGAAGTCGCGGCGAAGATTGCGGTGTCGCTCGGAATCGGCCTTCTCGTCGGCATCGAGCGCGAGTGGTCCAACAAAGACCTCGGTGCGCGCACTTTCGCTCTCACCGCCCTGCTCGGCACTCTGGCCGCGCTCTTCGAGCCGGCCATCGCGCCAGTCGCTCTTGTCGGCGTCTTCCTGATCGTCGCTTTCGCCAACGCGCGCTCCCTGCTCGTCGACCGCTCGCTCGAAGCCACCACCTCCGCGGCCTTGCTGGTCATCTTCATACTTGGCGCTCTGGTTGGGCAGGGCCACCTGTTCACGCCCGTCGCCGCAGCCATTCTCATGACCATGCTGCTCGCCTGGAAGTTCGAGCTGCGCAGATTTGCCGGCGGTCTCCAGCCCGCGGAAATCCGCAGCGCCGTCCTTCTCGGCCTCCTCGGCCTGGTCGTCTATCCCATCCTTCCCAATCGCTTCATCGATCCCTGGGAGTTGATCAATCCTCGCCAGGCGTGGCTCACCGTCGTGGTGATCGCCGGCATCGGATTCGTCAACTACGTCCTGCTCAAGCTCTACGGCACCCACGGGCTCTACCTGAGCGCCTTCCTTGGCGGCTCGATCAACAGCAGCGCCGCCGCGGCCGAGCTCTCCTCTCCGCTCGGTGCGGGCGGCGTCTCCTCCGGCGTGGCTGTGGCTGCACTGCTGCTAACCATCATCGCCATGTTTCTCCGCAATCTGATTATTCTCGCGCTCCTCGCGCCCTCTTCCGTGGCCGTCGCCGCGACGCCGATACTGGCCATGACCGCCGCTGCACTGCTATTCGTCCGCCTCACGCGGACCGGCGGCGGGAGCGCCCCCGCGGAGTTTCACCTCGATTCCCCCGTTTCCCTCACCCGCGTCCTGACTTTTGCCGCCCTCTTTCTGGCCATTCAAATCGTCTGCACGCTCGGCGAGCGCTACCTCGGCAGGGTCGGCTTTCTGGGTATCAGCGTTCTGGGAGGCTTGGTCAGCAGCGCGAGCACTTCAGCAGCGGCCGCCAACATGGTCGGTCACGGCCAGATGAACCCGGGATTGGCCGGCGGGGGAGTCGTGCTGGCTTCCGTCTCGAGCGCGCTCATCAATCTTCCCATCATCCACCGCCGCGCCGGCAATCCCGCGCTCTCGCGCCGGCTCGCCACTCTCACCGTGGTGCTCAGCGCGCTGGGACTTCTCCTGCTTGCCGCCGAGGAATTCTACCGGCCCTTCCTTCGGCAGTGAATCAGCCTGCCCCGGCACGTTGCCCAAGGAGTCTGGCCCTCCAGACCCGTTTTTCACCGCGTGCCAAAGTGATGTTCGAGGAGATCTCTGGCAGGGTCCTTCGTGAATACGCGCCCTGGCTCAATCCTTCGGCCACTTGAAAGGAAACATCGTCCCGGCCTTTTCGGGAGGTATGTTGAGGCCAAGAAGCGCCGCGCCGCGCGACAGGACAGGATCGCGCCCCGCGGCCAGATCCTGAGCTGTGGGAATCACCTTTTCATCCGGTTCGACGCCCCGGCCTTCCAAACTCTTTCCGTCCGCCATCTGGATGTCCGCGTCCGTGATCTCGGTGTAGAAAGCGACCAAACTCTCCACGCCGATATGATTCTCATAAACGCGCGCTTCCATCACCAGCCCCGCCGACTGGTCTCCCACCACCGTCCCGCGCTTCTCCAGCTGCAGCACACGCGCGAAAAGCTCTGAGGCGGAAGCGGACTGGCTGTCCACCAGCACCACAGCTTGGCCGGTGAAGGGCGGCTTCGAGGGTTTGGTCTTTTGCGGCTTTTTCTGCTCCCGTCCAATTCGGTCGCCGATCAGAACCTCGTGATCGAAAAAAACTCCCAGCAGCCGGGCGAGCACATCCACCGAACCGCCTCCATTTCCCCGCAAGTCGAACAGGACGGCCTTTTTCCCATGCATCTTGCCGAGGATTTCGTCCACCACCCTGTCGGAAATCTCAAAACTCTTCAGCTTCAGCAGCAGTGCTCCGTCGCTCGCTTCGTAGTATTCCGTCCGGCCCAAATCCTCCTCGTTCTCGCCTTCGCGAACGAACTGCCAGATGTCTTGCATCGAGTATTGCTGTTTTTCCTGGTGCTGCTTGGAGAGAATCTCCAGGGCACGCTCGGTGCCCTCCGGCGACCGGACTTTCAAACGGAGCCGCGGCTGGGGTTGCAA
>JASHRU010000190.1 GCA_030037225.1 Candidatus Acidiferrales bacterium | reverse complement strand
CCGCTACTTCCAGCGCCGCGGAAGAGCTGAGGCCGGAGCCGAGCGGCACTTCGCTCTCGATGAGCAGGTTGGCGCCGGGCAACGCCGGGACTTCGCGGGCGAGCGACCAGGCCACTCCGCGCACGTAGGTGCTCCAGTGGTGGGAAGAAGGCCGCGAATCGCCGGGGCAAAATTCGAGTGTTTCGTTGAAATGTGCGGAGTGGATGCGGAGGATGTGGTCGTTCCGGCGCTGCGCCAAAACGTAGCAGGAGCGATCGATGGCGATGGGGAGGACCCATCCTTCGTTGTAATCCAGATGGCCGCCGATGAGATTGACGCGGCCGGGAGCGCGGAAGATGCGCGGCTCACCGCCGAATTGTCGCCGGAACTCGTCGAGAGCGCGGGCAAGAGTTATGGGCAGGGATTCTGTTCTCACGAGCGTCTTCTTCCCGCGTTCCAACCACCCCAGAGCATCAGCAGGCCGAACAGCAGCATCACCAGGCCCCAGGCCAGGTCGAGGTTTGCGCCTCCTGCCTGCGCCGAGGCCGGCTGAGGCGAAGCCAACAAGCCGTAAACGGCGACAACGAGGCCGAGTACGGCGAACAGCAGGCCGATGGGCCAGCGGACGTCGAGTTGGGACTCCATTTCGCTCATCGGTACACCCAATTCAACACGAGAACGAGAACGGCCGCGAGCACGGCGAGCGGGGCAGGCCGGCGAAACCACGGCAGTTCGTTGTGACGCGGCTTTTCTGTAAGGCCATAGACCAATCCGGCGAGCTCGGCTTCCGGCCGCGGCCGGGTGAAGAGGCTCACCAGTATGGTCAACAGGAAACACGCCGACCAAGCCCAGATGGCGCGCGAGAAATTGGCTGCCATCTGGCTGGCGTAAGAAATTCCGCCGGATTGTGTGGCCAGCCAGTGGCCGGCGGCCGCCGCCGTGCCTCCGACGAGACCGAAAAATGCGCCGTTGGGGGTGGCGCGCTTCCAGAACATGCCGAGCAGAAAGGTGGCGAAGAGCGGGGCGTTCACAAAGGAAAAGATCAATTGCAGGTAGTCCATGATGTTGTGGAACTGGAGCGCGAGATAAGCGGTGGCGATGCTGATGATGACCCCGCCGACGGTGGCGATGCGACCCATGAAGAGATAGTGCTCGTCTGGCGCGCCGGGGCGGATATAGGCGTGGTAGATGTCGTAGGTCCAGACGGTGTTGAATGCGGTGACGTTGCCGGCCATGCCGGACATGAAGCTGGCCAAGAGCGCGGTGATGCCCACTCCGAGCATTCCCGCAGGATAGTAGCGGGCCAGCAGAAGCGGGAGCGCCAGATTGTAGTCCACGGCGCCGTTCACCAAAAAATGGGCGCGCGGAAGAATGGCCCAGGCAGCCATGCCGGGCACGATAATCAGAAAGGGGATGAACATTTTAGGAAACGCGGCAATGAGGGGAGTTTTTTGTGCCGCAGCCATATCGCGCGCGGCCATGGCGCGCTGGACCACGAGAAAATCGGTGCACCAATAGCCGAAGGACAGCACGAAGCCCAGTCCGGCCACGAGGCTGAACCAGCCGACCCCCATCGCGTTGTCCGAGGCGCTGCCGAGATTTTCCCATGTGTGTGTGAATCCGGCAGGCAGTCGCGCGACCAGGCCCTGCCAGCCGCCCACTTCCAGGACGCTGAAGTAAGCGAGCGGCATCACGCCGAACACGATGAGGAAGAATTGCAGCACCTCGTTGTAGATGGAAGAGGTGAGTCCGCCCAGGAAGGTGTACACGAGCACGACGACGGCCGAGAGCAAGATCGTGGCGTGGATGGACCAGCCGAGCATCAGGCGGAACACGAGCGCCATGGCGTAAAGATTGATTCCGCTGGCCAGCACCGTCATGATCGCGAAGGTCATGGCGTTGAACCCGCGCGTTTTCTCGTCGAAGCGGAGCCGCAGATATTCGGGCACGGAGCGGGCGCGGCTGCCGTAATAGAAGGGCATCATGAAGAGGCCGATAAAAATCATGGCCGGGATCGCGCCCACCCAGTAGAAATGGCTGGTGAGCATGCCGTACTGCGCGCCGCTGGCTGCCATGCCCATCAACTCGAGCGCGCCGAGATTGGCGGAGATAAAGGCCAGACCGGTGACCCACGCGGCGATGCGACGGCCGGAGAGGAAAAAATCGAGGCTCGTGCGCATGGACCGCTTCAGCGTGAAGCCCACGCCGAGAACAAAAACGCAGTACACACCGATGATGAAGTAGTCGACCCAGCCCAGGTGCATGGCTTGTCCGTGGTCTTGGCCCGCAGAGGCGGGGCGGAGTATAGCAGATGGGCGGCAGATGGCTGTGGCTGGGAGCCCAGGGCTGAGTCAGTCCAGAACGACAACGGGGTCGCCGACGCGGAGCGTGCCGGGAGCGGCGGCGACGAGGTTCCAGCCGAAGAAGATGTCGTGACCTCGACGGCGGTAAGTGGCCAGCGTGCGGGTAGGCTCCTTGCCGACCTCACCGGTTTCCGGGTTGACGGTGGGAATCGCACAGCGCGCGCACGGTTTCGCCAGTCTGAATTCCACCTCGCCGGCGCGGATTTTGTGCCAGGTGTCTTCGGCGAACGGCTCCGATCCTTCGACAACAAGGTTAGGACGAAAGCGCCGCATTTCGACGGGCTCTTCGAGGCGGCGGTTCAAGTCGTCAAGCGAGCCTTGGCCGATGAGCAGGAGAGGAAACGCGTCGGCGAGGCTGACGCCAACGCCCGCAGCGGCATAGACACGGTTCACCTGGCGGAACGCTTCGTCGGGCTGGTGGACGAGACGGCAGGGCGAGCCGAGGAACCGGGTGAACCAGGCGTGGGCGGCATCGGCGGCGAGCTGAACGTCCACCTCGTCGTCCCAAACGCGGGCGGTGAGACGACCGTCTTCGCCGGGGCGGGGAACAGGCACGCGCAAAGCCGGCATTCCGGGCGCGGTGCAAACGAGTTCGCCCGCGCCGTCTTCCACGCCGATCAGGGCCATCCGCGGCAGGTCGCGTTGGGAATGCATGATCGAGCGCTCGTCGATCAGCATCCAACGGCGATCGCCAGCGGGCCCTCGGGAATCGAGCCGCATCTCAGGGAGCGAGATGCCCCGTGCGGACTTCAACGGATAGATGTTCAGTTCGCTAACGCGCAACGCGGGAGTCACGCGAATATCGTACGCGAGGCAGAGGCGTGCCGGAAGGGACAATCCGGCCCGCTGGGGGCGGGTATGCCCCGAATATTTTGACCATGGTGTTTAACCATAGTATTAATGAGCGATGCGGATGAATCGAATTTCCAAGTACAGGGCCGGTTGCCTGGCTGTACTGGAACGCGTCCGCAGGACGCGAAAGCCCATCCTGGCGACGCGCTTTGGCAAGCCCGTAGCCCAAATCTCGCCGCCTCCGCCGCCCCCGCCGCAGCGCTCGGCTTCCTGGCTTGGCTCCCTCGCAGGAGAGTGCCGTAATACAGGAGACATCATCTCGCCTGCCGCTGACGAGAGCGACTGGGAAGTGCTGAACGATTGACTTTAGCGACGGCGGAGGAGCGCCCGCTTCGAGTCCCTGGTTTGAACGTTCTCTCCGCTCGTTGAGCAGCCGCCCATGCCGGCGAAAAAGAAAAAGCCCCGGACCACGCTTTCGGTGGTGTTCACCGTGGGGCATTCCACGCGGCCGATGGGGGACTTCCTGGAATTGCTGCGAGCGCATGGCGTGCGATTGCTGGTGGACGTACGCACTGTGCCTCGCTCGCGGCACAATCCTCAGTTCGATCAGGAGAATCTGCGGGAGGCATTGCGAGGCGCGCGCATCCGGTACCGGCACATGAAAGGTCTGGGTGGGCTGCGGCATGCGCGCAAGGATTCTCCCAATGGGGCGTGGCGGAACGCCAGTTTCCGTGGCTTCGCGGATTACATGCAAACGGAAGAGTTTGCGGAGAATTTGGAGCGGCTGATGGAACTGGCCAGGAAGCGCCAGACGGCGATCCTGTGCGCCGAGGCGGTGCCCTGGCGCTGCCATCGGTCCTTGATTGGAGACGCGTTGCTGGTGCGGCGCATCGGCGTGGAGGAACTGAGCAGCCTGTCGTCCACGCGGCCGCACAAAATGACGCCCTGGGCGCGTGTGAAGGGAAAACGGGTGTGGTACCCGCCGGAATGAGGAGGGGCGTTTCCGTCCGCGCGAGAAATGCAAGATACTCCGGCTCGAGACCGGCCGGAGGAAATCAGCACAGATGCGCACCGGGCGCACGGTTCGATAGAATCATTCGCGATCATGCCATCGCCCGCGCCCGTTCCGCGTGTTTTGATCCTGTGCACCGAGAATTCCGCGCGCAGCCAGATGGGTGAGGCCATCCTGCGCCATCTGCTGGGCGGAGGCGTGCTGGTGGTGAGCGCGGGAATCCAGCCCTCGGCAGTGAACCCGCTGGCCATCGAAGCCCTGCGAGAGGCAGGGGTGGACACGGCTGGTCTGCGGTCGAAACCGGTGGACGAATTCCGCGGGCAGGAGTTCGAAGCGGTGATTACGGTGTGCGATGGGGCGCGCGAAGCGTGCCCCGTGTTTCCCGGCCGGGGCGTGCGCGTGCATTACAACGTCCCGGACCCGGCGGGGGTGGAGGGAACGCACGAAGAGCGGCTGGAAGCCTTCCGGCGGGCGCGCGATTTGCTGTTTTCCTGCCTCGCCGAGTTCGTGACCGTCCTGGTGGGGCCGGAAGGATAGCGGCACGGTGAAGATCCTGCTCAACGGCGAGGGGCGCGAGATTCCTGAGGGGCTAAACGTCACGGCGTTGCTCGAACATCTGAGGCTCGATCCAGCGCGAGTGGCGATCGAGCGGAACCTGGAGATTTTGCCGCGGGGGCAGTGGCAGACCACGGCGGTTGCTGCGGGCGACCGCTTTGAAATCGTGCATTTCGTTGGCGGAGGCTGACCCCGAAGAGCGCGCAGCCCGCGAAGATGGTCGGCTGGCTGCAACAATGCAGACGTCCTTCCCATCTAATACTTCCATGAAGACCTGGTCACCGTCGAGGACGCGGTGAGTGGCGAACGCACAGACGTGTTTGTGATTGGCGGCGGGCCTGCGGGGCTTGCGCTCGCGATCGCGGCGCGGCAGCGTGGTCTGCGCGTCATCGTGGCGGATCGTTGCGCACCCGGGACGGACAAAGCGTGCGGCGAGGGGCTGCTGCCGGAGACTCTGGGAGCGCTCTCGCGGCTGGGAGTGCAAATCCCCGCGGCGCTCGGCGAACCGATCCGCGGCATCCGGTTTGTGAACGGCGAACAAACGGTAGAGAGCGGTTTTCCTTTGGGCTGTGGACTGGGAGTTCCGCGAACGGCTCTGCATGCCATTCTGGCGGAACGCGCATCTGGATGCGGGGCCGAGCTGTTGTGGAAGACAAGCGTGCGCGGCCTTGAGCGCGAGGGGGTAGCGCTCGCCACGAAAACTGTGCGCGCACGTTGGGTGGTGGCGGCGGATGGCGGGAATTCCGCAGTGCGTCATTGGGCGGGACTCGGCGCGGAGTCGCGCCCGCGGCGGCGATTCGGGTTTCGGAGGCATTACCGAGTCCGGCCTTGGACGGACCGCGTGGAAGTCTATTGGGGCGATGATTGCCAGTTCTATGTTTCGCCGGTCGGGCCGGAGATGATGTGCTTGGCCCTGCTTTCGCGTTCGCCGGAACTACGCATTGCAGAGGCCTTGCCGCGGATTCCTGCGCTCGCGGCGCGACTCGGGTCGGCGACGCCTCTTGGCAAGGAGCGCGGAGCCATGTGCGCCACAGCAAGGCTACCGCATGTGTTTCGAGAACACGTGGCGCTGGTAGGCGACGCCTCCGGAGGCGTGGACGCGATCACGGGGCAGGGGCTCTTCCTCGCCTTCTCGCAGGCGTTGGCGCTGGCCAAGGCATTCGAAGCCGGCGACTTGGCTCGATATGAGGCGGCGCACCGGCGGCTCGCGCAGCGGCCGGCGGTCATGGCGCGGTTATTGCTGGCGCTGGACGGGCGTCCGCGGCTTCGGCGAAGGGTGATGCAGGTTTTCGGCGATGAGCCCAGACTGTTCGCGCGGCTTCTGGCTGCACACGTCGGTGTTGCCTCTCCTGCCGATTGCGCTGTGGACAGCCTGCGCTTCGGCTGGAGGCTGGCGACGGTGTGAACGGCGCCGAATCGGGTTGTACCCGTGGCGCGGCTCAACTGCAAGGTGACAAGGCCCTACGTTGCTGTCGTCGGGGCACGGCATTTCTTACCCCTACCGGGACGACTCGCGAACAGGATGCGCATGCGCACGAATTCCGGTGCAAGGTCTGTTGAATCTCGGGATTACACGCCTGCCAGCAAATGGCCGAGCTTGTTTTTCTTGGTTTGCAGGTAGCCGTGAGAGCGGCGGGAAACGCGCGGCTGGCAAGGCACACGCTCGACGACGCGGATTCCGTTGGCTTCGAGCTGGCGAACTTTCTCGGGGTTGTTCGAAAGCAATCGGACGGCGCGAATGCCGAGTTTGCGAAGAACGGCTGCGGTGAAGGCGTAGTCGCGCGCGTCGGCGGAAAAACCCAGTTCTTCGTTGGCTTGCACCGTATCGCGTCCTTTGTCCTGCAGTTCGTAGGCCTTCAGTTTGTTCATCAGTCCGATGCCACGGCCCTCCTGCGGCAGGTAGAGCAGCACGCCGGAGCGCGCGCGAGCGATGGCATGGAGCGACAATTCGAGCTGGGCGCGGCAGTCGCATCGTTCGGACGAAAGCACATCTCCGGTGAAGCACTGTGAGTGCACACGAACCAGCGGGGCAGCGCGCCCGCCGGGTTTGCCGCGCAGCAGGACGACGGCGCTTTCCTGGGGTCTCCGGCCTTCGACTCCCAAAATCGTGAACTGGCCGAAGCGCGAGGGAAGCTTGGCGCGCGCGACGATGCGCGGCGAGCCTTCGTGCGCCCTGCGGCGAGGCATCCTGCGAGTTGCCAGGCGTGGCATAGAAAACCGCAATTATAGCAGGGCACGCCTTTACTCTCCTGGCAGGGTGGGCTAATTTAGGTTTGGCGCGCGCTTGCGAAGCGGGCCTGCGCTAACCGGCTGCCTGCTCGCCGCGCCGACGGCTTCGGAATGGGCATTCTTTCCATCAAAGAACTGCTGCTGACGCTCTTCTTCAAGATGGGCCTGGCAGCGTCGCTGGCGGCGTTGCTGGCGCGTTCGGCAACATTCCGCAAAGTGCTGTACACCGAGCAGCGCGACTCCGACGAGAAAGTGCGGTTGATGCTCTTCTTCACGCCGCCGCTGGCCGCGGGGGTGATGCTGCGCCTGCTGGGATATCCGTTCGCCGACCTGACGCTGGAAGGCGCGTTTGTGCTCGGATTGTTGGGCGGGCGCGTGCCGGGCGTGCTGGGCGGCGCGATTGTGAGCCTGCCAGCGTTCTTCAATCACGAATGGCTTTCGACCCCCATCGCCGCGCTTGCCGGACTGCTGGGCGGAATGATCCGGCAGTCCATGCCGAACACCGAGGCGGTGTGGAATCTGGGCCCATTCACCTTTGTGGGCGTGCCTCGATACCTGTGGCGCTGGGCGCGCGGCCGGGAACTGGAGCGCCACTGGGAGATGCTCTCACTGGCGGGCATCGTCGCGCTGGAACTGGGTCGGCTGGCCCTCGGTGCTGCCGTGCATGGGCGGTGGCTGTTCTACTTTGCCGCCGAGCGGCGGTGGGCGATGGCGGCGCAGGTGTTTGCCTCGATGATTGCAGTGGCCGCGCCGATCAAAATCTGGAATACGATCCGCGTGGAGGCAAACCTCGAGGAACACCAGCAGATGCTGCTGCGCGCGCGCATGGACGCGCTCTCGAACCAAATCAATCCTCATTTCCTGTTCAACACGCTGAATACGGTTTCCGCGCTTGTACGCACGGACCCGGACATGGCGCGCGAAGTGGTGCTCAAACTTTCCAACATTCTCCGGCGTCTATTACGTCAGCAGGAGAACTTCGTGCCGCTGCGGGAGGAGCTGCATTTCGTGGACGATTATCTGGACATCGAGGTGGCGCGTTCCGGGCGCGACAAGCTGGAAATCGCGAAGGAAATCGACGAACAATCGCTGGACATCTTTGTTCCCTCCATGCTGCTGCAGCCGATCGTGGAGAATGCCATCCGGCACGGGCTGGCGCCTAAGCTGGAGGGCGGGATCATCACCATCCGCACGGCGCTGGACGATGGGCGGCTGCGCATCGAGATCGAGGACAACGGGCAGGGCATGACGGAAGCGCGGCTGGCCCGCGTGCACGACGAAGGGATCGGCATGTCCAACGTGCAGGCGCGGCTGAAGCTGCTCTACGGCGAAGATTTCCGCTTCGAAATTTCCAGCCGGCTGGGCAGCGGCACAACGGTGCGGATCGAGGTGCCGGAACTCGTCTCTGAACTGCCCGCGGTCACCTGAGGCTTCCGGGGTGATGCGCTATTGCCTCAACTGCGGCGCGGAAAACCCGCCGGAGCCGTGCGAGAACTGCGGGTTGACCATGCAGCTCGCCGCGTTTATATTCCGGCGGCGGCTGGTTTACTTCACTGCGATTTTCCTGCTGGGAACGATGGCGTTTCTTCCCGCGGCAAAGGATTATCCTCCACTGGAACTGGACCAGATGCTTGTGTTCCTGGGCGTGGTGGCGGCGCTGACGTTGCTGCTGGCGGTGGTGCTCGACCAGCGCGCGCGCCGCGGCCAGTCGCTGGAGGCGCTGCGGCGGATTTTTCGGGCGTTGCTACCTTTGCCGTGGATGCTAAGCCTGCTGCTCTTTGTGAACGGGTGGCTCGACAAGACGCCGCCGATGATCGCCGTGACTCACGTCGTGTCGAAGTTCACCATGCCCGGGCTGGTGCGGCCGCACCGGCTCATCGTGCAATCGTGGCGGGCGACCGGCCGGCTGGAAAGGCTGCCGGTGGACGAAGACGACTATTCTCGATTCCGCGCCGGAGACGCAGTGGAAGTGCGCGTGGCTCCGGGACTTGCCGGAATTCCCTGGGTGTATTCCGTGCTGCGGCACGAACCGGGGCTGGTGATTCGCGCGCCCGCCCAGCCGCACAGTCCCTGAACTGCGCGGCGGCCTACTTCTTGAGGCTGATCTGCACGGCGTCGGCTTCGTAGCCTTCGTCCTGCACCGTCTTTTGCGCCGCAGCGCGGAGCGTCTGCTCGTCCGCGTCTCTTCGCGCATCTACCAGGCGGCGAATCACCTCATCGCCGTTCACAATCCGGACCAGCCATTTGGATTTCTGTGCCTCCCAGGAAACCTCCACGCGGTCTGCGCGCATGTTCCACCTCCTGCAAGGTCTCTGGGCGAATTGTAGTCCAAGGGAGGTCCAGAGAAAACACTGCAGCAGCCCGAGAAGGTCTGCCGCCCCTGCGGCTATCGTGCCGCGGTCCGCTGGGCCGGTGCGGGCAGCGGAGTGCGAAGGCGCATATCCATCGAAACCGACTGCGCTCGAGCGGGACTAGGGCCGGCCGGATGCAGGAGCTGCGGCGGGAGCAGAGCCACCGCTATGCCCGCCGCCCACGGCGAAGGAGGCAGTTCCTCCGCTCGCGCGGGCACCGGATGCAGCCGCTCCTGCGCTGTGGACTGAGCCGCCCCGGGGCGCCGCGCCGCTGGCCGCGCTGTGCGCACCTAGCTGGCTGACAACAACGGTCTTGCTTTCTGCCGACCCCGACCCGGGCATTGTTTTCACGAAAGCCTGCTTCTTGTAGTCGTACCGGATCGGCGTGGCGGCGGAATCATTGGCGCCGGCGTTTCTTTCCGCCACGAGATGTCCTCGAATCTCCGGCCGCTCGGCGTGAGCGAGTTCTGGCAGTTCGTCGTTGTTGAATTCCTTCGGGGGGCCATCCAGGACTGCAACCTTTTCTGAAGGGCCGACGCCCATCCGCGTTACGGCTCCTCCGGCCTGGCGCGGAGGCACCAGCAGTCCGTACTGAAGATTGAGAGGCGTCTGGCCCTTTACGTCGTCCGGATGCCGCAGCACGAAGCCCTGCGCATGGCCAACACTTACCCAGGTCACGGACGGCTTATGTGTGGGTTTCTGGACGACAAAAGCGTAACGGTTCGCATGGCGTATCCAGGAACCGGAGTGGCAGGTTGCCCAACCCCAGGGTTCATTCAGGATTTCTTCGCCGGAGAACTGGCCTTCGGCCTGCAATTCGCTCTGCATTTGGCCAAATGCGAAGTACGCCGAAGGACAGGCCCCGGAGAAGTAATACGACCTGGAGAGCTCCGCGTTGTACTGCCGGGGAGGAGCGGGTGCGTCCGTTTGTGTAACCGCCTGTTGCGTCGGGGGCGTTTCGGAGGCCTGCCAGCAAGTTCCGTAGGGCTCGCAGGGGAAGAAGCTGCCGCTCTGGTACAGGTCGAGCAATCCCGGAACGGGAGAAGAGAGCCCGGAGGCCTTGAGCGCAGCAGCCATGAGCGTCTGGCGCTGCTCGACGCGCGCCCCAACCCAACTGTCCCACTGCCGTGCCGCCTCGGAGGTGTCTGCACTGCGCAGATGGATAGGCTGGCCCTGCTGATAGATGAGCGACTGTCCTTTCGCGAGACGGATGTTTTTCTTTCCGGTGTTCTCGCCTTCGGCCCCGTGCGGATCCTGCGGGGTAAGAGCCGTGGCGTCCAAGTAGCTATCGACCCGGAGATAGGAGGGTTTCAAAAAGTCGATGGGGCCCGCAGGCGTTTCCACCAAGAAGGATTCCTGTGCCGCCGGGCGAATGGAGAAGGTTGCTGTGCCCGTAATCAGTTCCACTTCTGTGGAGGGAACTCCGTTATCGAAGCGTAATTTCCTAAAAAGTAGAACCGAATTGTCGGCCAGATACGCGATTGAGCCATTCTCAAATTCGACTTCCGCTCGCCCCGCGGCGGTCGCGATGCTGAACCCTTCTTCGACGGGAAGATTGCTCTGGGCCTGTTCCCACGGCCTATTGAGGTCCGGCTTCTTGCCATCACCTCGGGAAAGCCGCACGTCGCCTTGGACCTGGCCGAGGCGGACGATCTGAGCAGCAGATTCGGAGGCCGTCCGCGCCAGGGGCGCGAGCAAGATCAGAATTGCGGAAGCGGCGAGGAGGAAGGAAGGCCGGGCAAATGCTCGTTTCATGAGGACCCTCCCGGAAGACACTGAACTCCGACTATGTCATGCGAATACTATCACTAAAGCGAGTATTTGTGTCCACGGGGATCTTCCGGAGCGGCCAGGGTCAAGCTAGGCTCTAGTGCTTGGTGGTGTCACGCCCGGCGGGAAGATGCGGAGTGAGTTTCCGCACCACGAACTCTTGAAAAACATTGCTGATTGCGGTTATGCCGATTCCGATCGCAGTGTTCTCGAATACCAGCGTCGCTCCGCGGTCCGAGGCCGGATAGTAGAGGTTCGATATGCCCCCGGCGGCGAGATCTCCGAGGACGCTCGAATAGTTCGGCTGCCAGTGTCCCCTGTCGCTCTTGCAAATCACGGCGGTAGCGAGGGCATAGAGAAACCGCTGACGGAAGCTGCCGGTGCCCTTGTAAAAATACCGGGGATCCTGTTTGAGAATCGAGGGAAGAATAGCACCACCGATGAACGCGCCGATGGTCGTGTCGGCGAAGCCCGCGCCGAAGCGTTTTCCGTAGCCTTCCGCACCTTGGCCGTATCCGCTGAAGTGATTTTGCGCCTGCTCGATTCCCGCGAAGAATCCGATGGCTGCGAACGTGATCGGATCGATCGAGGCCCTCCAGGTCAGCTCGAATTTCTGCTTGGTGGTCAGTGGCGCAGCATCCGGGACGTAGCTCACGTAGAAATTAGGGATGATGCCGAACACCCGCTGTTGTTCTTCTGCCTTGATCTCTTCTTCCGCGACTTCGACACGCGGAACAACCACAGACACTTCGGTAAGGCCTGTCGTGACCGCCAGCGAAATCTGTGGAACCATGCAGGCCTCGCCGGGATGCAACACTCCGGAATAGGTCTGCGTGGAAAATCCTTCCGCGGCGATAGTAATTTGGAAGGGCCCGGGGGAAATGTTGGAAAAAGAGAACTGGCCGTCGTCTGTAGAAAGAGTCTCCTGGACGGGAGACCGATCTTCGCGCGCTAGGGTTATCCGGGCTCCAACGAGGACGGCTCCGGTTTGAGCGGAAACTGTCCCGCTGATGGTTCCCCGCAGTTGCACATCGTCCGGCTGCTGCGAGGCAAGCGTCACCGTCGCCTGCGCGGCTGGCTGGGTGTCTGGCGTTTGTGCTGCTTCGGGTGACTGCTGGGGATGAACCGGAGCCGGAAAACCGCAAAGCAGTGCGGCCAGGCTCATCCACACCAGGGTCACATTTCGGCGGGCACTAGATCGGCCGCTGCTGTACGAGCGCCCGGCATCCATGGGTCTTCCCCGCAGGCTCATGGCCATGAAATCAAAGAGGCGGTTTCTTCGCTCAAGGGTTGCCTTCGCACTATTACGCGCCTGTTGGCACTGGGGCACAAGCGGAGTTATTGCCAGGAGGCCAACCGCACAATGGCCGGAGGCCCTCCAGGCCCGCATTCCCAGGCGATTATCGGCCGGACAGACGCGGCGTAATCGAACCACGGCGCCGGATCAGTACTCGTGGGGCCCTGCGGCGGAGATTCGCGTCTTAGGTGCATGTTCAAGTAAGAAAGCGAGAATCCAACCCGAGACAGCAACTCTCCCTTGCCCTCTCTGTTAGAGTACTGCCTGGCTGAGGCCCGCTTTTGCCGGGGATGGGCCCTTCCGATCCCGCAATCCCGGCGCGGCGGAAGACTTCCAGGAACGAGGTAGCTTATGACGGAGGCAAAAGAGCGGAGCGGGGAAACTTCGTGGGCTCTTCCGTCGTTCCATCGAATTCTACTGGCCACCGATTTTTCCGCGCGTTCCGCGGCCGCCGCGCCGTATGCTCGTGAGCTCGCCGAACTTTACGGCGCGCAGATCGTGGTGGTGCATGTCGCGGGCGCGGAG
>JASHRU010000189.1 GCA_030037225.1 Candidatus Acidiferrales bacterium | reverse complement strand
CCATGATCAGGTGGAAATGCCCGATGACGTAGTACGTATCATGTAGATACAAATCCAGCGCCGGCTGCGCCAGGAAAATTCCAGACAGTCCGCCGGTCACGAAGAGCGACACGAACCCGATCGCGAATAGCATCGCCGCCGTGAAATGAATTCGTCCGCCCCACAGCGTCCCCAGCCAGTTGAACGTCTTGATCGCCGAAGGAACGCCGATGGCCATCGTCATCAGCGAGAACGCGAATCCCGTGTACGGGCTCATCCCGCTCACGAACATGTGGTGGCCCCACACCATGAATCCCAGGATTCCGATCGCCGACATCGCATACACCATCGCCCGGTAGCCGAACACCGGTTTCCGCGCGAACAGCGACAGCGTGTGCGACGCCACTCCCATCCCCGGCACGATGGCGATGTACACCTCCGGATGCCCGAAGAACCAGAACAGGTGCTGCCACAGCAACGGCGAGCCTCCCGTATGCTGCTTCTGCACCACGCCGCTCACCACCAGCCCGCCCGGGATGAAAAAGCTCGTGCCCCCGATGCGGTCCAGCAGCATCAGGATTCCCGCCGAGAGCAGCACGCCGAACGCCAGCAGGCTCAGGATCGCCGTGATGAACCACGCCCACACCGTCAGCGGCAGCCGCATCATCGTCAGCCCCGGCGCGCGCAGATCAATCACCGTGGTGATGAAATTGATCGCGCCCATCAGCGACGACGCGCAGAAAAACGCGATCGAAATCACCCACATGGTCTGCCCCAGCCCTTCGCCCGGGCCGGAGATGGATCCCAGCGTCGAGAGCGGCGAATACGCCGTCCATCCGCTGATCGGCGCTCCTCCCTCCACGAAAAACGCCGCGATCAGGCACACAAACGAGATGAACACCGTCCAGAACGACATCATATTCAGCGTCGGAAACGCCATGTCCGCTGCGCCGATCTGGATGGGCAGGAAGTAGTTGCCGAATCCCGATTGCGGCGCCGTGGTCAGCACCATGAACACCATGATCGTTCCATGCATCGTCATCAGCGCCAGATACTGTTCCGGCGTAAAGTCGCCGAATCCCGGTATCTTCGCGTTCGGCCACACCAGGTGGACCCGCATCAGCAGCGAGAGCGCCATTCCCGTGAATACCGCCACCACCGCGAGCAGCCAATACTGGATCCCGATCACTTTGTGGTCTTTGCTGAAGATGTACTTCCGGATGAATCCTGACGGCGGTGCGTGTACATGCGCCGCGCCGGCATGTGCGCCCATCAATGCCCTCCCCTCTTTCCCCCTTCTCGTCCGCTCCTCACTGCGCCTTCTCGTTGGCCAGCCACTTTTCGAAGTCCGCTTCCGTCATCGCCTTCAGCGTTGCCCGCATGCGGTGATGCCCCGACCCGCACAGTTGCGTGCAGGCGATTTCGTACTCCCCTGTTTTGTCCGGATCGATGTGGAAGTGCACCGGAATCACCATCCCCGGCAGCGCGTCCTGTTTCAGCCGCAGCTCGCGGACGAAAAACCCGTGCGTCACGTCCAGCGATTTCTCCACCAGCTTGATCTCGCGTCCCACCGGAACGCCCAGCGTCAGCGTCACCACGTCGTCCTGTCCCGCCGGGTCTTTCGGGTCGATTCCCACCGGGTTCGTCTCGTCCACAAATTCCGGCGCGGTGCGCCCGAACACCCCGTCCGCGCCCGGATACCGGAAAATCCAGTTGAATTGTTTTCCCGTCACTTCAATCACCATCGCATCGGAAGGAATGCTGTCGAAGTGCAGTTGCGCCCACGCCGCGCGCCCAAAGAGCCCCAGCCCCACGAACAGCACGATCGTCGCCGTCGTCCAGATGGCTTCCATCGTGTTGTTGCCTTCGAAGTGGCTCGCCCGTCCTCCGTTCGACCGGTAGCGCCACACCAGCCACGCGAGGCCGAGCTGCGAAGCCACGAACACGATTCCGGTGATCACGAACGTGCGCGCGAATTGTGCGTCGATTTCCCGCCCGAAATCGTTAATCGGCGGAGGGTACCACCAGGTTTTCGCGAGGAAGAAGTAGAGGGTGATGCCGACGAATAGTGTCAGGAAGATTGCCAACGCTGCCGCTACTGACGCTGAACCGCGCTCGCCTGATCGTTTCGCCATCCTCCCCCCATCCGGCGCGCCGGCAGCAACCTGCCTGCGCCTCAAGCAGTCTCTCCCGGGCTAATTCCATCGAACGAACCGCCTATCATACTAAGGCGATTCGGAATTGCAAGACGCTTTCCAGCCGTCTGGCGCAGCCACTCTCGCCTGCCCCGACGCAGGAAGGGGTTGCGCTCCCCGTCTGCCGTCTCCCCTTCCACACGCTTCGTCCTTCCGTGCCCTCCCCGTAACTCCCGCATTCTCCTTTCTCCTTCCGTCTCTCTCCGCGCGCCCCCAAAATAAACGCCAATGCCCCGCGATCCAATCCGCGCCGCTCTCATCGCCCTCGCTCTGCTCTACGCGCTTCTCGCCGGCCTCAAGACCGTCGCTGATTACGACCTCGGCTGGCAGCTCGCCACTGGACGCTACATCCTCCAGCATCACTCCATCCCCTCTGCCGACGTGCTCTCCTCGACCGCTCACGGCAACGAATGGATTTATCCCCCCGCTTCCGGCGTTCTGCTCTACGCCCTCTGGCACCTCGGCGGCTGGGCTGCGCTTTCTTGGCTCAACGCCCTGGCCTGCGTCGTCACCGTCGCTCTCCTGCTCCTCGGCCGGGGCCGTCTCGCGGCGCTACTCGCCATCCTTGCCGTACCCGCAATTTCTTCCGGCACCGAAGCCCGTTCGGAAGTTTTCACGACTATTTTCTTCAGCGCCTCATTTCTCATTCTCTGGCGTCACTTCCGCGGCGAGCGCGCCCCGCTCTGGCTTCTTCCCGTCCTGATGGTGTTCTGGGTGAACTGCCACACCGGGTTTGCCGCCGGCCTTGCTCTTCTTGCCGGCTACTTCCTGCTCGAGTTGCTCGAGCTTCCCTTCAACTCAGCGCGCGCGTCCGCCCTCGCGCGCCTGCGCCACGCCGCGGGCTGGTGCGTGCTCACCTTCCTCGCCACGCTCGTGAATCCCTGGGGCTATCGCATGTACGTCGCGCAGTGGCGTCAGAACCAGGCCATCCAGTTGTACGGCTCCTTCATCGGCTGGTGGGCGCCCGTAAAGGTCAGTCTCGCCGTGCTGCAACAGGCCTTCGAACCGCGCGACCCCGCCAGCGCGAATTGGTGGCTCTTTCTTATCGCCGCAATCGCAGCACTCACCGCCATCGGACGCAGGCGCCTGGGGCCCGCGGTTCTGCTCGCCGGCGCTGCCTGGCTCTCGCTGGTGCATCTTCGCTTTCAAGTCCTCTTCGCCATCCTTGTCGTCGCGATCGCCGGCTCACTCCCCGCCGTAATCGCTGCCGAAGGAGATACAGCGTCTCCCGGCTGGCTCCCTTCCCTGCGCGGCTTCCTTGCTCGCCGCGAATTTCAATTCGCTGTGCTCGTCTGCGCCGCGCTTCTAGTTGGTCTGCGCTGCTACGACCTCGTCTCCAACCGCCTCTACATTGTCAAAGGAGAGGTTTCGTTATTCGGTGCCGGCCCCTCCTGGCTGTTTCCCGAACGCGCCGCCGAATTCCTCCGCCGCGAAAAAATCCCCGGCAACCTCTTCAACGACTTCGATCTCGGCGGGTACCTCGCCTGGCGCCTCGGTCCCGAGTATCTGGACTACGTCGATGCCCGCTACATCCCTTTCGGCATGGACGTGCTGCTCCACAAAAACCATTTGATGGTCTCGCCGCCCGATTCTCCCGACTGGGACGCCGAAGTCGCCCAGCGCGATATCAATCTTGTTTTCTTCTCTCTCGCCCGTTACGGCCAGCTCCAAAACGCTCCGCTTGCCGCTTTCTGTTCCAGCCAGAAATGGAAGCCCATCTACCTCGACGAAGTCTCCGTTCTCTTTCTCCGCATCCGTCCCGAAAATGACCTCTGGCTGCGCCGCCTCGCGCTCGACTGCCGCACCGCGCCCCTCACTGCCCCTGCGTCCACTGGCTCCGGGAGCGATCGCGTCTCTCTCTACGAGTTCTTCGCCAACGCCGGCTCCGTCTTCTATGTCCTCTCTCGCGACGCGGAAGCTGCCGCCGCTCTCGATCGCGCCGATGCGCTTTTCCCCGGCGACCCGAATCTCCATCTCATCCGCGGCCAGTTCTTCGAAGCCACAGGCCACCCCGCCGACGCCGAACGCGAATACCGCACGTCTCTCGATCTCGCCCCCACCGACGCCGCCTGGCTCGCTCTCGGCCGTCTCTACGGTGCGCAGCATCGCTACATCGAAGCCGCCGATTGCCTGGAACGCTCCGCTTCTCTCTCCACCCACGACTACGACCGCTACCGCGTCCTCGGCCAGATCTATCTCCTCCTCAATTCGCCCCAGCAGGCTCTCGACGCCTTCGACCTCGCCGAGCGCCGCAGCCCGTTCGAAAAAGGCGCTGCCGTAATGGCCGTCGAATTTCACGCCCGCCTCGCCGAAGACCGCGCCCACGCCTGGAGAATGCTCGGCGACCTGCCTCGCGCCATTTTCTTTGCCGAAAAATCCCTGGACTTCACTCCCGAAAACCCTGCCCGTTGGATCCTTCTCGCCGACCTCTATACCCTGGCCGGCCGCCCCGAGGATGCCGCCCGCGCTCGCCAGCACGCCTCTTCTCTGTCTAGGTAGCCACGGTCAGTTCTGAAACTTCGGGATTTCCGACCGTGGGCTCTTTCCTGTCCTTAATCTGATTTTTGATAACTGGTCAGTTTGCCCAGCAGCACGGGCCTGCCGCAGGCAGGCTTTTCGTCTGTGCGCCGTTCAAGTTGCCTGCACCAGGCCATCTGCGCGGCAGTTGGCCACACCTCAAGACCATCAGGGCAAGTTGACCCATTACCGTTTCATCCGAGGACTTGAAGCGCCTCACCGCTCGGTGTCATTCTTGTGAGTAATGTAGGCTGTCGAGTCCTTGGAGCGACAATCATGGGTGGGTTCCTGCTGAACCTCCGCTACACCCTGCGCGGGCTGGCCCGGAATCCCGGCTTTACAGCCGTCGCGGTCTTTTCGCTGGCGCTGGGCATTGGCGCCAATACCGCGATTTTCACGCTCATCAACGCTCTTGTGTTCCGCGAATTGGCCGCCCCGCACCCCGAAGATTTGGTC
>JASHRU010000188.1 GCA_030037225.1 Candidatus Acidiferrales bacterium | reverse complement strand
CGCGGCCGAGAGACCGTCCACGGTTGCGCTGGGCGAAGTAATCACGCAGGTGAAGGGCCCGATGCCTCCCGTGAACGGCACGGAAATCGTGTACGGAGAGTTCATTTCTCCAGGGGGCGTGGGAGACGGGAACGCTGAGAGCGTCAACTTTCCGGCGATCGTGAGCGCAGCCGCGCTCGTTGCCGTCACCGGCGATGTCACCGTCGTGGGATCGCCAAAGTCGGTGGCGCCGATCGTGATCGTATTCGTGCCCACATCGGCGGCCATGGGAATGCCGGAAAGCGTGCAGGTACCGGCCGGACTCGGGCTCGTGGAAGCAGGCACCGAGCTGGTAAACGCCGAAATGCTAAGCCCCGTGCCCGCCGGCAGTCCGCTGATCGTGCATTTGCCGTTGATTCCTCCGATCCCGTTGTAAACCGTAAAGGTCTGCGAATACATCTCGCCTTGTTCACCTTCCAGAGGCGCAAAGGTTGCGCCGGTCGACGAGTTGGTGAACGTAAGCCGCGGATTTATCGTGACCGTGGTCATCGCCTGATCGGTCCCCGCGCAGGTACTCGCTCCATCGCAGGCAAAAATTGTGTAGGTTCCCGCCACCGGCGAAGTGGCCGAAGTGCTCGCAAGCGTGCAGCTTCCGCCCGGGTTCGGGGCGTTGCTCTGAACGCTGAGGCTCAGCCCGCCCGTAGTGGTAGGCCCGGTCGCGGCAGTAGTGAAGGTGCAACTCTTTACGCCACCGGTCCCGTTCCCAAGAGTCAAGACCTCGCTGTAATTCGCCCCCGCCTCGCCTACTCCCGGTATCGTGGAGAAGGCGAAGCTTGTGTTCACTGTCAACTGGAACGTCACCGTCGATATTTCCTGCGGCACACTGCTGTCTGTAATGGTCACAGTGATCGTGAAAGTGACTTCGGCAACGGTCGGCGCCGGCGTAATAGTAACTATTCCCGTAATAATGCACTCCCCAGCCGTCGAAATAGTGGCCGGCGCAGTCAATCCTTGGAGCATGTACGTCGTCCCGGTCGGTGGGGCCGCGGAAACGGAGCAGGTGTAAGGCCCCGTTCCACCCGAAAAGGGAACGACTATGCCCATGCCCATCGAGGCCTGTGCCACTGGCTGCCCGATCGTAACCGTCTGGTTGGCCGGGGCGGTGGCTTGCAACGTGGTGCTCACCGGAAACGTTGTATTCGGGGGCAGTCCGCGGTAGCCGCTCGCGCAGCCAGACAGAACCACCAACGTCGCCAGGGTCAAAAAGAGCGCGGCTGTGGTAACCCCGCGGGATGGCCAGCCGGCGCTCCTCCCGCGCGCACGATTGCGGTTCACACGTCTCGCAATGAATGTCAGCATGCTTAGCATCTCCTGGAATGGGAGCCAACTGCGGGGCCATGAACGCGAGTTGAGAACACCCGTAGAGCCACAACTACCCCTTTGTTGCTGATGGATTGGCAACCTACTACAGGCCTATCATCGCGTCAAGGCAATTCACTCTCCCGAGCCCATCGGTTGCCCGATATTTCACCCCCAGTAGTGGAATAATTCCTTGACGGCGCCTGCTGCTTGTGAGTAGATTCATGCCATTCGCCGTGTGCCGATACGCGGAACCGGCGCGCAGGGGATGAGTCCCCGGGTGGACCTTGCTCACGTCTTCGTTCAGACACATACGCATCTGGCGAGCCGGCCTACCGCCGTATCTAAATGGTTATCCGTCACTCTTCACGCGGGGGAAACGAATCATGAGAGCGCGCCTGCCCAGCTTCGGCTTTGGATTCCTGTTTGCGTTCCTCCTGCTGGCCGCTCCTCTTTCGGCGCAAACCATCAGCGGGATCATCGCCGGCCGTGTGACGGACCCCCAGGGAAAGCCGCAAAGCAGCGTGGCCGTAACCGCGCACAACCCGGGCACCGGGAGAGACTTCCCTGCCAGTACGGATGAGCAAGGCTATTTCCGGATTCTGGAAGTGCCGCCCGGGTACTACGACGTAAGCGCCGAGTTGGGCGGCTTCGAAACGGAAACCCACACGGATTCGCGCGTTGCCGTAGGGCGCACCACCGTTGAAAACTTCGTCCTGAAGATCAAGACCGTGGAAGCTTCGATCAAGGTCGAATCCACAGCCCCGTTGGCGGAGTTCGATAGCGCCACGCTCAGCTCCTCCTTCCCCGAAAGGAAAGAAACCGAGCTGCCGATGATCACGCGCGACGTGAACAACCTCGCGCTCTTGGCGCCCGGTGTGGAAAGTGTGCGTACGTTCAGCTTTGCGAGCACTCTCGTTCCTTTTTCCGTGAATGGCTCCCGCGGCCGCGATAACAACTTTATTATCGATAGCGTCGATAACAACGAGCCGCTGTTCGGCGGAGCCGCCACGCAATTCACCAATAGCGACATCTTCAGCGAGTACACCATCCTCACCGGCCAATTGAAGGCGGAGTTCGGACGCAACAGCGGCGCCACCGTCAACGCCATCACCAAGCAAGGCTCGAACAATCTGCATGGAACCGGCTTTGCCTTCGGCCAGGGCAGCCCCTTTGACGCTCTGAACCAGGTGGAAAAGCAGGCCTTGCTCACTTCTCCTGAACCCTTCTGGGACACGACTGTCGGTATGACCCTTGGCGGACCGATTAAGAAGGACAAGTCGTTCTTCTTTATTTCCTACCAGTGGGACCGCCTGTCGGACAACTTAAGCGACGTGTTCCCGGTACTAGGCAACTACCCCGCGACGCCTGCCGACTTGGCCATCCTGGAAGGCCTCGAGACGTCGCCCGCCCTGCAAGTCTTGCTGGCGACTCCTTCATTTACCAAGGTCCCCACAGACGCGGGAACCCCCTGCTTTTTCGGCGCGGCACCCGCTTCCATCGTGCCGCAGCTGTACAGCCAGACGAATCCATGCCTGAAGACTGCCACCGCAGTGCCGGTGTCGCCCACGGAATCCGTGAATTTCAACGTTTGGAACGTGCCGAACGCGAATACCTTC
Source organism: Candidatus Acidiferrales bacterium (assembly GCA_030037225.1). GTDB lineage: Bacteria > Acidobacteriota > Terriglobia > Acidiferrales > UBA7541 > JOPF136. The sequence continues at coordinate 4,841 of JASHRU010000188.1, read as the reverse complement.
AATCTTCGCGACCACGAGGTGTCCGGCCGGTACGACCAGGTGATCAACAACTCGAACGACGTTTTCTTCCGCTATCTGATCGACGATGTGGCCTCTCCCCGCTTCCCGCTCAATCAGGCGGGCGTGGCCGCGTTCTCCGACGTCGGGCTGTTGCCGGACTGGAAGACCTTCAATCGCGCGCGAACGCAGAGCCTTCTGGGCGACCACCGCTTCCAGAGGGTCAATTCCCTCAACGAGTTTCGCGCTTCCTACAGCCGCGTGTCCCAGGGCCAGGGAACGTTCGGTGTTCCCTCCAGCGAGTACAACAACGACGCATCGGCAATCATTCGCGATACGTTCGACAGCCCCTCAGCCCTCGGCACTCTGGGCGGGCAGGGCGGCCTGTTCACTTCGGCCGGCGATTTGCTGACCCTGGGAACGGATTCAACGCCGAGCCGCATCACCAGCAACACCTACCAGATCCAGGACAATTACTCCTACACGTATGGGCGCCACAGCCTCAAATTCGGGGTCAACTTCGTGAGAATCGAGACCGGCGTGGCTTCGGTGCCCGACGACCTCGGTTTCTATCTTTACTCCGGCGCGTTCAGCGGCGGCGGGAACGGATTTGAAGATTTCGTCACCGATCCCTCGGAGTTCTTGCCCAACCCCATCACCGGCCTCTCGGCAAGCAACGCATCGGTGGTCAGCCAGCGGTTGATTGATGTGCGCACCAACGCCCAGGGATTTGTCACCGGCGTCGGGCCGAACGAAGTGACGATCAAGGAGTTCGATCAGTTTTATTTCGCGCAGGACGACTGGCGGGCACGGGACAATCTCACCTTGAGCTACGGAATCCGCTACGAGAATTTCGGCCAGCCCATCAACAGCATCCACGATTTGAATTCCGCGGCGCCCCTCGTCAACACGGACAATAAGGACTTCGCGCCGCGCCTCGGTTTCGCCTATTCCCCGGCGAAGAGCTGGGTGGTCCGCGGGGGCTACGGCATTTCCTATAACCCCCCGATCTTGGACATTCCTTTGCTGATCTGGCAGAGCGGGCCGGTCTCTCCGCTCATCACCACGGACAATCTTGGCTTCTCGCAGTTGCAGCCCACCGGCTCCTATCCGGCGCCGCCGCTGCCCGTGGCTGACCTGCAACAGACAATCCCGGCGGGCTCCGACATCGACGGGTTCACCACACCTTTCCCCATCAATTCCGGGATGGTGCAGGGCTGCAGCTCCTATTTCGATCTCTACGACACTCTCGACGGACCCGGCGCAACCGCGGTCGTTCCTGGGCGCGCCTATAACCCCTACGCAACGATTGCGGGCGCGATTGCCCCCGTGAATATTCCAATTACGAATTGTTCCGAGCAGGACACGGTCTCGAAAAACTTGAAGAATCCTTATTTGCAGAGCTGGTCGCTGGGCATCCAAAAGGAGTTCGGCGCGAACTACCTGTTCGAATTGGACTATGTGGGCAGCAAGGGGTCTCGGCTGTTCCAGCGCGTGGATTTGAATCCCTACGGCGGCTGGAACGACACGTGCGTCGCCAACATTGCCAATTTCTTCGGCAGCATAGGGGACGCCAACCTCGCGTTGCCCGGAGAGTGCCGGCTCCCACGGCTCGATAACAGCCATGGCGACATCCTCGAGGTGAACAACGGCGGCAGCTCCAGTTACAACGCATTGCAGGCAACCATGAGCAAGCGTCTCAGCCGGAGCAAATATTATGGCGACGCGACATTCTCGATTGCCTACACCTGGAGCCACCTGATCGACAACACCAGCGAGATATTCGGCCCCGGCTTCCTGACGCTGCAGCCCAAGGACTTCGTCGGATCTTCGGTTGGCCTTCCGATCCTTTTCGACCCGCTCGCAAACTCTCCGGTCGAGGCCATCACTCCGCTCTCGGAGGTTTCCAACGAGACTACGGGGAACGAACGCGGCAGTTCTTCGTTCGACCGCCGGCACCGCCTTGTTGCCAATTTTCTCTGGGAGCCCTTCCCCACCAAGAATTGGGCCCTGCGCGGGTGGCAATTGAACGCGGTTTATACGTACCAGTCGGGCCAGCCTTTCAGCCCGCTGAACGCCTCTCCGCAAAGTCCCTGCGCCGACGCCACCGGCGGCGGTTACGTGGGCAGCGTGCGCCCGCTGATTGGAAATCCGAATGCCCCCGCCAATAGCGTTGCGCTGATTGATACCAACCTTTCCGGCAGTCCGGGCACCACGAGCACGCCCCTAAGCACGGATCCAAACTGCGTGCTCCCCGGCACTCCGACCCCAACGGGTATGCAAGGGCCGCTCCAGTACGTGAATCTCGATGGTCAGCCCATTGATCCAAAAACCGCTCATTTCGTGCAGATGCCCCTGGGGGCGATTCCCTCCGTGGCGCCGACGGCGGGCGGCAAACTCGGTCCGGTCACCCTCTCGACTACAAACGGCATGGAAACGTTTAGTCCCGCGGGGCGCAACATTCTGGTCGGTCCGAATCTCAACAACCTCGACATGGCTCTCTTCCGCAATATCCGGCTGAACGAACGGTTCCGCTTGCAGCTCCGCTGGGAGGTGTACGACGTCCTGAATCGCGGCAACCTGGGCTATTTCAACGGCAATCCTTTTGTTGCCGACGCCGCTGGAGCTTCCGCCTTCGCCTATTCCTACCAGCGCACGGGCGCCTCGATTACAGGCGGCATCCCGGAGAACTCGCTGGATGCCGTCACAAATCTCTGCACCGGCCCGACCCCGGGGAAAACCACCCCGAACTGTTTCCTCACCGGTCGCGCAACGAATTCCACTTTCCTCAGCACCAGCACGATGAACACGGGCACTCGCCGCATGCAATTCGGCGTGCGCCTGATCTTCTGATCCGGAACCTCCGCAAAGATTTTGCAGCAGGCCGGGAATCTCTCGCGGCGACTCCCGGCCCCTCTCGTTGTTCCTTCGCGGCTCTCCGCGAATCGCTCTCGTGCGAACAAAAATCATCACTCCCGCGCCCCAATCGGATTCTCAGCACATTGAGGAGCCTCACTCGATGCCATCGCGGGACGGGAAGCGCCGCCTGCGTCGCGGCGTGGGTGCTTCGCGGTGCGTCAGGCAGAAGACTTCAATTCACTTTGAAGGTTACAGCGGCTTTTGTCCGGACCGGGGTGTTGTTCACTTTCGGGGAGTTGAATTGCCAGCTCCTCTTCGCCGTGCTGCTCACCGCGGCGGAAGATCCCGAATCTCCCGCGAGCACTTGAGCGTCTGAAACCTTGCCATCCGGCTCGACCGTCACAAGCAGTGACCAGCTCCCCTTGGGCAGCGATTGCAGCGCGTCCGGCAGAAGGCCGCAATTCGCGCCCGACGTGAGTTTCAGCGGCTCATCCAGGTACTTCTGGCCTTGCACCGAGCCCGACTGCACCGGGGCGGTGAACTTCGCGTGCTGCGGCTGGTCCACCACGCACACGGCGGTCTTCATGCCCGCCTCTGCGCTGTCGATCTCCGACTTGTACGGTGCCGGATCCTCATTCAGGCTCGACAATCTGGAAAGCAGCGCGCGCGCGTCGGAGAATTTGTGCTGGTCCTTCAGTGTGCGGATCTGCTTGACCACGTCATCCACCTGGCGTTGGTGCTCCGCCTTTTCAGCCGCGAGCTTGTCGCTCGTCGCCTTCGCCGATGCCGCGTCAATCTTTTCGATGGCCTGGACCACCTGCCCGGAGAGCGCCCGTGCATCCGCCGCATGCCGCCCGCCCGTACTCGCGATCCCATCCAGGGTCTGCTTGGCGGCCACCAGTGTATTGCGGTCGGTGCTCCTCGCCTGCGATTGCGCCTGGTTGAAGGCTGCGTCCAGGTCGCGCCCGTTCTTGATCTCGGTGCGCAGGCCCGGAATGTCGTCCTTGTGCGCGTTGCCTTCGCCGATGGCGTCCAGCTTCTGGATGTCCGATTCTGCCGATGAGAAGTCTCCGTTGGCAATCTCGGTCTTGATCTTCGGGAAGAGTTCGTTTGAATCCTTCAGATTCGCCTGGAAGGCCGCGTTCGCCGCGTTCTTTTCCGCGGTCGCAATCTTGTCGGGCAGCGCGTCCACGCGCTTCATGTAATCGGCCGGCAGATTATTCTGGCTGGCGAACGTCTTCAATTTGTCCGCATCTTTGCGCGCGTCGTCGTACTTTTTGTTCGTAATGGCCTTGCTCGCCTCCAGCATCATGGCGTCGAATTGTTTCACCACCGCTGCCGGAGGTCCGGTCTGGACCACCGGAGCAGGTGCGGGCGGCAGATTCGTTCCGTTCGTCGGACTTGTTCCTCCGCTCGTAGCTGAAGTTGCGACCCCGGTGGGCGTTCCCGCTCCCGTCCCCGTTCCTGTTCCGGTCGTCTCGGCGGGCGACTTGTGCAGCATGAAGAAAGCTCCCGCGCCAATCACCAGCACGGCGATGGCTCCGCCAATGATCATCCCCATGCCGCCCTTCTTCGGAGCGGCCTCGGGCATTGGCTCGAATGCGGGAGCCCTCGCCGGAGCTTCCTTCCGTTCCTCGACCGCGGGCTTTGCGGGCGGTTCCTTGAACGGCGGAGGCGCCGCGGGTGCGGCGGAAGCGGCCGGTTGTACAACAGGCTTAGGCGCCGGAGGCGGAGGTGCGGGCGGTGCAGGCTTGACCTCCGGTTTGATTTCCGGCTTCGGTTCAGGTTTGGGCGGAGCCGGAGGTGCAACCACTGGGGCTGCTGCCGCGGCAATCGGCGGTTGAACTTTCTTGGCCCTCTCCTCTTCCCTTTCCCGCTCTTTCTGCTTCTTCTTCTCCTCCTTCGTCTTGGGAGGCGCAATCGCCGTCCTCTCGTCGATCGGAGGAACGATGGTGGTCTTTTCTTCCACCGGCGCGGGTGGAGCG
>JASHRU010000187.1 GCA_030037225.1 Candidatus Acidiferrales bacterium | reverse complement strand
ATCTGCACCGAATCCCGCCCGCACATCGTCACCTGCGGCTGCACTTCTCCTTGCAGCCATCGGAACTCCCGCCGCCCGCACGCCCGGCAACCCGGCTCCCGCGCCACCCGGATCGATTGGAACTGTCCCTTCCACACATCGCAAGACACGAGGCGCCCTGAAAGCACCTCCCCGTGTCCCGACAGAATCTTCACCGCCTCCGCAGCTTCCAGTGCCCCCACCACACCCGCCGCCGTATTCAATACGCCCGCCGTGTCGCACGTCTCTTCCGCTGGCATCGCGCGTCCCGCGCCGTTTCCGCCAGCACCCGGTTCCACCAGGCACGCTAGGCACGCCGTCTCCCCAGGCCGGACCGTAAACGTCACTCCATAGCTGCCCACCGCCGCGGCATAAATCCACGGCACCCCTGCGCTCACCGCGTAGTCGTTCACCAGCATGCGCGTCTCAAAATTATCTGTCCCGTCCAGGATCAGCGGAAATCCTCCGAGCAATTCCGCCGCGTTCTCCGGCGTCAGATCCGCCACTACGCCCTCTACCGCAACGCCGCTATTCAGCGCGTGCAGGCGTCGCTCCGCCGCCACCGCCTTCGGTAGCGCCTCGCGCGCATCCGCCTCTTCATACAGCGTTTGCCGCTGCAGGTTCGACCACTCCACAAAGTCCCGGTCTACCACCCGCAGCCGTCCCACACCCGCCCTCACCAACAGCCCGGCCAACACCGTACCCAGCGCTCCGCATCCAACCACCACGGCGCGCGATTCAAGCAGGCGCTTCTGTCCTTCCTCTCCCAGCGGGGCGAACAGAATCTGCCGCGAGTATCGTTCGTATTGCTCCGGCTCCATCATTTCTCCGCTCTTGCGAGTGTACCGCGCCCTGGCCACTCTCGAACCTTGGAGTCGGGCGAAACGCGGCTATACTAACGGCTTTGTTTTGAGCCTGGGAATGCTCACATTCCGCATCGCGCGCGCGCTGATATCGTTCGCCCTGCTCGCCGGCCCGCTCTGCCCACCCCGCGCGGCGGCCCAGGCGGCTCCTGCCTCCGACGAATCCCTCCTCGGACAGCCGGTCGCCGCCGTGCGCGTCGTGGAAGCGCCCCAGCACGTGCTCTCGGAGAATCCTTCCGACCTCGCCATTGCTCCCGGCCAGCCTCTCGACCGCGAATCCCTCCGCTCCAGCCTCCGCCGCCTCTACGCCACCGGCCGCTACGCCGACATCACGGCCGAAGCCTTCTCGACTCCCGCCGGCCTCCGCATCGATTTTCTCGTTCGCCTCAATTCATTTATCGGTGATGTGCGTTTCGAAGGCCTTCAGGACCCGCCTTCCGGCTCCCAGGCGCTCGGCGTGCTCCGCCTCGGTTTGGGCGAACGGTTTCGCCAGTCCGAGCTCGACCGCGGCCTCGTCCGCGTCAATCAGCTCTTGCGCGCGAACGGTTTCTATTCCGCCGGCTTCAAGCCTGAAATCCGCCCGCGCACGGGCACTCAGCTCGTGGACATCACTATTCGGGTTGAGACCGGCAGCCGCGCGCGCCTTGGTGCCGTCGATGTTTCGAACCCCACCACCTTTCACAGCGACGAATTGATCCGCACTTCCCGGCTGAAACCCCGCCAGCCGCTCACCGCCGCCCGCCTCGAAAAGGGCAGCGAACGCCTGCGCGACTGGCTCTTCCGCCGCGGCTTTTACGCCGCGCGCGTCAGCGCGCATCCCGGTGAGTTCGACTCCGCCAGCAACACCGTCCCTCTCACTCTCGACGTTACCGCCGGCTCTCCGGTCAGTCTCGAAGTCACCGGCGCCAAGCTTACCTCCGCTCGCATCCGTCAGCTCGTCCCCGTCTTTCAGGAAGCCTCCGTGGACGAAGATCTGCTCGCCGAGGGCCGCCGCAACATTCGCGACTACTTCGAACGCCGCGGCTATATCGATTGCGACGTCCAATACACCTCCGCCGAGAACTCCGGCAATGGCGTGCGGCAAATCATCTACGCCGTCACGCTCGGCCCGCGCCGCCGCCTCGCCTCCATCGAATTCACCGGCAACAAGTACTTCAACGACGATCTTCTGCGCAGCCGGCTCACCATCCAGCCCGCCGGGTTTCTTCGCCCCGCCGTCTTCAGCCGGCGCCTGCTCCAGCAGAACGAAGACTCACTCCGCGCCCTTTACGCCTCCAACGGTTTCGCCGCGGCCAATTTCCAGACCGAAACCGTCGAGAACTACCGTGGGCGCCCCGACGAACTCCTGGTGCGCTTCCACATCGAAGAAGGCGAGCAGACCCGCGTCGAGTCGCTCGAACTCACCGGCAACTCCGCCATCTCCACTTCCGACCTGCTCGCCGTCACCGGTTCCACCGCTGGCGAGCCCTTTTCCGACGCCAACGTCGCTTCCGACCGCGACAACATTCTGGCCCTCTACCTGAATCAGGGCCTTCCGGAGACCCGCTTCGAATTCCGCGTCGCGCCCGGCTCGCAGCCCGGCACCGTCAAACTCGCCTATCAGATTTCCGAAGGCCCGCGCATCACCGTCGCCCAGGTGATCGTCGATGGAAACGAATACACGCGCCTCGCCGTCATCCGCCGCCGCATCCGGCTCAAGCCCGGCGAGCCACTTCGCGAAGGCGACCTCATCCTCACCCAGCGCGAGCTCTATTCTCTCGGTGTTTTCAATCACGTTGCCGTCGCTCCCGAAAATCCCCAGGGCGACGAGACCGAAAAAACCATGCTCGTGGACGTGCAGGAAGGAAAGCGCTTCTCCGTCGGCTACGGCGCCGGCTTTGAAGTCCTCCCCGTCGGCAGCTCCACCAATCCCACCGCCAGCACCCTCGAGTTTTCCCCGCGCGGCATTCTCGAATTCACCTGGAACGACCTGTTCGGCCGCGCCCAGACCTTTCAGATCCGCCTTCGCGCCAGCACCCTCCAGGACCGCGCCCTCGCCGAATACAGCACTCCCCGCTTTCTCGACCAGCGCAATCTCAACCTTCAACTCATCGCCTTCACCGACAAGACCCTCGACATCAGCACCTTCAACTCCACCCGTTACGAAGGCACCCTCCAGCTCGAGCACCGCATCTCCACCGTCACCACCTTCCTCTACCGCTACACCTTCCGCCACGTCCTCGCCACCGACCTGAAGATCGAACCGCAGGAAGTTCCTCTCTATAGCCAGCCCACCCGCGTCTCCGGCCCCAGCGTCGCCTGGGTGCGCGATCTCCGCGACAACGCCGCCGACCCCTCGCGCGGCCGCTTCTACACCGTCGACGTCAGCCTCTTCTCCCGCGACGTCGGTTCCACCGCAAATTTCATACGCGTCTTCATGCAAAATTCTTCGTTCACTCCCCTCGGGCACAATCTCATCTTCGCCCGCTCCACTCGTTTTGGCGTCGAGACGCCCTACGGCGGCAGCCTCTCCAGCGACATCCCGCTGCCCGAGCGCTTTTTTGCCGGCGGCGGCACCAGCTTGCGCGGCTTCGGCCTCAACGACGCCGGCCCCCGCGACCCAGACACCGGATTTCCCGTCGGCGGTCTGGCGCTGCTCACCTTCAACCAGGAGATTCGTTTTCCTATCCGCCTCCCCTTCACCACCACCGCCGTCAGCGGCGCCTTTTTCTACGACGCCGGCAACGTGTACAGCTCCGTCGAAAAAATCACTTTCCGGACTACGCCTCCTCCCAACGATCTGAACTGGCTTTCGCATTCCGTTGGGTTCGGCATTCATTACCCCACGCCCGTCGGCCCCATCCGCCTCGACCTCGGCTATCTGCTCAATTCCCCGCAATTCACGCTGCCCACCTCGCCCACCGGCCTCGCGCGCCAGCACCCCTTCCAATTCTTCCTCACTTTCGGAGCGCCCTTCTGATGCGCGCTTCTTCCATCCGTGCGTTCCTCATCCTCGCGGCCCTCGCCGCGCCTCTGCTCGCCGCCGCTCAGGCCGGCGTCGTCGTGGATCGCGTCGCCGCGCGGATCGAAAACGACGTCATCACCCTCAGCGACGTCCGCGAGCTCGCCGCCTATCAGCGCCTCGCCGGACGCGAGCCCGCCGCCGATTCCGAGCTCCTTCGCGATCTCATCGACCAGTGGATCGTCACCAACGACGCCTCCGCCGCGCGTTTTCCCGCGCCCCCGCAGGCCCAGGTGGACGCCGAATTCGACGCTCTGCGCAATCAGGTCGGCTCCCCCGAAAAATTTGCCGCGCGCCTCCGCGAACTCAACCTCACCGAAGCCGCCGTCCGCCGCCTCGTCGCCAAACAGATGTTTCTCGACGCCTATCTCGAGCGCAAATTCCGCGCCGTCGCCCGCGTCCAGCCCGGTGAAGTCGAACGCTACTACCGCGACGAGTTCACCCCGCAGCTCCAGCGACGCAACCAGCCCGTTCCCCCCATCGATGACGTCCGCGACTCCATCACCGAACTCCTCCTCGAGCGCGACATCACCCGCCGCGCCCAGCAGTGGATCGATCAGGCACGCGCCCAGCTCGACGTCGAAATCTTGCCGGAGTTCAAGCCGTGAGCCCGCGCCTCCGTCACTGGTTCAAAGTCGCGGCGCTCACTGTGCTCTCCGTCGTGGCCTTTTTCCTTCTGCTTCTCCAGACCGGTCTGCCCGATCACTGGATGCGTCGCGCCGTCGTTCGCCGCATCGCCCAGGCCACCGGCGGCGGCGTCGAGCTCGGCGAGTTCCGCTTCAGTATCTGGCATCTTCGCGCCGAGCTCTTCAATCTCACCATTCACGGCACCGAGCCGCCCACCGCGCCCCCCTACTTCCACGCCAACTATCTTCGCGCCGGCCTTCGCGTGGTTTCCTGGTTCGACCGCAGGATTGCCCTCGACGAGCTGCGCATCGATCATCCCTCTCTAAACGTTCATATCCCTCGCCAGGGTGCCAGCAACGTCCCTCAACCCGCCGCGCCCGGCCCCGCCTCGCAGCCGCGCGCTCAGGAATTGTTCCAGTTTGAAGTCGGCCGCGTACAAATCACCGATGGCGAGATCCGTTGGAACGACGCCCGCGTTCCCGTCGCACTCGACGCTGAATCCCTCCACTTCCTGCTGCGTCTCGATGCTCCCCCGCCCGCCGCGCCCCTCTACCGCGGCGAGCTTTCCGCCAGGAAATTGCGCCTTCAGGCCGGCCGTTCCATCCCATTCCCCTCCGATCTGGACGCCCATTTCTCGCTCGCCCGCGATTCCTTCTCTCTCGAAGATTTCTCCTGGCGCCCGCCGCGCTCCGAGCTCCGCGGCCGCGCCACTCTGCACAGCTTCGCGCAGCCCGACTGGGCTTTCTCCTATCAGCTCAAACTCGATTTTCGCGACGTTCGCGAGCTTCTCCGCGTTCCCGAGATGCCCGATGGCCGCGCGGAAGCCTCTGGCGAGGCCCGCTGGTCCGCCGGCGCGCTCATCGGCCGCGGCGTATTTTCCGGCTCCGAGATTTCTCTCCCCTATCCCTGGTTCCACACCGCCCGGCTCTCCAGCCGCGGCCACTACGAGCTCGATTCCGGCCGTCTGCTCGTCCCCGACTTCCACGCCGAAGGCCTCGGCGGCTCGCTCGATGGCCGCCTCGAAATGCTCTATCGCGGCGTCCAGTTCCGCCTCGAAAGCGACGTACAGCAGATGAGCCTTGCCGCCATCCTCGCTGCTCTCGACCATCCCGGCTTTCCCGTGGCCACGCTCCATTGGGATAGCCTCGTGGCCGTTCATTCCGTCACGTCCTGGGACGCCAACTTCCAACACCTCGATTCCCGAGGCGCTCTCGCCTGGACGGCGCCCGTCTCCGTCGCTTCCGGCTTCGAGCCCGCCTCCGCGCGCGCCGAATTTCATTTCTCCCGCGATGCTGCCGCCGCCGATCTTTCCTCCGGCCTCATCACCACTCCCGTTTCGCGCGTGGCCTTCGCCGGCCGTCTCGGCGCGCACGATTCCAATCTCCATCTCGAACTCGACGCCTCAGACCTCGTGGCCTTCGACTCCTTTATCAACGCCCTGCGCGGCTCTGAGGTCGAGCCTCAGCGCATTGCCGGCCGCGGCTCCTGGACCGGCAACATCACCGGCCCCCTCGCCGGCGCCACTCTCGCCGGCCATTTCCGCGCTTCGCAGGCCTCCTACGCCGAATTCCTCTGGGACGATGTCGAAGGCGATGTTTCCTATTCTCCCGATTCCCTCAAACTCGGCTCCGTCCAGGCCACCCGCGGCCGCGCCTCCGCCGGCCTCTCGCTCGAACTTTTTCTCGACGACTGGGCCTTCCTCCCCGAAAATCCCTGGCATCTCGATCTTCATCTCGCCCGCACCGATCTCGACGGCATTCAATCTCTCTTCGGCACCGCCTATCCCGCCCACGGCCTCATCTCCGGACACGTTCGCGGCAGCGGCACCCGCGACGATCCCGAATTCGACGCCTCGCTCCACGTCGATCAGCCCGTCATCGCCGGCGTCGCGTTCGACGACGCCAAGGGCGAACTCCAGTGGACCGAGCAGGAATTTCACGCCCGCGACCTCGAGCTCCGCAAAGCCGCTGGCCGCGCTTCCGGTTTCCTCGATTTCGATCGCGACACGGAATGGATTTCCTTCGACCTCACCGGCCGCGATGTCGCCCTCTCCGAATTTCCCACCTTCTCCGCCGGCCTCATGCCCGCTTCTGGCCGCGTTTCCTTCGAGGCCAAGGCCGAAGGCCCGCTGCTCTCACCTCGCGGCTCCGGAACCTTCCATCTCGCCGCGCTTCACGTCGGCGAAGACGTGCTCGGCGATTTCGACGTCCGCGCCTCCTCCGACGGCCATCTTCTCGTTGCCGACGCCTTCTCCACCATGGCTCGCGGCGGCGTGAGCGGTCATGCCGAGGTCGCTCTCTCCGGCACTTTCCCCGCCAGCGGCACCCTCCACGTGCAGGATGTGAACCTCGACTCGTTCCTCAAAGTCGCCTTCCGCCTCAAAGACATCACCGGCCATAGCAGCGTTGACGGCAACTTCGTTTTTTCCGGCCAGCTTCTCGATCCCGCCGGCTTCCAGGTCCAGACCGAGTTTTCCCGCATTTCCTTCGACTACGACTTCGTGAAACTTGAAAACGTCGGCCCCGTCCGCATCACCTTCAGCCGCAACGAGGTGCAAATCGAATCCGCGCATCTCCGCGGCCCCGATACCGACCTGACCCTCTCCGGCCGCGCCCGCTTCGATCGCGACCGTCTTCTCGCCGTCAAACTTGCCGGAAAAGTGGATCTTCGTCTTCTCTCCAGCCTCGTGCCCGGTCTCGACGCGCGCGGCCCCGGCGATCTCGACGTCACTCTCCAGGGCAATACGCAGCACCCCCGTCTCGCCGGCCGGCTCACACTGCAGTCTGATTCCGCCACCTACGGCGATTTTCCCGTCGCCCTCAGCGACGTGAAAGGCGAAGTCCTTTTCGACGTCAATCGCATGACCTTCGACGGCGTGCGCGCGGGCGTCGGCGGAGGCCAGGTCCAGCTCACCGGCAGCGTCACCTACGGCGAAGGCCCCATCCGCTACGACCTCTCCGCCCGCGGCCGCTCCATCCGCCTCCGTTATCCCGAGGGAATGAGCTGGCTCCTGAACGGAAATCTCCGTCTCCAGGGCGGCACCACCGACGGCACGCTCACCGGCCGCGTCGTCGTCGAACGCCTTCTCCTTACCGAAGGGCTCGATTTCAGCAGCTTGATGGGTTCTAAGCCACAGGCCGCCGCTCTTTCCGTGGGCACTTCCGAATATCTCCGCAATCTCCAGTTCGATGTGGAAGGCGTCTCCAGCCCCGACGCGCAGGTGCAGTGGAACGCCGCGCGTTTCGCCAGCGAAGCCCAGCTCCGCATCCGCGGCACCGCCGAACGGCCTGTTCTTTTAGGCCACGTCCATCTGCTGGCCGGCGAATTCGAATTCCGCGGCAATAATTTCCGCCTCACCCGCGGCGACATCAATTTCGCCAATCCCTTCCGCCTCGATCCCATCTTCGATATCGAAGCGGCCACCACCGTCGACCAGTACGACGTCACCATCCAGCTCACCGGCCCCGGCAGCCGCCTGCATCTCGGCTATCGCTCCGATCCTCCGCTTCCCCCCACGGACGTCATTTCGCTTCTCGCCCTCGGCCGTACCAGCGAGTCCACCGACCTCCGCTCGGGCTCCTCCACGAGCGCACTCGGCGATCCCGGCGCCCAGGCGCTGCTTTCCGAGGCGGTATCCAGCCAGGTCGGCAGCCGCGTCGAAAAACTCTTCGGCGTCAGCCGCTTCCGCGTCGATCCCGGACTCACCGGCGTCGGCGCCACGCAGAACACCACCGCGCGCATCACCGTTCAGCAGCGCGTTTCTCCCGATCTCACCGTCACTTACGTCACCGACGTGACCTCCACGCAGCGCCAGGTCATCCAGATCGAGTACAACATCAGCCGCAAGTACACCATCCGCGCGCTCCGCGACGAAAACGACACCTACGGCCTCGACTTCATCATCCGCAAGTACTTTAAGTGACGCATCCGGTCAGGATGCGTCATCCCGAGGCAGGTTCGTCGCCGAGGAATCTGCTTTCCGCATCCGGTCAGCCCCGAACACGTCCCGACGCTTCACTGTTTCCCGCCGCCGACCGCTTGCTTCGCCGCTGCCTGGCCGCTTATCGGACCCAGCTCGGAGGGACCCCGGCCCTTCGTGCTTCATCCTGCAGGTCGTCAATCTCCTTTTGGATCGCGGCCTTCCGCCTCTGTAGTTCCTTTAGTTGCGAGCGCCGGTCCACAATGTAAATGGTGTTTTTGCTCGCCCC
>JASHRU010000186.1 GCA_030037225.1 Candidatus Acidiferrales bacterium | reverse complement strand
GCGCATACCTACTGCTGGCCGCGCACCCCGCCTTCGCGGCCGAAGCGGGCGAAGAAGCGTCGCCGCTCACGCCCGTTTTTCAGTGGCTCAATTTCGCAATCGTCGCGGGCGCGATTGGCTGGCTGCTGGTCAAGAAGGCGCCTCCGTTTTTTGCCGCACGCGGTGCGCAGATCGCCTCCGCGATTGAGGAGGCGGCCAAGGCGAAAACACAGGCGGAGGCGCAGCGCGCCGAAGCGCTCCAGCGGCTCTCGAACTTGACGGCTGAAATCGCACAAATGCAGGCGGGTGCCCGCCGCGACGCGGCCGCGGAGGTCCAGCGCATCCAGGCTGCCGCCAAGGAAGACGCCGCGAAAATACAGGCCGCGGCGCGAATGGAAGTGGACGCAGCGGCGCGCGGAGCCCGAATCGAGCTGCGCCGGCTGGCCACGCGGCTTTCCATGGAGCGCGCAGTGGCCCTCCTGCGCGCGGAAATCACGCCCGCAGCGGAAGAGGGAATGTTTACCGCGTTCCTGGCGGAGATCGCCGGCCCCGGCGGGCAGGCCGGGAGGCCGAATTGAGGACGGTGACGGGAGAATACGCCGGGGCGCTGGCAGACGTCGCGCTCGCTTCTGGACGGGCTGAGGGACTGCGGCAGGAGGTGCGGTCGTTTGTGGAATTGGCGGCTGACTCCGCCGACCTCCGCAATTTTCTCGACTCTCCCGCGATCCCGCGAGAGACGAAACAGGACCTGCTCGGCAAACTGGTGAAGCAGATGGGCGCGAGCAATGAACTGCGGAATTTCCTGTTCGTGCTGGTGGACCATCATCGCACCGGGATGCTGGCGGAAATCGCGCGGGAGTTCGAGACGACGGTGCTCGAGCGGCTGGGAGTCACCGAGGCGAGTATCACCTCCGCGCGCGAGCTTTCCGCGGGGCAGAAGCAGAAACTCGCCGGGACACTCGAATCGCTGACCGGCAAGAAGATTGAAGCGCGCTACACGGTGGACGCCACGCTGGTGGGCGGCCTGGTGGTGCGCATCGGCTCGACCGTGTACGACGGATCGGTGCGCGCGCAGCTCGAGAAACTTGCTGCGCGCCTCACCCGGGAGTAGGAGCGGCGCATGCCCACAATCAAGGCGGACGAAATCGCCAAGTTTCTCCGCGAACAGATCCAGAATTACAAACAGACGCTGGAGGTCGAAGAGGTCGGCTCGGTGATTTCCGTTGGTGACGGGATCGCCCGTATCCACGGCCTCGAGCGCTGCATGGCGGGCGAGATGCTGACGTTTCCGCACGACGTTTTCGGCATTGCGCTGAACCTGGAAGAAGACCAGGTGGGCGCGGTCCTGCTGGGCGAGTACTGGAAGGTTGAGGAAGGCGACACGGTGAAGCGCACGGGGACGATCATGTCGGTTCCCGTGGGCGAGGAAATGATTGGCCGCGTGGTGGATCCGCTGGGCCGCCCGCAAGACGACAAGGGCCCCATTGCCGCGAAGCAGCGCTTTCCGCTCGAGCGAATCGCTCCAGGCGTCGTGTCGCGCCAGCCGGTGCGCGAGCCGCTGCAGACGGGCATCAAGGCCATCGATTCGATGATTCCCATCGGGCGAGGCCAGCGCGAGCTGATCATCGGCGACCGGCAGACGGGCAAGACGGCCATCATTCTGGACACGATCGTGAACCAGAAGGGCCTGAACATGATCGGAATCTACTGCGCGATCGGGCAGAAGCGCTCGACGATTGCGCAGGTGGTGAAGACACTCACCGACGCCGGGGCCATGGACTATTCCATCGTGGTCGCCGCCTCGGCCACCGAGCCCGCCTCGATGCAATACATCGCGCCCTACGCGGCGTGCGCCATGGGCGAATACTTCCGCGACAACGGCAAGCACGCCGTGGTCTTCTACGACGATCTGTCCAAGCACGCGCAGGCGTATCGCGAGATTTCGCTGCTGCTGCGCCGGCCGCCGGGACGTGAGGCGTTTCCGGGCGACGTTTTTTACCTGCATTCGCGCCTGCTGGAACGCGCGGCAAAGCTGAACGACAAGCTGGGTGGCGGCTCGCTCACCGCCCTGCCCGTAATCGAAACACAAGCGGGCGACGTTTCCGCATACATTCCGACAAACGTTATTTCCATCACCGACGGCCAAATCTATCTAGAAGCCGACTTGTTCAACGCCGGCATTCGTCCGGCCATCAACGTGGGAATCTCCGTGAGCCGCGTGGGCGGCAACGCGCAGATCAAGGCTATGCGTCAGGTGGCCGGGGCGCTGCGCCTGGATATGGCGCAATACCGCGAGTTGGCCGCCTTTGCGCAATTCGGCTCTGAACTGGATAAGGCTACGCAGGCGCAGCTCGCCCGCGGCCAGCGTCTGACCGAAATCCTGAAGCAGGACCAGCTCGTGCCGCTCCCGGTCGAAAAACAGGTGCTGGCCATTCTAGCCGCGTCGAGCGGCATCATCGACGACGTGGAAGTCGGACAGGTAGGGCGATTCGAGAGCGAATTGCTGCAATTCCTGGAGACCAACCAGCAGCCCCTGCTCCAGAAGGTGAGAGAGAAGAAGGCGCTCGACGACGCCACCAAGCAGGAAGCGGCGCAAGCTTTCGCGGCATTCAAGGAGCGTTGGACGCCGGCGTAGGGGAATCCCCGCCGCGCAGAGCAACGGAACGCAGCGCGATGCCTAACCTGATCGATTTCCGGCGCCGGATCCGCTCGGTGAAGAACACGCAGCAAATCACCCGGGCGATGAAGTTTGTGGCCGCGGCGCGGCTGCGGCGCGCGCAAGAGCGCGTGCTGGCCGCGCGGCCCTTCGCCCGGCAGATTCTGCGCGTGCTGCAATCGGCGGAGTCGCGCCTGGAGGAGGCCGTGCATCCCTTGCTGGTCGTGCGGCCGGAAGAAAAGCTCCTGGTAATCGTGATTTCGGCCGACCGCGGGCTCTGCGGCGCGTTCAATACAAACGTGCTGCGGAAAACGATGGAATTTCTGCGCGAAAACAAGTCGAAGCAAATTGAGCTGGTGGCGGTGGGAAAGCGGGCACGCGACGCGATGCGCCGGACGCGCCTCCCGCTCAAGGCGGAGCTGATCGGCGCGACCATGAACGTGAAGTTCAGCGACGCCAAGGAACTTGCCGAGATGGCTGTCGCCGCCTATACGAGTGGCGAAGCGGACGCCGTGTACCTGGTCTTCAACGAGTTCAAGAACGTGATCATGCAGCGGCTGGTGGTGGATCGCCTGCTGCCGCTGCGGCCCGAAGTGGTCACACCCGAGCACGCCGAAACCGGCGGCGGACACACCACCGCGGGAGCGCCGCGGCGCGCCGAAGTGGACTACATCTACGAGCAGCCGCCGAAGCAAATCTTCGACCGGCTGATTCCCCGGTACGTGGAGACGGAAGTGTACCGCGCGCTGCTGGAGTCTTCCGCGGCCGAACATGCCGCGCGAATGACGGCCATGGACGCGGCCACAAGAAACGCATCCGACCTGATCGACAGCCTGACGCTGCACATGAACAAAGTGCGCCAGGCGGCCATCACGAAGGAGATCATCGAGGTGGTGAGCGGAGCGGCGTCGGCGGGATAGTGACTCGGGATCAATGACTGGTGGCGAGCTAGGAACAGAAGGCGAGGAGCAGCTCATGGCTGAAAAATCAGGTGCGGTGGGACGGCTGGCCCAGGTGATTGGCCCGGTGGTGGACGTGGAGTTCGAGAGCGGCCACTTGCCGCCCATCTACAACGCCGTACGGATTACCTCCGAGGGTTTCTCCGTTCCGGAGCCGATCAACATCATCGCGGAGGTCCAGCAACACCTGGGAGAAGGCCGGGTGCGGTGCGTGGCCATGAAGCCGACCGAGGGCCTGGTGCGTGGCATGAAAGCGGTGGACACGGGAAAAGAAATCACCGTGCCCGTGGGGCCATCTACGCTGGGCCGCGTGATGAACGTGCTGGGCGAACCCGTGGACGAACTCGGGCCCATCTCCAGCAAGACGGAGTTTCCGATTCATCGTCAGGCGCCCTCACTCGAAGACCAATCCACGCAAGCCGAGATGTTCGAGACAGGAATCAAGGTAGTGGACCTGCTCGAGCCTTACCTGAAGGGCGGGAAAATCGGACTCTTCGGTGGCGCCGGCGTGGGCAAGACCGTGTTGATTCAGGAACTGATTCACAACGTCGCGATGCAGCACGGGGGTGTGTCCGTGTTCGCCGGCGTGGGCGAGCGTACTCGCGAGGGCAACGACCTGTGGTTGGAAATGCAGGAATCGCACGTAATCAAGGCGGGCGACCCGGAAAAATCGCGGGCCGCGCTGGTTTACGGGCAGATGACGGAGCCGCCGGGCGCGCGGCTGCGTGTCGGTCTGACGGGACTCACCGTGGCCGAGTATTTCCGCGACGTGGAAGGCCGCGACGTGCTTTTGTTCATCGACAACATCTTTCGCTTCGTCCAGGCCGGCTCGGAGGTTTCCGCGCTGCTTGGCCGCATGCCTTCCGCGGTGGGCTATCAGCCGAACCTGAACACGGAAATCGGCGAACTGCAGGAACGCATCACGTCCACGAAAAAAGGCTCCATCACTTCAGTGCAGGCCATCTACGTGCCGGCGGACGATTACACAGACCCTGCGCCCGCCGCGACCTTCTCGCACCTGGACGCTACGACAAACCTTTCCCGTGCGGTGGTCGAACGCGGCATCTATCCGGCGGTGGATCCGCTGGCCAGCTATTCCCGCATTCTCGATCCGCGTGTCGTAGGACAAGAACATTACTCGGTGGCGCGACAGGTGAAATCCATTTTGCAGCGTTATCGCGACTTGCAGGACATCATCGCCATTCTGGGCATGGAGGAACTCTCCGAAGAAGACAAGCTGATTGTGGCGCGCGCGCGGCGGATCGAGAAATTCCTCTCCCAGCCGTTCTTTGTGGCCGAGGCGTTCACCGGCACGCCGGGCAAGTTCGTCAAGATTGCGGATACCATTCGAGGATTCAAGGAAATCATCGAGGGGAAACACGACGCGCTGCCGGAGCAGGCGTTTATCCTGGTGGGCACAATCGAAGAGGTGGTGGAGAAGGCGGCCAAGCTGACCGCGGCGTGAGGCTCCTGGACGAACATGGACCTGGGCAAGCTCAGTCTCGAAGTGGTAACGCCGGAGCGGCAGGTGCTCCACGAAGATGTGAACTTCATCCAGCTTCCCGGCCTCGACGGCTACTTGGGAATCCTCCCCGGCCATGCCCCGCTGCTCACGGAACTTGGCGCCGGGGTTTTAAGCTTCCAAAAGGGAGGCGAGACGCGTTACGCCACCGTGCTGGGTGGATTTGCCGAAGTGTTGGCGAACCGCGTGATCATCCTGGCTGAGCGTTCCGAATTGGCCGAGGAAATCGATCTGGGCCGCGCCGAGGCCGCCCGCGAGCGCGCCCTGAAACGCGTTCAGGATAAGGCCAACCAGGTGGATTTCGAACGCGCGCAACTCGCCTTACAGCGCTCACTTACTCGCATTCAGGTGGCGCCGCGTGTTTCCAAGCGGCGGTCGTCCACGGCCCCCGAACGTGACGGCAACGGAAAACCTCCCGGCGCATCCGAATAGCAGGCTTTCGTGTTGTCGCGGAATTCCCAATGGGCGAAATCACGATGTATTCGACCAGTTGGTGCGGTGACTGCCGTCGCGCCAAACTTTTCCTGCGCGAGCGCAACGTGCCTTTCCGCGAAGTGGATGTGGACGTGGATCCGGACGCCGAAGACCTCGTAATGTGCGTGAACGACGGACTCCGGAAAGTCCCCACATTTGAAGTGGATGGCCGCTACTTTTCCTGTAGTCCGTTCGATCCCTACGTGCTTTCGCGGGAATTGAATATCCCGCTGAATCCCTGAGACTCGTCCCGGAGCTCGCCTCAACGCGGCGCGAATTCCGTCTGCACCGGCCGGCCGAGAAACTCTCCGTGCCGCGCTGCCTGCTCCTCGATGTGCTCGCGGAGTGCGCCAGACGGCTTCGCGAACAACTCCACGGCGATGGTTAGCCCTCCGCCTCGTCTGGGCGAGTGCCGCCAGAGGCCGGCCACTCGTCCGTCCACGAGGACTACGGGCGAGATCCAGCCCAGGCTGCGGTACACGCGCTTGTAATGCCGCGGCTCGACTAGATGGTCCTTTTTTGCGTGCGCCAAGAGGTAACTGTCGAAGGCCGCCAGCAGGCTGACGGCACGCCCCGCGAGCGCGCTCGCGCGCAGCGCGCTCAAATCCTTGCGCAGCACCCAAGCGGGCTGGCCGGAGATGCTCACTTCCGCGAGTTCGTCTGAAGAAGCTCCCCACGCAAGCCGCGCTTCCGCGATGGGAATCCCGCTCCACTTGGAAAAATCCGCGAGCGAAGCGGGGCCGTAGCTACGAAGAAAACCTGCCAGCAGCCGGCGCTGGGCTTCTTCCGCGGCAATCGTGCGCCGGCCGGGGAGCCAGCGGTCCACTCGCACAAAAGTCACCTGCTGACCCTGTTCCGGGCCGTAGCAGACCAGGCCTTCAACGAGAGCGAGCCGGTTAGCGTTCCAGACGCGGTCCATCCACGCGCGCACTCGAGAGCTGACGCGCGGGCGTATGCGCGCCGTGAGTTCTCCCTTGGTCATCGGTCCAGACTCGAGTATTTCCAAAGTGGCGCGCAGCAACGCTTCCCGGTCGCGCGGAGTGATTCCGAACCGCTCCATTATTCTCACCACAGCCGCCACACGGCTCTGGCGCACGGCAGCCGAGTACACGTGGAATTCAGCGGCGGGCAGCAGATGGACCGTTTGCCGCATGCAAAGGCTCTTGACCAGCGCGCACTCCTTCCGGAGCGCGGTCTCGATGCGTGCCGGCGAGAGGCCGCGCGTCCTGGCGGAGATGTTCCAATGGGCCGCCGTCATGAGCTGCGCCTGCACTCCGCAAACATCCCGGCAGACCGCGACGAGATCGTCTCCTGCCGGAGGAAGGAGGTGGTGCCGCGCAAGTCGGAAAGCGGCCACCTGGTGGGGAGTGATCACGCAGATTTTGCCGGAGGCTCTCTTCCGTGGAGGCGCACTCTTACGGGCCGTGTCCGCAGGAAAATTGAGCGTCCGAATCACGCCTGGATTTCGCGGCCGCGGGCAAACACCCGCGCGACGTTCAAGTTTTCGTCGAGGAGGGCAATATCGGCATCGGCGCCCTGAGCCAGCCGCCCCTTCCGCGATTCGATGCCCAGCAGCCGCGCAGGATTAAAACTGGCCATTTGCACCGCCGCTGCCGCGGGAACGCCGAGAGCGGCCATTCGCCGGACGGCGCGATCCAGCGTGAGCGTGCTTCCTGCAATCCTGCCCTCGTGGTTCCGGCACACGCCGCCGTTCACGGTCACCTCGATGCTGCCCAGCCTGTATGTGCCGTCGGGCATTGCCGTTGCCGCGGTGCCATCGCTCACCAGCAGCACTTGCTCTGCGCTCTTCGCGGCCAGCAACAGCCTCAGCGCAGGATCGTCCACGTGGACGCCATCAGCGATCACCTCCGCCGTCACACGCGCGTCCGTGAGCACAGCGCCAATCACCCCGGTCTCCCGGTGGGAGAATGGCCGCATGGCATTGAACACGTGCGCTGCGTGTCGTGCGCCCAGCTCGATGGCACGAAGCGCATCGCCGTACCTCGCGTCCGTGTGTCCCATGGCTACCACGACTCCGGCCGCGCGCGCCGCCGTGATGGTTTCGGCTGCGCCTTCGAGTTCGGGCGCCAGCGTCAAAATGCGGGCGAAGCCTTCCGCCGCGGCGAGGAATTTCGCCAGCACTGCGGGGGACGGTGCGATCAGATGCTCGGCCGGATGCACTCCCCGGCGCGCCGCATTGAGGAAGGGCCCTTCGAGATGAACGCCAAGGCACTCCGCCGCCGGCCCTCGGTTCGCCGGCTGCTCGCGGATGGCGCCCGCCAGCCCCCCCAGGCTGCGCTGCGTCTGCGCGATGCTGGCCGAAACCGTGGTGGCGACGAACGACGTGGTGCCGTGGCGGCCGACGCACGCGGCCATCACCCCCAGAGCATCCGGAGTCGCCTCCATAGCATCCCGCCCGGCAGCCCCATGAATGTGCACGTCCACGAATCCCGGGGCCGCGGTGAGGGCGGGCGCATGCACGAGCTGCGCGCCCGGCGGCAGTTCCAGACTGCCGCGGGGGCCAATCGCGCGGATTTGGCCGTCTTCTACCAGTATCAATGCATCCGGAATCTCGGCCAGGGGCGTGAGCGCGCGCCCTGTGTGAATGGCCAGCGAGGGCACGCCTCATCCTACAGCATGCACGCCCGAGCCGGAACGCGGAATTCATGGCGCAGTGTTACACTATCCGCTTGCCGAACGGAGGAAATCGCTCTTATGGCGCACGAGAAGAACTTCAAGGCCTGGAAACGGCATCACCGCCGGCGCAAGTCCGCGAAGGCGAAGATCAAATTGTACGAAGAGGGCAAACTGGCCCACGACCAGCTTCCCGCTCTCGCCAAGGAGTTCGTCGCCCGCAAGCGCCGGTTCCTGCTGAAATCGGCTTCCTGATTCGGCGTGGCGCCGCCGGGCTTCGGGCTGTCGGCCGGCCCGCTATCTGGCTACTTTTTCGATCGTTTTCACCTGGATCGTATCGCCTTCCAGCGTCCCGGTGACCCTCACCTTTTCGTTCGCCAACGGCGCCGCTTTGTCCTGCGGCCGGATGATATCTTGAAACATCCTAATCCTAGACGGCCTCCCGATGGGTTATTTCTGAGCCATAGCGGCGACCGGGCGCTCGCCAAAAGCGGCCAGGGCCCTCTCCGCCGGGATCTCATTACCGGCGGCATCGACAAAATGAATGTCGACGGGGCCGTCCATAACGCGGTGGAAGCTGCAGCCGCTCGCGCACGACAACTGGTGCAGGTGATGAGCGGGCATGAAGTAGTATCCGCCAGCCTTCAAGGTGTGTGGCTGCTCTCCTTGCATCTCGACCTGCGCCGTGCCAGTGACGACCATTAGCTGCTCATTCGCTGAGTGCCAGTGCATCGGCATAGTACATCCGGTCGCCAATTTCACCAGCATGACCGAGTTCCCCGCCTTCGGATCGCCGTGCTCGAGGGCGAAGCTGTAGCATTCCGGGGCTCCGGGGGCCGAAACGAATCTTACCTCGTCAACATTTACGAACTGCGGTTGCTGCGCTGATTGCTGTGCCATAGCAAAACCGGCAATCAACACGATTGAGATGATCAGTGGAAGTCTGAGTCGCATGGCGATCCTCCTCACCCCGCTGACTCGGGTAACATACCGCTTATCCGGAATCTCCTTTTTGACTCCAAGAACGGTGCCAAGTGTATGCCTATTCCCCTACTTCCACAATGTGCAACGGCTTTCGTCCGGCGTGCCCCTCAACGATCTGCGATCTGGACCGAGCTCGCACAAATTGCTCCCTTTTCTGACGCACGAGGAAAAGTGGGATCCATTGCTTTTTTATGCTCGTCCCCTTTCAGGTAGGCGCTTCTTCTTGTCGCGCTTGGAGAGCCGGGCGTCCACCGGGAATCGGACTGGAGCGGGCATAAGGGGAGCACACAAAAACAACAGCGGGCCAGGAGCTCGGTGGTTCTCCTGGCCCGCGACGGGCAGCAATGCGTTCCGGGGAGGGGCTAGCTGCCCGAAGACTGAGCGGTCTGCACGGTCTTCGGCGCGCTCACGTATCCGGTTACCTTGTTCTTTTCCACCTTGTTGATCACCAGTTCGAGCGCCTGGCGGCTGCCCGCGGTGTAGAAGAAGATGGGCTCGTTGATCGAGCGGTTCTTCTTTTCGAGCTTCATATCATCCACCACCAGGTTCACGGTGAACTCGTGATGCTTCGGGTTCGCGTTGCGCAGTTCGACGCTCACGCTCCCAACCTTCTGGATGTCGCCCTTGCCCTGCAGCGTGAACTCGTAGTAGTCGCGCAGGCCGAGATGCCGGAGCTGGTCGATTTCCTCATGGTTCCGGGCGATGAGCGTCCCGAATTCGCTCCGCGCCATCTGCAGGTTCTGCTTCTGCGCGTCGAGATCGGAGCGCACGCCCTTCACGTCGCTGTTCACCGCGTCCACATCGGAC
>JASHRU010000185.1 GCA_030037225.1 Candidatus Acidiferrales bacterium | reverse complement strand
GCAGGTAATTCCGGCGGGCTGGGTAGCTTTCAATCACTCCTTCCGGCTAAAGCGCGATTCGGCCTCAACTCGATTACGTCCGGTTTTGGGCGCTTGACGTACACAGGTGTGAACGCGCCCGAGACAATGTGCCAATATTTCTGTGTTGCGCGGGCCAGGTGGCTCTGGGACTCCGGCTGCAGGATTATTTCTGTATTGCCGACTATCCGCCTCAAACTTTGGCTGTCGTTGACTTGGTATAGCCTGCAACCTAACATTGCGCCGCCATGGCCGGTTCGCCTTCACTCGTCGGCCAAACCGTCTCCCACTACCGAATCCTGGAGAAGCTCGGCGGCGGCGGCATGGGGGTTGTATATAAGGCCGAGGATGCGCGGCTTCACCGCTTCGTGGCTTTGAAATTTCTTCCACCTGAATTGGCACGCGACCACGTCTCACTGCAACGTTTCCGGCGCGAGGCGGAAGCTGCGTCGAGTCTCAACCATCCGAATATCTGCACGGTTTACGATATCGGCGAAGAGAATGGCCGCACATTTATCGCCATGGAGTTCCTGCAGGGCGAGACGCTGAAGCAGCGCGTTTCCGGCAGGCCTCTGCCGCTCGATGAGACGCTGGAGTTGGGGATTGAGGTCGCTGACGCTCTGGATGCCGCGCATGCCAAAGGGATCGTCCACCGGGACATCAAGCCCGCCAACATTTTCGTTACCGAACGCGGCCACGCCAAGATTCTGGATTTCGGACTGGCGAAACTTGCGCCGGGCAGCGGCGGCGTCAGTCTCTCAGCGATGTCCACAGCCAGCGAGCTAACCCGGCCTGGTACGGCAATCGGCACGTTATCGTACATGTCTGCGGAGCAGGTGCGGGGCGAAGAGCTAGATGCGCGCACGGATTTATTTTCGTTCGGCGCGGTGCTCTATGAAATGACCACAGGCACGATGCCATTCCGGGGCGAGACCTCCGGCGTGATTGCCGAAGCGATTCTGAATCGCAGGCCGGTCGCGCCCGTGCGGATGAATCCCGACCTGCCTCCGAGACTCGAAGAAATCATCACGAAGGCGCTGGAGAAAGACCGGAAACTGCGCTACCAGTCGGCCGCCGATATCCGGACGGACTTGCGGCGGCTGAAGCGGGACACGGAATCGGACCGAGTAGCCACGGGCGCAGCAAGCAGCGCGCCCACGGCGAAATCGGCGGCGCGCTGGATGGTTGTAGGGCCGATTGCGGCAGCGCTGATACTTGTCGTTGGCATCGGCGCATGGTTGTCCTATTCGCGCAAAGCCCACGCACTGACCGACAAAGACACCATCGTCCTCGCCGACTTCGCCAACTCCACCGGCGATCCCGTTTTCGACGGCACGCTGCGGCAGGGTTTGGCGGTGCAACTTGAACAATCTCCGTTCCTAAGCCTTGTTCCGGACGATCGCGTCCAGCAAACGCTCCGCATGATGAGCCGGCCCGCCGATGCGCGCCTGACTCCGGAACTCGCACGGGAGGTCTGTCAGCGCACCGCCAGTGCCGCTGTCCTGGAGGGTTCCATCGCAGCCCTTGGAACCCAATACGTATTAGGCCTGCGCGCAGAAAACTGCCGCACTGGGAAACTACTGGATGATGAATTGGTTCAGGCCGCCAAGAAAGAGGATGTGCTGAATGCCCTCAGTCAAATGGCCAGCAAATTCAGAGCGCGCGTCGGCGAATCGCTCCCCACTGTTCAGCAGCATGACGTCGCCCTCGAAGAAGCCACCACATCTTCTCTCGATGCTTTGCAAGCCTACAGCATGGGCTGGAAAACGAGTGCCTCATCGGGCGACGAAGCCGGCCTGCCTTTTTTCAAGCGTGCTGTGGAGATCGACCCGAAATTTGCGATGGGCTATGCCTCCCTCGCACTTTTTTACGGCGCGACAGGTGAGTCCGACCTCGCCACGCAGAACATTCGCAAAGCTTACGAACTACGGGATCGTACGAGTGACAGAGAAAGGTTTTTCATCACGGCTTATTATGACGGACGAGGAACCGGAAACCAGGAAAAGGCGCAGCAGACCTGCGAGCAGTGGGCGCAAGTCTATCCTCGTGAATGGTACGCTCACACATTCCTAGCCGGTTTCATTTATCCAGTGCTCGGCAGATATGAAAGTGCAGCAGAAGAGGGGCGTAAGGCTATTGAACTTGCTCCGGACACTTTCACTGGATATTTCCTCCTTGGCGACAACCTTGTTTACCTTGACCGCCCCGCAGAGGTTGAAGACGTGCTTCGAAGGACCTCCGAGCGAAAAATGGAGGGTCCTTTCTTGTCGCTTCTGCGATTCGATGTCGCCTTCTTGAAAGGCGACGGTGCAGGCATGCAACGAGAAGTAGCCGCGGCTGAAGGAAAACCTGGCGCCGAGGACTGGCTCTCGGACCGCCAGGCTTTTGCCCTAGCGTATACCGGTCACCTGCAAGAGTCTCGGAAGTGGTCAGAGACCGCCATCCGTTTGGCTCAACAGGCAGGACATCGCGAAAGGGCAGCTCTATACGAGACCAAAGCCGCACTGTGGGAAGCCTTTTTCGGGAACGCGTCTATGGCAAGAAAGAGAGCGATGGCTGCACTCGCGGTTGCTAAGAACCGGGAGGACAGGTTTGGTGCAGCCCTCGCACTCGCCATGTCGGGCGATGCTTCCCAGGCTCAGTCTCTGGCAAGTGATCTCGAAAAAGATTTCCCGGAGGATACTTCGGTCCGATTCTATTACCTTGCTGCTGTTCGCGCGTCTCTTGCACTGAACCATGGCGATCCTGCCATGGCGATCGAATCTCTTCACATTGCCGTCCACTATGACCTAGGCATGCCGCGCAGCGCGACGTTCGCCCATTTCGGAGCGCTCTATCCCGTGTATTTACGTGGGCAAGCATATTTGGCCACACACCAAGGCGCCGAAGCCGCCAAGGAGTTTCAGAAAATTGTGGACCACCCCGGAATAACGATTGGTGATGCGTTTGGCGTGCTGGCGCGCCTCGGTATGGCCCGCGCGTACGCGCTGCAGGGCGACACCGACAAAGCCCGCGCATCCTATCAAGACTTCCTCACGCTCTGGAAAGACGCCGACCCCGACATTCCGATCCTCAAGCTGGCCAAAGCGGAATATGCAAAGTTGAAGTGAGGCCAGCCTGAAGTTCCTCCCGCACTTGGCCAGGACGGGCGAGAACACGCCTGGCATACTGTTTTCGTGAACGCGGAGAGGATTGCCAAGGCCCCACCGCCAGTCCTGCAGGCGTCCGCGAAATCTCCTTACCGAATGAAGACGCTCGCCGTGTTTTCGGCAGTGAGTCCCGTTGGTTTCGCCACACCGCTTGTCGTATCCACCACAAAGGGCTGGCCCTTCTGAAAGACCAGCAGCCGCTGCTGATCAAGCCAGCCGATCAGCTCGGAGTGCGGCAGGCTGAGCGAAACTTTGGAAACGTCTGCGAGCGCCAAAACCTCCACTCGTGGCAGCTCCATGAGTGCCGCGCGGATACGGGCCAGTTCCTCCGAATTCGGTTTTCCATCGGCCGACAGCCGGATCTCCTGGTCCGCCTTCGAGGTGGCGGTGAGGGTGTATGCCACTCGATCGGCACCCGGCGAGAACCCTGCCTTGGCAGTCATAAAACTGACATCGTAGTCGTCATTGTGAAAACGCGCCCGCTCATCGAAGAGGCTGCTTTGCCGGCCGTCATTGACTACATACGTGACATCATCACTTTCGTTTTCCCAGCCACAGCAGCCGGAATCCGGAACCGCCGCAATGTAGGAGTCGCCTCCATTGGCGGCATCGAGAAGGACTTCAATCGGGTGCGCAAGTTTCTGCGCCGACCACCTCCCGTTCGCGAAGCGATAGAGATCGGTCTGCTGATACTTCGGCTGGAGCTGGCCCGGGACCCAGCGCGTGAGGAAGAAGAAGTCGGAAACACCGGTTTCCGGCGCCCAGACCGAAATCTCCGTGCAGGATTCCTCGCAGGCGCCCGTATCGCACTTGCACTCCCCGAGGGAGAAGCTCACAACGGGCGTGAGGTTTTCGCCATGCAGGTCCGTTGTCCAGGAGGAGAACTCGCCGACGCGTGAGATGTCGCCATCGCGGCCGGAGGTCACCGTCATCCGATTTTCGAACCAGAAGAAGCGCGCACCATCGTCGCTGAAGTAGACGACCGGCGTCGCCCACGTGTCGATAGAGCCTCCGTTGCTCCCGGGACGCGTTTCTTGTGAGCCCCCTGTGAGCTCCTGCGCGTACCTGTTCCAGCTCCACAAGCGGAGCAGATGCGTGCCAGCGATCGTGTCCGCGTAGATGATGGTTCCTTTTCGGCTAATCGAGATATTTTGTGGATGCTGCCGTGCGCCGGCCGGCAAGGCCAGTCCAGTCATCCAGGGATGGAAATCGGCGGCGTCGTATTCCGACATTTTCCCGTCGGCCCCGAGAATCCAAACTGCTTTGCGTCCGGCGGGCGGGCCGCCGGAAACAGCAACGCGGCTCTGTGTGAAACTTGGGGCCCAAATGACACACAGCGTCAAAGGCAGAAGCAGGGCGCGCATGCAGGAGTTTGTAGCACAAAATCATTTCTCTTGAGGACCAAACCCGCGCCTGGTGCCCTTCCCCGCAATCAACGCTTTGCGTGCTCCACGGTCGATTGGAGCGCCGCCAGGAAGGCGGGAACTCCGGCGCGGCTCTACGGGGCCCGAGTGAAGCTAGCGCGTTTCCGAACATGCCTCGACCTGCTTCCGTATCAGCTCGAAGTATTGGGGCATGCGGTCCACGCCCGAGGGCGAGGATGCCGCGTGGCCCAGGTTCCTGGTGTGCTTGGCGGGTACGGGGTGAAGACGCGCGAGAAAGCCGAATCCAACGGCTACTCTCCCCTGGCATATAATGAGGCGCCTATGCCCCTCGCCCCCGGCACCAAACTAGGGCCTTACGAAATTCAATCTCTGTTGGGCGCAGGCGGCATGGGAGAGGTTTACCGCGCCCTCGACCGCCGGCTGGATCGCGTCGTGGCCATCAAGGTCCTTCCTGCTCATCTTTCCTCTTCCGCGGAATCCAGGCAGCGCATGGACCGCGAGGCGCGCGCCATTTCGTCGCTCAATCATCCTCACATCTGTCACCTGTACGACATCGGCTCGCAGGGCGGCACCGACTACCTGGTAATCGAATATCTGGAAGGAGAAACGCTGGCGGAGCGCCTTGCGAAAGGCCCCATGCCTTTCCCCGAAATCCTCAAAATCGGCATTGCCATCGCGGAAGCGCTGGCTGCGGCGCACCGGCACGGCATCGTGCACCGCGATTTGAAGCCGGGAAACATCATGCTCACTCCAGGGGGCGCCAAGCTGATGGACTTCGGCCTCGCCAAGCCGGTGAACCTGCCGGCCTCGGCCGCAGCATCCGGGTCTGGGTCTGGAGCAGGATCGGGTGCGGGCTCCGGGGCAGCCTCCGGCGCCGCTTTCGGAGCGGCGCCTTCCTTCACTGCCGCCCCCACCGTCAGCGGCGCGACTCCTCTAGGTCCACTCACGCCCATCACTTCCGTCGGCAGCGTGGTGGGCACTTTCCAGTACATGTCGCCCGAACAGATTCAGGGCAAAGAGGCCGACGCGCGCTCGGATATCTTCGCCTTCGGCGCCGTGCTCCACGAGATGGCCACGGGAAAGCGCCCGTTTACCGGCAAGAGCCAGCTTTCCACGGCCACCGCGATTCTGGAGAACGATCCCGAGCCGGTGAGGTCCATCAAGCCGCAGATTCCGCCCGAGTTCGAGCACGTCGTCTCCGTCTGCCTCCAGAAAGATCCCGACGAACGGTTCCAAACGGCGCACGATATCAAGCTGCAACTCCAGTGGATCGCATCCGGCCAACTCTCGTCCGTTACGGCCGCGCTTCCTGGCGGGGCGCTGCGTTCGCGTCAGCGTGAACGCTTGAGCTGGATTGTGGCCCTTGTGGCTGTGGCCGTCGTGGGCGTCGCCGGCGGCATGTTTCTTCTTCGCCGGGCGCATTCACCGCGAGTGGTGCGCGCGGTAATCGACCCGCCGGAGAAAACGACCTTCAATCTGGCCGGCGATTATGCCGGCCCGCCGGTGATCTCTCCCGACGGCGCCTCGCTCGCGTTCACCGCTACCAATGCCGCAGGCACAGTATCCATTTGGGTCCGTCCCGTGGACTCGCTCGAGGCTCATCAAATCCCCGGCACCGAAGGCGCGATTTTCCCGTTCTGGTCTCCCGACAGCCGCTCGCTCGGCTACTATGCAAACAACAAGCTAATGACGGTTGATTTGAACGGCGGGTCGCCACAGGCGCTCTGCAGTACAGATCTCGGCCGCGGCGGCGCCTGGGGCGCGGACGGCGAAATCATTTTCTCACCATCCGTCAACTCGCCGCTGTCGCGCATCAATTCGACCGGCGGGACACCCGTTCCAATCACCACCCTCGACGCCGCCAAGCAGACCTCGCATCGCTGGCCGTTTTTTCTCCCCGATGGCCGGCACTTTCTTTATCTGGCCATGATCCACGACGTGGCAAAGGCGGCCAACGATACGATTTATTACGCTTCGGTGGACGGCAAGGAAAACAAGCCGCTCGCGCGGGCGCACTCGAACGCCGTGTATGCCGCCGGATACATGCTGTTTGCGCGCGGCGACCAGTTGCTGGCACAGCCGTTTGATCCCGCCAGCGGAACCTTGAGCGGCGAGCCTCGCACTGTGGCCAAGGGTGTGATGAACGATGCCGCCACCTGGCATATGGACGCTTCGGTGTCCGCCGATGGACTGCTTGTCTTCGCTTCCGGCGGCACCGCCGATTTGCAGCTTGTGTGGGTGGACCGCAGCGGAAAGGAGGTAGGCACAATTCCCGATCGGTTCGCCAGCCTGGACCATGTGCGCATTTCTCCGCAGGGAGACCGCGCGGCCATGGAGATTCATGCGAATATAAACGACGTATGGGTGCTGGATCTGGCTCGCAACGTGCGCACCCGTCTTACCTTTGGTCCGGTGTTCAATGACTCTCCCGTGTGGTCTCCCGACGGCAAGTGGATCGCCTACGGCTCTCAGCGCGACGGCCATTCGTGCATCCTGCGCAAGCATTCCGACGGCAGCGGCGACGAGGAAATCCTGACCACCGGGGACGACTACATCGTGCCCAGCGATTGGTCGCGCGACGGGAAGTACATCTTCTTCTGGCACCCCAACTCCGGCAACTACGCGGGAGGCGAGTGGGTTCTTCCGCTCGAGGGCGACCGCAAACCTCGCCGTGTCGTCGAGCGCGGCGGCTCGGCCGTTCTCTCGCCCGATGGGCAGTGGCTCGCCTACAACTCGATGGAATCCGGTTCCGTCCAAGTCTATGTGGAGGGCTACGGCGGGGCACACGGCAAGTGGCAGGTTTCCTCCTCGGCGGCGAATACGAGTGTATCTTGGAGCGCCGAGGGCAAAATGCTCTACTACATGGACCCGAGCTACAACCTTCTTGCTGTGCCCGTCAAGCCCTCGGGCGGCGCGCTCCAATTCGAGGCCCCTCAGACTCTGGTCTCGCGCTTGTCCGCTCCCATTGTCTTCTTCGACCTGACTCCGGACGGCAAGCGAATCCTGCTGCCGAAGACCCCTCAGCAGGTCGCTTCGTCGGTCACGGTCTTGACCAACTTCACGGCAGAACTGAAGAAATAGGTGAAGTTAATTTCGGCCCTAGCTTTCCCTGGAACTGAGAGCCGCGGTCAATGCGGCGCTGCTCAGGCAAACGCCCGAACCGTGCACCACGCAAGTATCCGTTGGTTCGTGCGCATCTCGCCGCACGGACTTCAATTGGAATAGCTTTCTGGTGGAAAGCGCCTTCAACAGCAGCGGTTCGAGCTGCGTATCGCGCACGCTCCGGCACGAGTAAATTCCCACCGGCCCGACCATTCCGGCGGTGTAGCCTTCGCGCCGGCGCGTCAGTCGGAACATCAGTCCCTGGCCCATGCCATCGCTCCCGGCGGGAATAGTAAACGGGAGCACCATCCGGCCGCCCTCGCGCAGCCGATCGAGCCAGCTGGAGTGCGGGTGCGTGACGCCCGCGTTGATCAGCATGCCATCGCACTCTCCCGGATCGAACAGGGCGCCGTCTCCCTGGTGGACAGCCACATTCGGAAAAGCTGCGAGGTTCTCTTTGGCGCGCGCTGCCAGGTCAGGTTCAAACTCGATCGCTGCAACGCTTCCCTTCGGCCCCACCACCTCGGCCAGGATGGCTGTGTAATATCCCACGCCGCAGCCGAGATGAAAGACGCGCTCGCCCGCCTTTAGCTGCAGAGCGTCGATCCAGCGCCCCAAAGCGCTGGGCTGCCCGTTGTTGATGTTGTGCGCAATGTCCAGAGTCACGACCACATTGTGGTAGAGATCCCGCGGGTCATTTATGGACACATAGCCGGGATCGCCCAGGCCCAGGAGAGACAACGCTCTTTGCTCCGGCGAACCGATGTTCCACGGCGGCGGGCCAAGGAAATTCTCGCGAGGAACGCGAGCGAACGCCGCGATCAGCGCGGGAGAGGAAAGGTTGGCCGCAAACTTTACCTCCTCGGAATAAAACCTTCGGCAATCGTCGAGTGTCATGAGCGTTCGCAAATTGGAGCGACGAATGCCGGAAGCTAACACATGGCCTTACGCCTGGCAAGAATGGTGCGACTGCGGAGGGGCGCGTTTTCCGGATTTGGCCACGACGCAAAAGCTTTGGTCGCGTTGCCCGCAGCAAGTCGCGGGGCCAAGTCGCCGCGCGTCACTTTAACGGCGGAACAAATGGAATGTATTGCGCGAAGAGCCAGCACAGGAAGAAGACCAAGGGGATGTGAATGAACATCTGGAGCACGGAATAGCCCACCAAGTCCCTGGCGCGAACGCCCAGCAAACCCAGCATGGGAAGCATCCAGAACGGATTCAGCAAATTGGGGAGCGCCTCTGCCGCGTTGTAGATCTGCACCACCCATCCGAGGTTCACCTGCTGCTGCGTGGCCGCCTGAAGCACGTAAGGAGCTTCGACCACCCATTTGCTGCCGCCCGAGGGTATAAATACGCCGAGAACTGCAGAGTACAGGGCCACGACGAGCGCATAGGTCTTGGGCGTAGAGATGGCCACAAAAAGGTCGGAGAGCCGCTTGGTGATGCTGGTGTTCACGATCATTCCAAAAATCACGGCGTAGAAGGGGAACTGGATGAGCACTCCTCCCGTGGCGGGCACGGACTGCGCCACGGCGCGCAGGAATCGCCGGGGACGCCAGTGCAGCAGCATTCCCACGGTGATGAAAATCAGGTTGTAGTTGTTGAGATCGAGCGCCGCGAGCGGCCCGGTGGGGGAATTGCGGAAGAGGTCCGCCAGAAACCAGCAGAGCAAACCGACAACGAGAAGAATCAGGATAGGG
>JASHRU010000184.1 GCA_030037225.1 Candidatus Acidiferrales bacterium | reverse complement strand
CCATCGGCTGCACGGATTGCCACGGCGGAGACGCGAGCGTGAGTGTGGCCGCGGGAACGGCGGCGAACTCGAACGAATATCAGGAGGCAAAACACAAAGCGCACGTGGAGCCGCGGCATCGCAACCTGCAGGACGCGGCGGAGGTGCCTCCCGACACGTTTCCGGTGTGGCTGAGGGAGAGCCCGGAGTACATCCAGTTCGTGAATCCGGGAGACCTGCGAATCGCGGAGCGGACCTGCGGGCAGGAGGGGTGCCATGCGAGCGAGGTGCGCAAAGTAAACACCAGCCTGATGACGCATATCGGGTTCCTGTGGGGCGCGGCGCTATACAACAACGGGGCGTTTCCGCTGAAAGACGCGCATTTCGGGGAGAACTATACGCCTGACGGCGTGCCGCGAGGCATGAAGACGATTCCGCCGCCCACGCCGGAGCAAACGCACGACAAGGGAATCATTCCCGCGCTGGAACCGCTGGAGCGCTGGGAAATTTCGCAGCCGGGGAACATTCTTCGCGTCTTCGAGCGCGGGGGCGAGAAGAAGGGCGAGACGGGGAATCCGAACATTGACGAGGATCCGGGAAAACCGGACGTGAAGCTGAGCAGCCGTGGATTCGGAACCATGCTGCGCACGGACCCGGTGTTCCTGGGGCTGCAGAAGACGCGCCTGGTGGGCCCGGTGCTATCGCTTCCGGGAACGAACGATCACCCTGGCGACTTCCGGAACAGCGGTTGCACGGCATGCCACGTGGTGTACGCAAACGACCGAGACCCGGCACACTCCGGGTCGTACGCGCAGTACGGGAACAAAGGCCTGACGGCAACCGACGACCCGACGATCCCGAAGAACGAGCCGGGGCACGGGATCAAACACGCCTTCACGCGGGCCATTCCGTCAAGCCAATGCATGATCTGCCACGTCCACCCGGGCACGAACATGGTGACGCCCTACTTCGGATACACGTGGTGGGACAACGAGCTGGACGCCGAGCACATGTATCCGGCGAAGCAGCACAACCCGACGGAGGAGGAGCGGTACCAGGTATCGAAGCGAAACCCGGAGGCGGCAGCCGCGCGCGGGCTGTGGGGAGACGAGAAATTCCTGGACGAGATCGGAACGCCGGAATTCAATTCCAAGTTGAAGGATACCAAGTTCGCGGATTTCCACGGGCACGGCTGGGTGTTCCGCGCAGTGTTCAAACACGACCGGAAGGGCAACTGGCTGGACGCGGACAACAACATCATCGCGCCGGACGACCCGAAAAAGTTCGACAAAGCGGTGCATATGGCCGACATCCACATGGAAAAGGGCATGCACTGCATTGACTGCCACTTCCAGCAGGACAACCACGGGACCGGGAAACTGTACGGAGAGCCGCGCGCGGGAGTGGAAATCGACTGCGTGGACTGCCACGGCTCAATCGACCATAAGGCGACGCTGGTGACTTCCGGAATCGCCGCGCAGAACGGGGGAACGCCGCTGGAAGCGCTGCGGACGCCGTTTGGCTACCGGCAATTCGAGTGGCGCGAGGGCAAGCTCTACCAGCGGTCGATGCTGGAAGCGGGCAAGGAGTGGGAAGTGGTGCAGACGGTGGACTCGATCACGCCGGGCAACCCGCACTACAGCGAGAAATCGCGGTGGGCCAAGACGATTTTGAAAGACGGGAAGACGTGGGGCAGCGTGCCGGACGACAAATCGAAGCTGGCGCACGACAACAGCCGCGTGACCTGCTTCCTGTGCCACACGTCGTGGACGACGAGCTGCTTCGGATGCCACCTGCAGATGACGGCGAACGCGCGGCGGCCGATGCTGCACTTCGAAGGGCTGATGACGCGGAATTATACGAGCTACAACTTCCAGGTGTTGCGCGACGACATGTGGATGATGGGAATCGACGGGACGGTGACGCACCACCGCTTTGCGCCCGCGCGCTCCTCCTGCGCCATCATCGTCAGTTCGCAGAACGCGGACCGGGACTGGCTCTATTACGCGCAACAGACGATTTCGGCGCCGGGATTCAGCGGAGAGGGGTACAGCACGTACGTGCCGCACACGGTGCGGGCCAAAGAGACAAAGACATGCACCGACTGCCATATATCCAACGCGGTGGACAACAACGCGTGGATGGCGTCGATGTTGCTACAAGGCACGAATTTTGTGGACTTCATGGGCCGCTACGTGTTCGTGGCCACAGGAAACAAGGGATATGAGGCAGTGGCCGTGGCCGAACACGATGAGCCGGAGGCCATTTACGGAAGCGACCTGCAGCGCATGGCCTACCCGGATGACTACCGGCGCCACCAGGAACGCAAGCTCGAGCTGGAGACAGCTCTGGGTCACGAGGGGCACGTGGTGGATTTGCAGGCGCGCGGCGAATATCTGTATGCGGCCGAGGGCAAGCGGGGATTCCGCATCTACGACATCGCGAACATCGACAACAAGGACATTTCGGAAAAAATGACCACGGCGCCGGTGTCGCCGATTGGGCAGCGGTTCTATTTGAAGACGAAGGACGCGGTGTCGGTGGCTTCGCCGACGACGCTGGGCGTGGATCCGCTGCGCGTGCAATTGCCGCAGAACGAAGAGCAGCCCATCAACTTGATTTACGGCTTCCTGTTCGTGGCGGACCGCGAAGAGGGCCTGGTGGTGGTGGGGGATCCGAACCTGAAGGCGAGGATGCCCGGAGTGGGCACGCTGCTGGACGGCGACCCGAACAACAATTTCCTGAAGCGGGCTTACGCGTTCAATCCGAACGGGGCGCTGGCGGGCGCACGGCGGGTGATTACCGTGGGCACCTACGCATACGTGCTGTGCGACAAGGGCCTGGCGGTGGTGGACCTGAGCAACATGCTGGAGCCGAAGCTTGCTTCGATGGTCGGGGCGCCGGACCTGGTGGACGCGCGGGCCATCACCGTACAGTTCCGCTACGCGTTCGTGACCGACAAGGAAGGATTGAAGGTGCTGGACGTGACGGACCTGGGCCATCCGCGGCGGGTGCCGGGAGCGCTCGTGCCGTTCGCAGACGCGCGCAACGTGTACGTGGCGCGGACCTACGCGTACGTTTCCGCCGGGGCGCAGGGGATGGCAATCGTGGACGTGGAGCGGCCGGAAGCTCCCAAGCTGGATCAGGTGTTCAATGCCGGCGGGCAAATGAACGACGTGAACGACGTGAAAATCGGCATGGTGGCGGGGAGCGCGTTTGCCTTTGTGGCCGACGGCAGGAACGGCCTGCGCGTGCTGCAGATCGTGTCGCCGGAAGACGATCCACTCTTCAGCGGCTTTAGCCCGCGGCCGAAGCCCAAGCTGATCGCAAATTACAAGACGAACGGTCCTGCTTTGGCGATTTCCAAGGGGATTGACCGCGACCGCGCCGTGGACGAGAGCGGCAACCAGCTTGCGGTTTTTGGCCGGCGGGGCGCACGCCCGCTGAATCACGCGGAAGCCGAAAGCCTCTACCTGCTAGGAGGAAAAGTATTCACCGTGGGCGATGCGCCGGGCGAAGCGGTGCACATCGCGGGTTCTGCGAGCGGCTCCGGGGAGAGTGCCGGTGATAAGGTGAGCCAGGCCGCCGGATCCGGCTGGTTCGAGCGGGCCTCTTCCGCCCTGCGCCGTTTGGCCGAGAGCCTTTTCTCGCTCATCGGAACGCTTCTCGCCCTGTAGGTTCTTGCCCGCGCGGGAATTGCAACTCAAGCCGCTGCCAAGAGCAGACGCACGCCTTGTGAGAATTCGTTTTCCGGCGTGAGCAGACTAACGACGACGTAGCCATCCGCGGGAAAATCGAAGAAGTGGCCAGGATATACATAGACGCCGCGTTTGGTAAGCAGCTCCACGGCGAGATCCTCATCCGAGCGCGTAGCCGGAACGCGCAGCACCGCGTACCACCCGCCTTCCACCTTCAGCCGGGAACAGGGTTTCTGGCTGGCAAGCTGACGGTCCAATTCCGCAAGATTATGGGAGATTCTGGCCGCGGCCTGACGCTCGAATCCCGCGCGAAGGGCCAATAGCGCCGGCAGCGCCAGTTGTACCGGCGCATTGGGAGAGAGATAGGCGTCCGCGATCACTTCCAGGCGCTCGCCCGCCTGTGCTTTCAATTTTTCGGGGCCGCTCAAGACGAGCCAGGCAGCCTTCATTTGGGGCAACCCGCTGATCTTTGAGAGGCCGCTGAGGGTGAAGGTGAGCGCATCGTAACCGGCTGCGAAACTGCGCGGCTTCGCGTCAGCGTGCGCGCGGGTGCTCCCGTCGCCAATCGCAAAATCGAGAAAAACCTCGTCGGCGATGATGGACAGGCCGCAGGCGGCGCACAACTCGGCGAGCCGCTTGGCCTCCGGCGCGCTGGTGTAGTGCCCCGTGGGATTGTTGGGGTGTACAACGACCACGGCGCGCGTGGCGGGGGTAATGGCTTGCTTGAGGGCGCGCAGGTCCATCTGCCAGCCACTCTCGTACACGAGCGGGTAGCGCACCAGGCGCACATCCGCGATGTCCGCCAGAAAGCCAAAGAGCGGATAGCTCGGCGCGGGGATCAGCACGGCGTCGCCGGGATTGCAGAGCGTGCGGAAGACCCACGAATAGGCCTCGCTGGTGCTGGTGGTGAGAAAGATGTCGTGCGCCACGAGCTCCGCACCGCGTTCGGAGTAATAACGGCCCACGGCGCGCCTGGCCACTTCCAACCCCCTGGGGTCGGGCGAGTAGGTGAGAGACCCCGGATTGGTGAGCGCGCGCAGGATTGTCTCGCTGTCGTAAGTAAACCCGCATGTCGTGGGATTGGAGGCGGTCAGGTCCAGCACCGGCTCACCGCGGGAGCGCCGCGACTCGAGCGCCCGGCTTAGGCGGTTGGGTTCGAGACTCCAATTTGTGCGTTCGGCAAACATGTCGGGGCGAGCGGACCGGCCCGGGGGATTGTAGGCTGGAGGCGGCCGGACTGCCACGCCGGAGGCGCGAGTTTTCCACCACACGTGGCGTAGCGGCGTGGCCGCTGTGGGCCGGGTGCATTGACTTGGAAGCGGGTGTCTGTTATTTACACACTGTATCTCATACCGCTGGATGCGCGTACCGACCCAACGAATAGAGGTCACACTCGAAACTCTTCTAGAAAGTGTTGACCTGGCCGAAGATATCACCCTGCGGGTGGCCAACGCTGTCGGCTTCGACGAGGAGCAGGGCTACCGCATCGGTATGTCTGTTCGCGAGGCGGTGATCAACGCCTACACGTACGGAAACAATCAGGATCGAGCGCGCCACATTTTTTTGGTCATCGAATTATTGCCGGCACAGATGGTGATCCACGTTCGCGATCAGGGCCGTGGCTTTCGGTTGGAAGATGTTCCGGACCCGCTGGCCGAGGAGAATTTGCTGAAGACGTCCGGCCGCGGGCTGTTCCTAATTCGCGCGTTCATGGACGAGCTGGACGTAACCATCCCGCAGTCCGGGGGCGCGGAAGTGATCATGACGAAACGCTATCCCACGTCCCGGCCGAGCTCGCCGGCCGGAGCATCCAAGGTTTGAGGCCATGGATCTGAAGGCAACCAATCGCGACATCGGCTCGGCGACGGTGGTGGACATCAGCGGGCGCATCACGCTGGGGGAAGGGAGCGCGGCGCTGCGGGGCCTGGTACGGCAACTGCTGGACCTCGGGCGCAAACAGATCGTCCTGAACCTGGCGGACGTTCAGTACATCGACAGCTCGGGGATCGGAGAGCTGGTGAGCAGCTTTACCGCGGTGAAGAAGGAAGGCGGGGAGCTGAAGCTGCTGAACCTGACGAAGAAAATCCACGACCTGCTGCTGATCACGAAACTTTTTACCGTGTTCGACGTGTACACGGACGAGGCGAAGGCTATCTCGAGCTTTACGTCTTAGGGCCGGCAGGGCGCAAGAACCCGCGGGGATAACCCGAAAGGAACGCCCACCTCGATTGGGGCAAGGCCAGCCTGCGGCAGGCATGCCGTGCCCCTACACGTTTGACGGCGCTACTTCATTTTGCCTGCGGCGCGAAGAGCGGCCTCGCGCTTGGCCTTGAATTCCGCACCCGGCTTCCACTCGGGCATCTTCGCGTTGTTGGCGATGCGGTAGCCCACCAGGAAGTAGAGCTGCATATCCTCGACGGCGCCGGACAAATCCCAGTCGGGCTTAATCACATCGGAGGGTTTGTGATAGTCCTCGCGCGTGTATCGCTCGTGCTGCTGCAATCCCCAACCCTCCGGACGGCCGATGTAATCCACGCCGCCTTCGGGGTCGAAGGCGGGCACACCTTGCCGGACAAAGTTGAAATGATCGGAGCGGTAGAAGAAGCCTTTCTCGGGCTCCTGGTCGGGTTTGACGGTGCGGCCCTGCTCCTGCGCCGCGGCATCGACTACGGCGTCGAGCGTGGAGCTGCCGCGGCCGATCATGATGATGTCGCGCGTGCGCCCGAGCGCGTTCATCACGTCCATGTTGATGTCCGCGGCCGTGTCCGCCAGCGGATAGAGCGGGTGCTCGGAATAGTATTGCGAGCCGAGCAGACCCTGCTCTTCTGCGGTGACCGACAGGAAAAGGATTGAGCGGCGCGGGGGGACGGTCAACTGCTTATAGGCACGGGCGATTTCGATGAGCGCGCCAGTGCCGGAGGCGTTGTCGAGCGCGCCGTGGTAAATCTTGTCGCCGTTGACGGCCGGGCCGATGCCGAAGTGGTCCCAGTGCGCCGTATAGACGACGTATTCGCCGCGCAGCTTTGGATCGCTACCGGTGAGTTTGGCGATGACGTTGGTGGATTGGACCTGGCGCAGGGAATTGTGGATATGGATTTGCGCGCGGATGCCCAGGGGCACGGGCTGAAAGTCGCGGCTCATGGCCGCCTGCTTCATGGCGGTGAAGTCCTTCCCCGCTATCTTGAAGAGGCTCTGGGCCTGTTCGACGGAGATCCAGCCCTCGACGGCCGCGCGCCCCGCGTTCTTGTCGGGCGACGCGATGTCGAACTGCTCGCCGCTCTTCAGCGCCACAACTGCCCAGGGGTACCCGGCAGGGCCGGTTTCGTGGACGATCAGGCAACCGGCGGCGCCGAGTTCCGCCGCTTTTTCGTACTTGTAGGTCCAGCGGCCGTAATACTTCATGGCCTTGCCGCCGAAAAGTGATTCGTCCTCGTAGCCGGGATCATTTACCAGCACGACGAGGAGCTTTCCTTTCAGGTCCGCGCCTTTGTAGTCGTCCCACTGGTACTCGGGCGCGGTGATGCCATAACCCACATACACCACGTCCGCGTCCACCGCGGCGTCTTCGACCTGGCGTTTGGTCCAGGCCACAAAATCGTCGCGAAATTTGAGAGTGGTCTCTTTTTTCGGTTTGTCTGCGGGCGCGAGGGTGAGCGCCATGGAAGGGTCTGGCGTGATGCCTACCAGGGTCACTTTCTGCAAGTAAGTCCCGTCCGGATTTCCCGGCTCGAGCGAGAGCGAGCGGAACTGATCCTCGACGTACTTGACCGTTTTCTGCTCCCCAACGGTGCCCGGCAGACGGCCCTGATATTCGTCGGAGGAGAGCGTACGGATATGGGCGAGCAAGTCGGGCCCGCTGAAGCTTTTCAGCGCTACCTCGGGAGGGCTCGGATCCGGTACCGTGGAGCAGGCTGCGACCGCGAGGGCGAACGCCAAAGCGACGCCCGCCG
This sequence comes from Candidatus Acidiferrales bacterium, assembly GCA_030037225.1. Taxonomy (GTDB): domain Bacteria; phylum Acidobacteriota; class Terriglobia; order Acidiferrales; family UBA7541; genus JOPF136. The sequence goes on along the minus strand of JASHRU010000184.1, from coordinate 26,363 downwards.
CGCAGGTCCCTGCTCGACGCGCGTTGGGCTGGGATGGGGTCATGCGCGCATCTCCTAGGCACCTTCGACTGAAGGCGGAGCGCATCTTACCGCTTGGGCCTGCCGATGAACAGGTTTTCTCCCGCGGGGCCCTGGCTGCGGTTGCAAAAGGCCCTCTGCGGCATGAGAATGGCGCCGTGTTTCAGCCGGGACAGTCCGTGCGCGTGAATTTGGCCGGAATGCGCGTGAACAAGGTCACGTTTCAGGCTGCCGTAACCGATGCGGTTGGGCACATCGTGCGGCAGGTTTCCGAACAACCGCCGGTGTATCTCGTGCGGCTGCTGTTTTCCTTCCGCGGCGTGGACGAAGTGGAAGTGCCCGAGGAGCGGATCAAGGCTTCGTAGCGCCGCGACGCAACTCCCGCCGCAAACCGTGCCCGCAATCCGAATGGCTGCGATAGAATGGGTTTTCGCCGCACGGGGGCGCGCATGATTCATCGGTATGTCTATCACAACGACCGGTTGCTGCCCATCGAGCAGTCGCGTCTTTCGCCGGGGCAGGCCGGGCTGCTGAACGGCTTCGGCCTGTTCACCACGCTTCGCGTATTCTCCGGCGAGGCGTTTGCCTTCGAGCGGCACTGGCGGCGCTTGGAGAAGGATGCGGAACGCGTGCGCCTGCCGATGCCGTACAGCGCAGACTTTGTCCGCAGCCATCTGGCCGAAGTGGTCCGCGCGAACGAGGTGCGCGAGGGCACGGCGCGAATCTACCTGGTTTACAACCGCATTGGCTTCTGGCGCAGCGACGAGGGGCTGCCGGAAGTGGACCTGGTTCTCTACACCGCAGGCCTGCCGCCCTATCGCGAGCCGGCGCGGTTGGCGGTGCGGCCCAACGGGCGTTTTTCGGCCTCGCCGCTGTGCAGCGTGAAGACCACCGCGTGGCTCAATAATGTGTGGCATGTGGCGGAGGCGCAGAAGGCAGGATTTGATGAAGTGGTTCTGCTCAACGAACGAGGCGAGGTGGCGGAATGCACGGCGGCCAACGTGTTCGCGGTCTCCGGCGGACGCGTGCTGACGCCGCCGCTTTCCTCCGGGTGCCTGGAAGGGGTGACGCGCGGAATTCTGCTGGAAATCGCGCCGCGGCTCGGCATCCCGATGGAAGAGCGTGCGCTCACGCCCGCCGACCTTCGCCGCGCGGATGAGATGTTCATTTCCTCGACCAATCGCAACCTGATCGGCATCGGCTCGCTCGAGGAGCACACGTTCCCGGGCGCGCCGGGCCCCATCACCCGCCGGCTGGAAGAAGCCTTCGCCTCATACGTGGCCGACTACATCGCGCGTGCAACGGCCGCTCCCGCGCGCACGTAGGACTGACCTTCAGACCGGCATGCAGTGCCCTCCCGATGTTGCCCGGCGGAGCAGTCCGCGGAACCGCCGCACCATGTGAAATTTCCCATCGCTACGTGCGTACTAGTAAGTGACTGCATGGTAGAAGCCAGGAGGCCGCCATGAAGATCGCGCACCGTCTTTCTCTTTTTGCTGTGCTGGCAGCGGGAATCGCCCTTGTGGGGGCAACGGCCCGGACACGGCCGGCACACGCAGACGGGCAGGCACCTCCCGCCGCGCAGTCCGATACACCGGGCGAGATGCCCGTAATGTCGCCCCACGACCATCATCACGGGGCCATGGCGCTGCATATGAAATGGACGCCGCCGCGCGCAGAGTCGGCAGAAGATCGCGCGCGCGCGGACGCGCTGTTGGCCACGCTGCGCGCGAGCATCGAGAAATACAAGGATTGGCGCGTGGCGATCGATGAAGGCTACAAACCCTTCCATCCCGAAATCCCGCTCGATGAATATCACTTTACGAATTACGCGCGAGCCGCGCGGGCGCATTTCGAGTTCGATCCCACCAAGCCGACGTCGCTCCTCTACAGGCGCACCGCGGACGGCTGGGAGCTGACCGGCGTGATGTATACGGCCCCGCGCGACTTTACGGAAGACCAGCTAAACGAGCGCGTGCCGCTGAGCGTGGCGCGCTGGCACCAGCACGTGAACCTCTGCTTTCCCACACAGCATCCGGCACTGGCGGACTACTCCAAGTTCGGTTTTACGGGCTCGATTGCCACGGCGGAAGCCTGCCAGGCCGCCGGCGGGCGGTTCCTGCCACAGGTGCTAGGCTGGATGGTGCACATCTACCCATTTGAAAGCGACGCAGACAAAATCTGGGCGAAGTAGAATGGTGGCGGTCCCTGCTGACGGGACCGGCACCGTGACCAAACGCCTCTACAATTTCGGCGCAGGACCGGCGGCGCTGCCGCTGCCCGTGCTCGAGGAAATCCAGCGCGATCTGGTGACGCATCCCGAACTGGGCGCTTCCGTCCTCGAAATCAGCCACCGCTCGAAGTGGTTTGAAGGGGTGCTGGCCGCGGCCGAATACAACCTGCGGACGCTCCTGGACATCCCGCCGGAATACTCCGTGCTGTTTCTGCAGGGCGGAGCTTCGCTTCAGTTCGCCATGGTGCCGATGAATTTTCTCCCGCGCGGGGTCCCGGCCGCGGACTATCTGGTGACGGGAGCATGGAGCGAGAAAGCGCTGGCGGAAGCGCAGAAGTTCGGCCCGGCGCGCGCGGCTTGGAACGGGAAATCGTCGGGCTATGTGCGCACGCCTTCGCCGCACGAGCCGGATTACTCGCACAACTCCGCCTACGTGCATTACACATCGAACGAAACCATTCACGGCGTGGAATTCTTCGAGCCGCCGGCTTCAGGCGAGGTCCCGCTCGTGTGCGACGCTTCGTCGGATTTTCTCTCGCGGCCCATAGAGATCGAGCGCCACGCGCTCATCTACGCAGGGGCGCAGAAAAACGCCGGGCCGGCGGGTGTGACCATTGTGATCGTTCGCGGCGACATTCTCGATCGCGTGCCCGGGGGCCTGCCCGCGCTCCTCGACTACGGCCTGATGGCCCGCGAACGCTCGCACTACAATACGCCGCCGGTGTTCGCCGTATATGTGGTGGGGCTGGTTTCGCGCTGGCTGCTCGAATCGATCGGCGGGCTCGCAAAAATGGAGGAGATCAACCGCCGCAAAGCGCAGATGCTCTACGAAGCGCTCGACGCCGCGCCCGGCCTCTACCGGACGCATGCGGAGAAGCCGTGCCGTTCGCGCATGAACATCACCTTCCGCCTGCCGGACGAGGAAACCGACAAGGCGTTTCTGGCGGAAGCGAAGTCGCGGGACATGATCGAACTGAAGGGCCACCGCTCGGTCGGCGGGATCCGCGTGTCGCTCTATAACGCAGTTCCATTGGAGGCCGTCGAGGCGATGGCGAAGTTCCTGCGGGAGTTTGCCGCAGGGCGAGCGGCGAAAGCCTAAGGCCGGCGCTACCAGCTAATGTCGGTCTCCACCGGCTTCGAGTAGTCCACGCCATCTACGTCGAATCCGAATAGATTCTTGAATCCGCGGTCGAAGCCGGCAAAATCGGAAATTTCCAGCAGGTTCTCCGACGTCACCTCGGGCCAGAGGAGGGTCACTTCCGCCTGCACGTCGGCACGCAGTTCGCGGTCGTCGAGGCGGATGCGGTGATCGCCGTCGAGAACGGGGACTTTTCCCGGGGTGTGCACGTCCAGGTACAGCCGGCGCATCTGCGCCGCTGCATCCTCGTCGATCCCTTCTTCCTGCATCACCTTGAAGAGCAGGCTCATATAAAGCGGCACGACGGGTATGGCCGCGGAGGCTTGCGTGACGATTGCTTTGTTCACGGAAATCCAGGCATTGCCGCGCAACCGGCCGGCGAGAAGCGCATCGAGTTCCCGCGCCGTTTTCTCCAGGTGGAGTTTCGCCCGGCCGATGGTGCCGTCCCAATAAATCGGCCAGGTGAGCGTCGGCCCGATGTAGGAGTAGGCGATGGTGCGCGCGCCTTCGGCCAGCAGGCCTTCCGCGAGCAGCGCCTCGATCCAGAATTTCCAGTCCTCGCCGCCCATGACGGCCACAGTGTCCGCGATTTCCTGTTCGGTGGCGGGCTGGACGGTGATTTCATGGATCTTCTTTGTGGAGAGGTCAATCGTCTTGCTGGTGTAGGGATAGTCGATGGGTTTGAGCACGGAATTGTGGACCATGCCCGTGCGCGGGTGCTGGCGCTTGGGCGAGGCCAGGCTGTACACAAGCAGGTCCACGGGCCCCAGTTCGCGTCTCAGGATTTCGCAGGCCGCGCGTTTTGTCTCGTCGGAAAACGCGTCGGCGTTGAGGCTCGCGGCTTTGAGCCCGTCGCGCTGCGCCAGGCGGTGGAACGCCACAGAGTTGTACCAGCCAGCCGTGGCGGTACGGTCGCTCTCCGGCGGCCGCTCGAAAAAGACGCCCAGCGTGCCTGCGCCATAGCCCCAGGCCAGCGCGACGCGGGAGGCGAGCCCGTAGCCGGTAGAGCCGCCAATCACCAGCGCGTTGCGAATGCCGGCGCGGGCGGTGCGCCCCGCGCCCACGCGCGTCAATGCCGCGCGGGCCTCTTCCACCTGCCGCTCCACGTTGCGCGCGCATCCCTCCGGATGCGCATTGACGCAGATGAAGCCGCGGGATTTTTGTTTTACGACCTGTTGTGGCATGGGCGAAAGACCAAGAAACCGAAAACCCAAAACCGAAAAACGGAAAATGGAGAGCCAAACGTCAGCTCTTCGGTTACAAATGCCGGCAAGAGCCGGTCAGGATTCTACGACATCGAGGGACGATCCGGGCGAACCTTCCATCGCCGGAACGCCTGTCGGCTCCACATAACGCGCGGTGCGAGGAAGCCGCTCGGTGATGCCCAGCCAGAGAATCACTGCCGTCGTGCCGAAGAACGCCGCAAACCGCAGCCAGGCCAGAGTGGCTGCGAGGACTCCGAGCCGGCCGCCGAGCCTCCACGCGGCCCACGCAGCGAGTTGCGCCGGAACCACCGTCCATGCGGCCACGTAGAACCAGGCCCGCTCCGCGCCCTCGTGGAGCGTGCTGCGGCGAGCCCGCGGCGTCAGGTCCAGCAGCGTTCCCAACACGATCAGGGCCGCCAGCGGAAAATAGAGCCAGCGATACAGTTCGCCCAGCCGCCACTGGCCTGTCGTGACCGCCAAGATGAGTCCGAGGGCATTCAGGGCGAACGGCACGAGCAAATCGACCCACGCGGCGGTGTAGCAGACCACGCGGTAGGGCAGGTTCGGCTGGTTCAGGCCCCAGTGCGTCACATACGGCTGGAACTCACATCCCGGCAGGCGTCCGGCGAATCCTCGCCAGACGCAAACGGCCACGACCGCGAGCAACCAATAGAGATGCCGCGCGTCGGGGCCTTTTGTGTACAAGGCGTACGTGAGATTTCCGGGCAGGATAAAGAACACCCAGATCCACAGCGGCGTGTGCAGGACGCGGTAGTAGGTCTTGTTCCGCTCGCGGGTGACGGCTCGCTTCATCGCTGCCGAATCTTCGCTACGCTTCCAGATTCAGCATGAGCAGGCGCGGTTCGGTCATCTCCTCGATGGCATAGCGAGGGCCCTCGCGGCCCAGCCCGGATTCTTTGGAGCCGCCGTAGGGCATGGTATCCACGCGGAAGGTGGGGACTTCGTTGATCATCAGTCCGCCGACTTCAATTTGCTCGTAGGCGCGGAAGATGTTGCCGATGTCGCGCGTAAACACGCCAGCCTGCAAGCCGAAGCGCGAATCGTTGATTCGCAAGATAGCCTCGTCGAACGAGTCGTAGGGCGCCACGGTCACCACAGGCCCAAAAATTTCCTCGCAGTTCACCGGCATGCCGGGCTTCGTATCCACCAGCACGGTAGGCTCGAAAATCGAGTCGCGCCGCCGCCGGCCGCAGAGCGCCCGGGCGCCGCCGGAAATGGCATCGCCCACCCAGTCGTCCACGCGCTCGGCGGCGCCGCGCGAAATCATGGGGCCGACGTCGGTCGCCGGATCCAGCGGATCGCCGACCACGAGGGCCTTGACGCGATCGACAAGCAGTTCCGTGAATTTTTTCTCCACCGAGCGGTGCACCAGGATGCGCTGCACCGAAATGCAGGTCTGCCCGGCATAGGAGAATCCTCCCTGCGCGCAACGGTCGGCTGCGAGTTCGAGGTTAGCGTCGCCGTGCACGATCACGCCCGCATTGCCGCCGAGTTCGAGCGCCACGCGCTTGCGGCCGGCGATGGCTTTCAGTTTCCAGCCTACGGCGGTGCTGCCGGTGAAGCTGAGCATCCGGAAGCGTTCGTCGCGTACCATGCCCTCCGCTTGCGCGTTCGAGCAGGGCAGCACAGAAATCGAGCCCGCGGGAGCGCCAGCCTCGTGCACCGCCTCCGCCAGAAGCAGCGCGCAGAGAGGTGTTTGCGGCGCGGGTTTCACGACGATGGTGCAACCCGCGGCGAAGGCCGGGGCCACTTTGTGTCCCACCAGGTTCAGCGGGAAGTTGAACGGGGTGATGGCCAGCACCGGGCCGACCGGGAACCGCCGCACGATTCCCCAGCGGTTTTTCGTCGAAGACATCAGGTCGAGCCGCTGAAGCTCGCCGCCCATGCGCACGGCCTCTTCCGCGGCGGCGCGGAAGTTGAAGACGGCACGGTCCACTTCCACGGCGCAGGCTTTCCGCGGTTTGCCGGCTTCGAGCGCCATGGTGCGCACGAAGTCTTCCCGGCGGGCGTCGATGCCATCGGCGATTCTGCGCAGGAGCTCCGCGCGGCGGAACGAGGGCAGCTTGGCCATCTGGGAGAAAACCGCGACAGCCTCGTGCACGGCCGCTTCCACCTGGCGCTCGTCGGGCTCAAAGGTGACGCCGACCACCTGATTGTCGTAGGGCGAGCGAATCTCGACGGGTTTGCCGGAAGTCTGGAAGCTACCTTTGAGGAAAAATCCGGTTTCGTAGGAGGAAGTAGCCTGATGGCTGGTGGTCATAATGCTCTCCCGAGCAGGTATGAATGGCCCATTCTAACCCCGCCTTAGCCGAAATCCCTATTCTCGCTGGCGAGGATGGATTACACTGAAACGTCTCCCCAGCCAACTGTAAGGGGCCAAGAGGCGCCCGGCGCCAGCGAAACTTTTTCCGGGGAGTCCACGTATCAACTACGGCGGATAGTTCCTGAGACCAAATCCTTACCCGAGGGGTGTGACTATGTTGAAGAAAGTTGCCTTGTGTCTTGCGGCAGCGGCCGTATTCGCGCTGCCCGCGGCGGCACAGACGGTTGACGAGATTGTCTCGAAGAGCATCGAGGCTCGCGGCGGCGAAGCGAAGCTGCGCGCGGTACATTCCCTGCGGTTCACGGGGCAGGGCGAGTTTGGACCGGGGATGCTGATTCCGATCACGCTGCTCCTGAAGCGTCCCGGCATGGTGCGCATGGAGTTCACGGCTCAGGGGATGACCGGCATTCAGGCCTATGACGGCAAGGATGGATGGAACGTGATGCCGTTCCAGGGGAAGAAAGATGCCGAGCCGATGGCCGAGGACGACGTGAAGGAAATGCAGGACCAGGCCGACTTCGACGGCCCACTGATGGACTACAAGGCTAAGGGGAATACGGTGGAGTATCTGGGCAAGGACAAGGTCGAGGGTTCGGACGCCTACAAGTTGAAGGTTACCCGGAAGAACGGCAATGTCGAGACCAGCTTCATCGACGTCGACACCGGCCTGGAAGTGAAAAGCATCACGAAAACGAAAATGCACGGAAATGACGTCGAGATCGAAGCGGTCTACAGCGACTTTCGCACAGTGGATGGCCTGATTTTCGCGTTTTCCATCGAGAATGGGGCGGTGGGCAGCACGCAAAAGCAAAAGATTACGCTGGACAAAGTGGAGATCAATCCGGAACTTGCCGACGCGCAATTTCACATGCCGCCGGCTGCTCCGCCCGCCGACGCGGCCAAGCCCGCAGAAAAACCAGGAGCGAGCCGGCGCTAGCCGGTCGGGTGCAGGCTGGAGACAACTGCTGCAGCCAGACGGAGAGACGAGGCCTCCGCGAACGCAAGGTAACGATTGCCGGACGCGCGGATCTTCGTAGTTTCGCCCGCCCGGCCATTCATTGAAGCAATTCGAGATCAGGGAAGTAAAAGGGGGCAGAGCATGGATGCCAAGCGGATGAGGGTGCGCGAAGTGTGCGGGCTGGTGGCGGGCGCGGTCCTGGTGATGGCAGGCGCGTTGTGGGCCACGAGGGTAGCCGCTGCGGATGACGTGAAGATCGATTCCGACACGTTCGGCAATCTCTCCGCGCGCGCCATCGGCCCGGCGGTGATGGGCGGGCGCATCGCCGCAATCGACGCTTACGCCGGCGAGAAGCTGACCGTCTATGTAGGGGCGGCCAGCGGCGGAGTGTGGAAGTCGGAAGACAGCGGGCTCACGTTCAAGCACGTTTTCGATGACTACATCCAGTCGATCGGCGCGGTACGCATCGATCCCTCGCAGCCCAAGACGGTGTGGGTGGGCACAGGCGAATCGTGGACACGGAACAGCGTTTCGGTGGGCGCCGGCGTGTACAAGACCACCGACGGCGGCGACAACTGGCAACTCATGGGGCTTGCGGATACCGAGCACATCGGCCGCATTGTGGTGAATCCGAAGGACGGGAACGTGGTGTACGTGTGCGCCCTGGGACATCTTTGGAACAGCAATGCGGAACGCGGCGTATTTCGCACGAAGGACGGCGGCAAGACCTGGAAGAAAGTGTTGTATGTAAACGAGGACACCGGCTGCGCCGATATAGCCGCGGACTCACAGAATCCCGACGTGCTCTACGCGGGGATGTGGCAAGTTCGGCGTTATCCCTACAAGTTCATTTCGGGGGGTCCCGGCAGCGGATTGTTCCGTTCCACCGATGGCGGGGAGACATGGAAACCGATCCGCAAAGGGCTGCCTGAGGGCGATCTGGGCCGCATCGGCATCTCCGCCGCGCCCTCCCGTCCGAGCACGGTTTATGCCGTGGTGGAAGCCAAAGAAACGGCCCTCTACCGGTCGGACGATCTCGGCGAGAACTGGACGAAAATGAACACTTCGTTCAACGTCCAGGGCCGTCCTTTCTATTTCGCCTACGTAGTGGCGGACCCCAACGACTTCGAGCGCGTGTACAAGCCAGGCTACGGCCTGACCGTAAGCGACGACGGCGGCAAGACCTTCTCCGGCATCGGCGGTTCCTATCACGGCGACCTGCACGCGCTGTGGATCAACCCAAAGGATTCCTACCAGCTTCTGCTGGGCACCGATGGCGGAGTGTTTTTCTCGAGCGACCGGGGATCCCACTGGAGGATGCTGGAGGCGCTGCCCGTCTCGCAGTTCTACCACGTGACCTATGACATGCAGGACCCCTACAACGTCTATGGGGGTTTGCAGGACAACGGCTCGTGGATGGGACCTTCGAAGTACACCGACGGCATACCGAACCGCATGTGGCGCAACATCGGTTTCGGCGACGGCTTTGCCGCCCAAGTGGACCAGGCGGACCCGGATTACGTGTACGTGGAGTTTCAGGGCGGACATGTGACCCGCTACCGGCTGTCGAACAGCGAAAGCAAGAATATCCGTCCGTTTGCCAAACCGGGTGAGGCGGAGCTGCGCTTCAACTGGAATACTCCGCTGCTCACGCGGCCGAGCCGCACGGGCACACTCTATATCGGCTCGCAATTCCTGTACCGTTCCACCGACCGCGGAGATTCGTGGACGCGGATCTCGCCCGACCTGACCACAAATAACCCCGAGGAGCAGAAGCAGGAAGAGTCCGGCGGCCTCACACGCGACAATACTGACGCGGAAAAACACTGCACAATCATCACCATCAGCGAGTCGCCTAAGAATGCGAACGTCATCTGGGTAGGAACGGACGATGGAAACATCCAGGTGACCCGCGACGGCGGGAAGAACTGGGTGAACGTGACGAAGAATCTTTCCGGTATTCCGGCGGAGACTTGGGTCTCGACCGTCGAGGCCAGCCACTTTGAGGAAGGCACTGCATACGCCTCACTCGAAGGCCACCAGACCGGCGACATGAAGACCTACCTGGTGCGCACACGCGACTACGGCAGGACCTGGGACGAGATGGCCACTCCGGAAATGACCGGCTTTGCGCAGGTGATCCGCGAGGATCTCGTGAATCCGAACCTCCTGTTCGCAGGCACGGAGATGGGCCTTTATATTTCGCTGGATGGGGGAAAGAGCTGGGCAAAGTTCACGGGCGGCATACCCAAAAACGTGCCGGTTCGCGACCTGGCGATTCATCCCCGCGAAGGCGATCTCATCATTGCCACCCACGGCCGCGGAATTTATATCCTCGACGACCTCTCGGCCCTGCGGGCGCTCACCCCGGAAGTCCTGAACAAGGATTTTGCATTGCTGCCGAGCCGGACCGCGGTTGAGTCCCTGCCCGCTTTCGAGCAGCGCTCCGAAGGGGATGGCGAATTCACCGGCGACACCGAAAAGCCTACGGCGCGCATCGCCTATTATTTGAAGAAGCGCATGCTCGTGGGCGACTTCAAGGCCGCGGTGTACGACGCGAAGGGCAATCTCGTGGAGAACCTTTCCACGTCGAGGCGGCGGGGGATCAACGTGGTGGATTGGAGCATGCGCATGAAGCCGCCCAAGACGCCGCCGGGCAATCAGGTGTTTCCCGACCCCAATTCGATCTTCGGACCGTATCTGCCCGATGGCACCTATACCGTCAAGATCACTCACGGGACCGAAACCGCTTCGGCCGAGGTGCACGTTGTCGCCGACCCGCGGGGCAAGCACACAGCGGCCGACCGTGCCGAGCAGTTCAAGACCGTGGTGGAAGCCTACAACCTGGTCGAGCACATCGCCTACGTGGTGGACGCCGCCAAAGATCTGAGCGCACAGGCTGCGGATCGCGCCGGCAAGCTGGGGGCGGATGAACCGCTCCGGAAGACCTTGCAAACACTCCGCGATTCCATCTCCGCCACGCAGCAGAAACTCGCCGCCAGTCACGAGGGCGGCTACTCCGGCGAAATCGAGCTGCGGGAGAAGATTCTGGAAGTCTATGGGGGAATTAACGGATACGCGGGCAGGCCGACCGAATCCCAAACTGCCCAACTGGCAGCACTGCACAAAGAGCTCGATAGCGTGGAGAGCGACTTCCATTCCTACTCGGAAAAGGCGATGGCCTCGGCGAACCCCGAGCTGGACAAGAAGAAGCTCCCAACTCTCAAACTTCAGAGCGAAGAAAGTTGGCGCAAGAAGGCAGAGGAGAAGGGCGGCGGAGGCATGCTGGTGGATCAGGAGCACGCCGAGGATTCATTGCAAGTGTTTTATTTTCTGCATGTTAGGTAGTCTTGAGGGCTCGACACGTGAACACCAGTGATTTTCCACACCCCCTGTCGGGGCATGTGGATTTTCCTGGGTTGACCAGCCTGGCCCGGACAGGCTATAAGGGGCTGGCCGGAGCGCCCTACCCTGTCGGCGGGATCCTTCCCGGGCTAGTCGGCTCCGGCATCCGCAGTTGGCTTGTTTCCGTGGGGGAGACGGCATGACGGACGCATCCGGCATAGAAGTCCTTCGAATCGAGCATCGCGCGATCTTGCGGATGCTGGACGTTACGCGCGAGCTCGCGCACCTATTGGAAGCGGGAGCTGAGGTACCACCCGATATGCTGGACGCGGTGGCGGAGTTCATGCGCGTCTTCGGAGACGAGCATCTTCGCAAGGAAGAAGAGTACCTGTTTCCCTCTCTGGGCAAGCGGGGCGCCTCGCTGGACGGCATGGCCATTGAATCCCTGCAGCGCGATCACGATCGCACCCGGCTGCTGCTCGAGAAGATGTCTGCCGCGGCCGTAGGCTACCGGGAGCACCGCCCCAAGGCGGACCGTAACTGGGGCCGGTTCGCCAGCGAATATGCCGCGGTTCTCCGGCGTCATATCGACAAGGAAGAGGAAGTGTTTTATCCGGCTGCCGAGCAGCTTCTCTCGGCCGAACAGCAGCGCATCCTGGCCGAATCCCTCCGCCGCCGGACCGAAGAAGGTCTCCCGCAGGGACGCAGCCAGCATTTCAGCATGATGGCCGACACGATGGCGGCGGATCTGCTCGTCCCTACCGTGTAGCGCCACGTCTTTTCTGAGCCAGTCGCCAACAACAGATCCGCGCCTCTCTGCCCTACAGGGGGAGGCGCAAGCGAGCGATGCATCCGCGCGCGTCTGCGCGGTTCTCCAGGGTGAGCGAGCCGCCGTGGGCTTCCGCAATTTGCCGGCAGAGCACCAGGCCGATCCCGGACCCTCCCGGCTTGGTGGTGAAGAAGGGAACGAAGAGATTCGCCGTATTCGACAGGCCGGGGCCTTCATCCTGCACATTGATTTCGACGAAGCCCGGCTCCTTGCGCCAGGCCAAATGGACGCCGCCGTGGTTTTCCGCGGAAGCGTCCACCGCGTTGCGCACTAGGTTGATCAGAAGCTGGTCGATCTGGTCCGCGTCGGCCTCCAAAGTAATCTCCGGGCCAGGATGCACCTCGATGGGCACGCGCGATTCGAGCTGCGCGATGCGCCGCACCCAGTCCCCGACCGCTACCGGTTTCAGCGTCGGTGAAGGCAGCCGCGCCAATCTCGCGTAGGCGCTCGTAAATCTTCCCAGCGCCTCCACGCGCCCGCTGATCACCTCCAGGCCGCGCTGCGTGTCGTCTCGCCAATCCGCAGGCAAATTTTCGCGCGAGATGAGCGTCGAGAGGCTGTCGGCAATCGATTTCACCGGCGCAAGCGAGTTATTCAGCTCGTGGCCGAGCACCCGGATCAGCCGCTGCCAGGCCAGCCGCTCCTCTTCGCGAAGCGTGCGGCTCAGGTCCGTCAGCACCAGCAGATTGTGCGGCACGCCCTCTTCCCGGATCGTGCTGCGACGGAGCTGGAAACGTCCCGCGCCGCCGGGAAACGACATTTCTGTAGTGCGCAGCGGCTCTCCCTCAAAGCATTTCTCGAGATGCAGCTCCTCCGCCGTTTTGCCCCGCAGATGTTCCGCGTCGAGCCCGAGCACGCGTTCGCCCGCGCGGTTCACAAGCTGTAATTTCTTCTCGGGATCGAAGGCAAACACGGCGACGTCGATTTCCTCCATCACGCGGCCGAGGAGTGCCGTTGCTTCCACGGCCCCCAGGCGCTGCTGGCGCAACGTGCTCGCCAGCAGGTTGACCTCGCCGATCAACTCGCCGAGCGCGTCCTCGCCGCTCTCTCCGCGCGCGCGAATGGAAAAGTCACCTTCCCGCAACGCCGAGAGAAGGTTGGCGAGTGTCCGGAGAGGAAATACGACCCTGGCGCGAAGGCTGAACGCCAATCCGAGCCACAACAGGACGAGAGCCGCGGTCAGGCTCCACTGGAATTTCGCCGCCAGGGCGCTCCGCCAGAGGAGGACGAGCGCCGCCGCCGTGCTCGGCAAGCCGGTGAGCAACGCCAGCAGCAGCACCTGGCGTTCGTGGCTCGCAGGCCTCACAGCCCGTACTTCTGGAGCCGGCGGTAAAGCCCGCTGCGGCTGAGCCCCAGGGCGGTGGCGGCCTGGCTCACATTTCCGCTAAAACGCGCCAGCGCCTTCTGGATCAGCACGCGTTCCACTTCCTCCAGGCTCAGTTCTTCGAGCCGCGGGCTTGTGCCCGGACCGGACACGGCCCGCAGACCCAGATGGCTGGCGCGCACCGATTCTTCCTGGGCCAGGAGCACGGCGCGCTCGACCGTGTGATCCAGTTCGCGAACGTTTCCCGGCCAGGAATGTTCATGAAGCGCCTGCATGGCCGCCGCGTCGAAATTCTTCACTCGCTTTCCATAACGCGCGGCATAGCGCGTGAGGAAATGCATGGCCAGCAGCGGAATGTCCTCTTTGCGGTCGCGGAGAGGAGGAATGTGGATTTCGATGGTATTCAACCGGTAGAGCAGGTCTTCGCGGAACCGTCCGCTCGCGACCTCTGCCTCGACGTTTGCATTCGTCGCCGAAAGAACGCGGACGTCCACCCGCACGGTGCGCGACGAGCCCACACGTTCCAGTTCCCCTGTCTCTAATACTCTCAGCAGTTTGGCCTGGAGGTTCAACGGCACGTTGGCGATCTCGTCGAGAAAAAGTGTGCTGCCGTCCGCGAGCTCGAACCGCCCGGCGCGATCCATCTTCGCGTCGGTAAAGGCGCCACGGACGTGCCCGAAAAGCTCGCTTTCGAAGACGCCTTCGGAAAGACCTCCGGCATTCACGGTAACCATGGCGCGCGGGCCGCGCGGCGAAAGTGCATGCAGGGTGCGCGCAATCACCTCTTTGCCCGAGCCGTGCTCGCCGGTGATCAGCACGTTGGCCTCGGACGGGCCCACCTGCGCCACCAGGTCCATCACGGGCCGCATTGCGGAAGATTCCGCGATAAGCGTGGGCCGGCCCTCCGTGCGCAGGAGCTGGTTTTCCGCCTCCAGCCGCCGGCTCTCGCGCAGCGCGCGCCGCAGCTCGATTTGCGTTCGCAGAATGGCCAGCAGGCGCGCGTTGTCCCATGGCTTTTGCACGAAGTCGCGCGCCCCGCGGCGCATGGCTTCGACGGCCACCTGCACGCTGCCCCATGCGGTCATTACGATCACGGGAAGCGCGCTGTCGGTGGCCTGGATACGTGAGAGCAGGTCGAGGCCTTCCTGGCCGGAGGTAGTGTCGCGCGTGTAGTTCAGGTCCATCAGGATGGCGTCGTACTCGCGCGTGTCCATGGCTGTCACCACCGCGTTCGGCGAGGCCACGCTGTCCGATTCCATCCCCTCGCCCTTCAAGAGCAGGCGCAGGGCTTCGCGCACATCCGCCTGATCATCGGCTACGAGCACTCGGGGAGCGGGACTGGCAGAGGCGCGCTGCATGTGGGCGTTAGTCTAACTCCGTCCGGTTTGGGGGTGAGCGGAAGAACGCGATTCAAGATTCGAAGCGCGAAGCTCGCGATGGCGGCGACGGGCCGCCCTGCGGATTTGCGAGGCAATCGGCACGGTCAGGCCTCGCGCGCCACTCCTCTTTTTTCTTCCGTCGGGACGATCCAGCCGTCGAGCAGTTGGATGACCCGGTCGCCGTAGGCCGCCCAGTTTTCGTTGTGGGTCACCTGGATGATCGTCGTGCCCTGCCGGTTCAGATCTTTGAGCATATCCATAATCATTTTCCCCTGGCTCGAATGCAGGCTGCCGGTAGGCTCGTCGGCCAGGATGAGTTTCGGATTGCCGATCACGGCGCGCGCCACGGCCACCAGTTGCTGCTGGCCGCCGGAAAGCTGGCTGGGGTACAGGTCTTTTTTCGCCACGATCTGGAACCGGTCGAGCGTGTCTGCGACGATCGATTGCCGCTCGGCCTTCTTCAAGTCGCGATAGGAGAGCGGCAGATCGAGATTCTCCGCCACGGTCAGGTCGTCGAGCAGGTGGTATTGCTGGAAGACGAAGCCGATGAACCGTTTGTGCAGTTCCACGCGCTGCTGCGGCTTCATTTTGTGCACCGTGTATTCCAGGAAGTTGTATTCGCCTTCCCAGGCGCTGTCGAGCATTCCGAGGATGGCCATGAGCGTGGATTTTCCCGCGCCGGAGGGTCCCATGATGGTGACGAATTCGCCCTCGCGGATGCCCAGATCAATTCGCCGGAGCACCCAGGTGCGTCCCGCCCCCACCGGGTAGGACTTTTCCACGCCCTTCATCTGAATCATCGCGGCTCCTCGGAAACTTGAAACGTGCACCTCGAAAACTCGCTCGCCCTATTCTATCCTCAGAATCCCACAAACGCCCCGCTACGAACTTCCCAGTCCTGGTCTCGCCTGTGTGCGGCCCGCGAGCACCGTAAGTCATTACTCGTGTCTCAGCGCCTCCAGCGGGTCCACACGCGCCGCCCGCCGCGCAGGAATGAGGCAAGCGAGCAATGCCACTCCCACCAGCACCGCGGGAACAGTGGAGAACGTAAAGGGGTCGAGCCCGCGAATTCCATACAGCAGAGCGCCGATGCCTCGCGAGAGCATGAACCCGGCGAGCAATCCAATGGCCGCGCCGATCCCCGTGAGAAACAGGCCCTGTCCCAGCACCAGGCGCAACACGTCGCGCTTCTGCGCGCCCAGCGCCATGCGGATGCCGAGTTCCTGACGCCGCTGCTCCACCGTGTACGACATCACGCCGTAGATGCCGACTGCGGCCAGCGTGAGGGCCAGCAGACCGAAGACCAGAAGAAGAGTGGCGCCGAAGCGCGCCGCCCACAAAGCTTGATCGAGCAGTTCGGAAATGGTCCTCACCTGCACCTGCGGCAATTGATGGTCCAGCTCCTGCACGGCGCTGCGCACCGTGGGCAGAGCCGCCATGGGATCACCCGCCGTTCGCACGTGCAAAGTGAACGTCGACGAGTAGTGCTGCAACAGGGGAAGGTAGAATTGTGGTGTGGGATCCTCGCCCACCGAACTCACCTTCGTGTCGCGCGTGATGCCGATGACTTCCAGGTTCCACGTTTCACCCAAACACCGGAAGTGTTTTCCGATTGCTTCCTGTCCGGGGAAAAATTGGGCCGCAAATGTCTGGTTGACTACAGTCACCATCGGAGCGCCATCACGGTCCGTCTCTCGGAATGCCCGCCCGCGAAGCAGCGGAATTCCCAGTGTCTGGAAATAGTTTGTGTCCACCTGAATCACCGGACTCAGCTTTCCTCGGCGGGGATCGCCCACATCCACCCCCTCAGGGAAAACCGTGCGCGCGATCGATCCTCCAAGCGGCGGGTCGGAAGCCAGAGCCGCGCCCTGCACCTGAGGCATGGCTGCGAGCCTTTCCCTTAAGCGGCGGTGGAACTCCTCACCCTGGTCCCGGCTGTAATTCTGGGCGCCCAGATCCAGGGTCATGACGAGCAAGTTGTGGGATTCGAACCCGGGGTCGATCCGCTGCGCGTTGTGCAGGCTGGAGAGGAAAAGCCCCGCGCTTGTCAGCGCAATGATGGAAAGCGCGACTTCCGTCACGATCAGCGCGTTGCGCAGGGCCCGCCGCCTGCCCGCCGATCCGCTGCGGCCTCCGCCTTCCTTGATTGTGTCGCTGAGATTGAACCGCATGGCCTGCCACGCGGGCATCATGCCAAACAGCACAGCCGTGCCCACAGCCACGATCAGAGTGAAAAGGAGCACGCTCGAATCCATGGGCAAATCGATGTCGCCCGCGCGCAAAAATGGGGGACGAAGCAGCAGCAACACGTGGCGGGCAACCGCGGCGATCACCAGACCAGCAGCGCCCCCCAGCAGCGAGATGATCACGCATTCGTAGAGCAATAGAGCCGAGAGGCGCGAACGGCTGGCGCCCAGTGCCATGCGTACGGCAAGTTCGCGGCGCCTGTCGGCGCTGCGGGCCAGCAACAGATTGGCCAGATTTGCGCAGGCGATCAGCAATACCAGCCCAACCACTCCCATGAGCACAGCGCTGGCTTGAACGAAGATCCCGCGCGCCGGACCCAAGGACCCCTCCGACAGCGATACGAGCCGCACGCTGCGCCCTTCATTGTCATTTGGGTACTCGCGGGCCAGTTGGCCGGCAATCGTCTTCAATTCCGCTTCCGCCTGGGTCAGGCTTACCCCTTGCTTCAGCCGTCCGAATACAGACACCATCCGCTTGCTTCTCTGGAGAAACCAATCGCGAAATACGCCGGTGAGCACCTGGTCGTGCATCGCGTCGGGAATCCACAGATCCACGAAGCCCACTGGAAAGGTCCCCTGAAAATCCTTTGGAGCAACGCCGATTACGGTGTAGGGCTGCTGGTTGAGCGTCAGTGTTTTTCCAAGAATGGATGGGTCGGCGCCGAATCGCCGCTGCCATAAGCCATAACTTAGAACCACCACCGGATATCCCCCCGGTTTTTTCGCCTGTTCGCGATCAAACGTCGTGCCCAACAGTGCGCGCACCCCTAAGGCGTCAAAGTAATTGCCGCTCACCACGGTGGCGTTGAGCTGCTCGGGGTTACCCTTTCCGGAGACATTAACCCCCGTAAATATTTGTGCGGCCGTCTCGGAAAGAGACCCATTCCTGTCCCGCAGATCCTCGTAATTCCGGTACGACATGGGCATAAACTGCTGCTGGGAGGCGCTGTTCCGCGAATCAGTCCCCAGCACACTCACCAGGTGGTCCGGATCATTCACCGGCAGCGACCGGAGAAGGACAGCATTCACGATCGTGAATATCGTGGTATTGGCGCCGATCCCGAGTCCCAGCGTCAGCACGGCCACCAGCGTGAATCCCGGCGATTTGCGCAGCAGCCGCAGGGCGTATCGGAAATCCAGGAGTAGATTGTCCATGGCGCTCTTCTCCTTCCGTGCTTCAGGCGGTCCAGCTCATTCGTACCGCAGCGCCACGATCGGGTCCACTTTCGTGGCTCGCCGTGCGGGAAAGTAGCAGGCCAGCATGGCCACAGCGATTAACAAGAGCGGCACTCCGGTGAATGTCGCCGGGTCCAACGCTTGCACGCCAAAGAGCAGGGCAGAGACTCCGCGAGCCAGGAAATAGGCGAGACCCAGCCCCGCAATGGCACCGCCGCCTGCCAACCATAAACCATGAACCAGCACCAGGCGCAGCACATCCCGCTCCTGCGCGCCCAACGCGATGCGGATTCCCATCTCCCGCCGCCGCTGCTGCACGCTGTACGACATGACGCCATATATCCCGATGGCGGCAAGCGACAGCGCCACCAAACCGAAAATCAGCAAAAGCGAGGCACCGAAACGCGCCGCCCACAGCACCCGGTCCAACGACTGAGAGATGGTCAGCACCCGCACGATGGGAAGTTGTCGATCCAGTTCCTGTACGGTGCTCCGCACGGTCGGCAGAGCCGAGTCCGGGTCGCCGGTCGTGCGCACGTGCAACGTCACCGCAGGCGAATAATGCTGCTTCATGGGAAGGTAGAAAGCGGGCGTAGGGTCTTCTCCCAGCGTATTGATTTTCGCGGTTCGGGAAACCCCCACGATCTCCAAAATCCAGGTTTCGCCGAAGCAACGGAATCTCTTGCCGATGGGGTCCTGGTTCGGGAAGAATTTATCCGCGAAAGCCTGATTCACAACGCTCACCAGTGGAGCGCCTTCCTGGTCCGTTTCTGCGAAGCCCCGGCCGCGCAGGATGGGAGTGCCTGTGGTCTGGAAATACTCCGTGTCGACCACAGTGACAGCAGTGAGGATGCCATTCCTCCTGTCGCTCGAGTCCACCCCCTCGGGAAACACGGTCCGAAAGAGTCCAGGAGAAAGCGGCCCGCCGTCGGCTACTGAGGCGTCCTTCACCTGCGGAATCGCACGAAGACGTTCCATCAACCTCCGGTAAAACTCCTGGCCCTGCTCAGGCTTGTAATTCTGCGCTCCCAGGTCGAAGTTCATGATCAGCATGTTTTTCGTTTCGAAGCCGGGATCGATCCGCTCCGCGTTGCGCAGGCTGGAGAGGAACAATCCCGACCCCACCAGAGCGATCATAGAGAGGATCACTTCCACAACCACCAGCGCGCTCCGCACGGCATGTCTTCCGCCCGCTGAGCCTGAGCGCCCGCCGCCTTCCTTCAACGTATCGTTCACGCTGAACCGCATGGCCTGCCACGCGGGCAGCATTCCGAACGCAAATGCCGTGAGAAGCGCCAGTCCCCCGGTGAACAGCACCACACGCCAATCCATGCTCAGGTCAATGTCTTCGGGCTTGAGGAACGGCGGGCGAAAGGCAAGCAACGCTCTGCGGAATCCAGCGGCCACAGCGAGCCCAGTGCCGGCGCCGAGCAATGCCAACAGGAAGCTTTCCGAAAAGAGCAGCATGACCAGCCGCGATTTGGTCGCACCCAGAGACAGGCGCACGGCCAGTTCCTTGCGACGGTCCGCTCCGCGCGCGAGCAGAAGGTTTGCCAGGTTGGCGCAAGCGATGAGCAAGACAAGGCCGACAACCGTCATCATCATTACCGACGCTTTCACAAACACGTCGCGCCCGTTTGGGCCCACTGTAGTCTGCGACAGTGGCAGCAAATTCACACTCCGCCCCTCGTTGTCGTTGGGGAATTCCTTGGCCAGGTTGGTCATGATCGCCTGCAGGTTCGACTGTGCTTGTTGCCGGCTTACTCCAGGCTTCAGGCGGCCGAACGCGAAGATAATCGCGGGCCGGCGCTCCATGAACCAGTCCTTGAATACGCCGGTCAGAACCTGGTCGTGCATCGCGTCCGGAATCCACAAATCGGGCGCGGGTCCCACAAAGGTTCCCTGAAAGTTCTTCGGCATGACTCCAATCACGGTGAACGGTTGCTGGTTCAGCGTTATTGATTTCCCCACAATCGAGGGGTCGCCGCCGAACCGCTGCTGCCACAGCCCATAGCCGAGTACAACCGCCGGATACCCGCCCTGCTTCTTCGCCTGCTCGGCATCAAACGTGTTGCCGAGGAGCGCGCGAACGCCCAGCACATCAAAATAGTTGCCCGATGCGAGGGTGGCATTGAGCTGTTCGGGATTGCCCGCGCCGGAGAGGCTGACGCCGGTGCCCGTGAGCGCCGCCAGACCCGATAGCGTGCTGTTCTTGTCCCGCAAGTCCTGATAGTTGATGTAGGAAATCGGCAGGAACTGGAACTGCGCAGTGCTGTTTTTCGCGTCCGTGCCCAGCACGGCCACCAGCCGCTCGGGATCCTGCACCGGCAAGGGGCGCAGTAGCACGGCGTTCACCAGCGTAAAGATCGTGGTGTTAGCGCCGATGCCGAGCGCGAGCGTCAACACGGCCACCAGTGTGAAGCCCGGCGATTTGCGAAGCAGCCGCAGTGCGTAGCGAATGTCTTGCAGCAGGGTGTCCACAGTCAGCCTCCTCCCGAAGTTATCGGGCACCTGTCCGCCGCCCTCTCATTCGTATCTCAGCGCGACCAGCGGATCCACGCGTGAGGCACGCCGGGCCGGCAGGTAGCAGGCCACCAGAGTCACGCCGGCCAGGACCGCACAGACGCCCACGAGCGTCATCGGGTCGTTGGTCCGGATACCGTAGAGCAAGCCCGCCATCACGCGCGAGAGGGCCAGCGCACCGGCCAAGCCAATGGCAATTCCAATCAGCGCCAGTCGCGCCCCGCTCTGCAATACCATGCCAACCACGTCTGCTGGCGCCGCTCCCAGTGCGATGCGCACGCCGAATTCACGGGTCCGGCTGGCCACGGTGTAAGCGAGCAGCCCGTACACTCCCGTTGCCGCGAGCAACAGAGCCGAGCCTGCGAACAGGCCCAGCAGCAACAGGTTGAATTTGCGGTCCGCGAGAGAGGCTGAGAAAACCTGCTCCATAGTCTGAAACTGTGGCGGCAGGGAAGGATCGAGATCGCGAATCGCCGCGCGGACTGCGGGGATAAGCGAGGCCGCGTCCATCGCGGTGTGCATCACAATGGTGTACTCATTCGTGGCCCGCAGCCGCTGCCGGTAATCGCAATAGACTGCCGCGGGTGCGGGCCTGGAGAGGTCAAGTTCGCGCACATCGGAAACCACGCCCACCACAGTGAGCACGTGAAGATCTCCATCCATATTGCCGAATTCAATTCGCTGGCCTATAGGGTCTTCGCCGGGCCAGCGCTGGCGGGCCAGCGACTCGCTGATGAGAGCAGCATGAGGCGCATCCGCAACGTCGCGGTCATCGAACATCCGCCCCCGGACGAGCGGAATGCCCATCGCCGTGAAATAACCTGCGCTGGCAATCTCGTAATACGCGAATCCGGAGCGCGACGGGTCCTTCCATCTCTCCTGGAAGTCGTTAAAGCTCTTCATCTCCTCGCCCGGGGCCATCATTAGAAAAGTGCCGTTTCGGTTGTTGCCCGTCAGCGGCAGGCTGTCGGTCGCTCCTGCAACCTGAACGCCCGGAAGCTCGCGCACGCGCGCCAAAAGCCGGTCGAGGAAAGCGGCGCGCCGGACGCCTGCGGCCGGGTCATCGCTGGATTCCAGCGCGAGGGCTACCGTCAGGACGTTTTGAACGCGGAAGCCCCGCTCGACGTCGAGCAAAAGCAGAAAACTGCGCGCCAGAAGTCCCGCCCCCGCCAGCAATACCAGGGAAACGGCCATCTGCGAAATCACCAGCAATCCGCGGACGCGCTGCGCCGATTCTCCCGGCGTGCCGCCTCGTTGCCCCTCGCCAAGAGCCTCGTTGGGATCCGTGCGCGTGGCCCTCCACGCCGAGGCGAGGCCAATCGCCGCCGCGGTGACGAGCGCGGCTCCGGCCGCAAATGTCACCGCTGGCCAGCTCATCTGAATCTCGTTTGCGCGCGGAAGATGCGCCCCTGCCGCCGCCAGGATTCCTTGAACTCCCCAGTTGGCCGCGAGCACGCCGAAGGCGCCACCACCCAGCGCCAAGCACACCGATTCGAGCAGTAGCTGGCGCGTTACTTGCCAGCGGGTCGCTCCCAGCGCCACACGCACGGCCAACTCTCGCCGGCGTCCTACCGTGCGGGCCAGCAGCAGTCCCGCCACGTTGGCGCAGGCAAGCAGAAGCAATGCTCCGGTCGCGCCGAGCAGCATTAGAAGCGCCGGCCTGACGCCTCCCGCAAGCCGATCTACCAGCGGCAGGATCGAGGTATCGGACATGTTCGTGTCGTCGCCGAACTGCGCTTTCAACCTCCGTGCAATGGCACTCAGGTCCGAGCGCGCTTGCGCCAGCGTCACGCCTTCTTTCAGCCGCGCGACCGCCTGAAAGTTATGGGCTGTCCGGCTGGTCCCGCGCTCGTACTGCTCGCGCGGGAGATAGACCATCGTGTCGGGCGGAAAGGAGAAGCCGCCCGGCATTACTCCAACCACGCTATATGCCTTTCCACTGATAACCAGCCGGTGAGCGGCGAGGTCGGGGTCGCTGCCCAGATAGCGCATCCAGAAGTCCCGGCTGACGATCACGACGGGCGCGCCGCCTAAGCGCAATTCGTCGCCGGCGAAGGCGCGGCCCAGAGCGGGATGCACTCCCATGACGTCGAGGAACTCCCGGGAAACAATGACGCCGCCCGCGTCGACCGGCTCGGTTCCGCCGGAAACGGAGAGAGGAATCCGGTTAGTGTACTCGGCGAAGGCGGCCAGGCTGCGATTCTGGTCGTGCAAATCGTCGAAGTTCGGATCCGTGAAGTCATTCAAGCGGCCATTCGCCTGGACCTCCGCGACGGCAACGATTCGATCCGCGTGCGGATAGGGCAGCGCGCGGAGGAGCACGCCGTAGGCCACGCTGAACACGGTCGTAGTGGCGCCGATTCCCAGCGCCAGCGTCAATACCGCCGCCGAGGTGAACCCGCCGCTTTTCGCCAGGGCCCGCAAGGCATATCGAAGGTCATTGATCAGCATGCCCATTCCGCCCCCTTCTACTCGTGCCGGAGCGCGACCAGCGGATCCACCTGTGTGGCGCGGCGCGCCGGCAGGTAACACGCCAGCAGCGCGACGCCGGCAAGCAGGAGTGAAACGCCGCCCAGCGTAACCGGATCGCGTGGATTCACCTGGAAGAGCAGGGAAGAAAGCGCACGGCCGGCCCCGATGGACGCGACCAGTCCCAGCACCACGCCGATTCCCGCCAGCCGAGCGCCCTGTCCGAGCACGAGTTGCAGGATGTCACTGCGCTGGGCCCCCACGGCGATGCGCAGGCCGATCTCGTGATGCCGCCGCACCACCAGATAGGAGATCACCCCATAGATTCCGAGCGACGCGAGCAGCAGAGCCAGTCCGGCGAACCCGGCAATCAGCTCGACGGAAAGCCGCCGCGTCGAATTGTTCTCCGCCACCACATCGTTCATCGGCCGTACACTGAACAGCGGAACTCCCGGATCCACCGAACGGACTGCGGCGCGCATCGCCGGGGCGAGCGCCGCGGGATCGGCAGCCGCGCGGATGACCAGCGACCCACCCTGTCCCGGCTGCTGTTCGTTGGGGACGTAGGTTTCGAACCTCGAAGGCTGATCCACGCCGTAATTCTTCACGTGTTCGACCACTCCCACGACCTCACGCCAGTTCGGGCTCTGCCCCGGCGTGGGCAGCCCGTCCCCTGCCAAGCGTTTTCCGATGGGGTCTTCGCCGGGCCACATCTGCGCGGCCAGAGTTTCGTCCACGATGCACACGTGAGGCGACGTGGCGGTGTCCCGCTCGTCGAAGTAGCGGCCCCGCAGCAGCCGGATGCCCATGGCGCGAAATGTGCCGGGCGTCACGCGGCCGATATCGGTCGTTGGAAACTGACCGGGTTGCGGCATCGGCCGCCCCTCCACGTAAAATCCGGTCTGGGCGCCGCCCAGCAGCGGCCACTTGAATCCGGCAGACTCCACGCCGGGCACAGCCTCGAGCTTTTGGACTGCTTGTCGGATGAACGCGCGGCTCTTCTCCGGATCGTGATACGCCGCATCGGGGAGCGTGAAGTTGGCCGTGAGCACATGCGTGGGATTGAATCCAGCGTTGGCGTGGACAATCCGGTAGAGGCTCTTGCTCATCAACCCGGCGCCAACCAGCAGCATGAGCGAAAGCGCCAGTTCGGCCACAACCAGCACGCTGCGCAGCCTTCCCGTCGAACGTCCCGTTCCCGTGCGGCCGCCTTCCTGCAACGCTTGCTGCACGTCGGTGCGCGCCGATTGAATTGCGGGCAACATGCCGAAAAACAAAGCGGTGAATACGGTCAGCCCCAGGCTGAACAGCAGGACCGTGCGGTCCATCGACGATTCCGCGATGCGCGGCACCGCATCGCTAAAGAAGTGGCGGAATCCCTGGAGGCTCCAGGCCGCCAGCACAATTCCCAGCGCGCTCCCCGCAAGGGCGAGCACCAGGCTTTCCGTAAGCGATTGCCGCAGCAGCCGCCACGCGCCCGCTCCCATCGCGCGGCGGACCGCCAGCTCGCGGAATCGCTCCGATGAGCGCGCGAGCAGCAGGTTGGCGATGTTCGAGCACGCGATCAGCAGCACCAGGCCCACCGCGGCCAGCAGCGCCAAGAGCGGCGGTCGCAGATCGTCCACGTAGGCGCCCAGCAGGGAGAAAACCTCGGCTGAATTTCCGGTGTTGGTGGCCGGATACTTCTGCGCCAGCCGGCTCGCAACGGATTTCAGTTCCGCGCGGGCCTGCGCGATGGTGATTCCCGGCTTCGTCCTCGCGATGGCATACATTCCTGGATGCTCATCGCGGCGGGTGGGACCGCCGAGTGTGTCCTCCATTCGCCAGAGCGAGGTGAACACGTCCACCTGCTGCCAGAAGCCGTGCATCTGCCCGCTGGGGAGCACGCCGATTACCGTGTAAGTCTCGCCGTCGAGAATCAGATTGCGGCCCAGGACGGCCGGGTCGCGCCCGAACTTCCGCGCCCAGAAGCCCTCACCCAGCAGCACCACGCGTTCGCCGCCCACTTTGTCTTCTTCCGCGGTCATTGCGCGGCCAATCACCGGCTGCAGCCGTGTGGCGGAGAAATAGTCGGTGGTGATCTGCCGTTCGGCGAGCTGCTCCGCATCGCTCGTGCCCGTCAGCACCACGTTTTCCGTTCTGTACGGCGCGATGCTCTCGAACACGGTGTTCATGGACTGCCAGTCGCGCATATCGGCCATGGAAATGCTCATGTACGGCACGTGGTCCGACCAGCCGCTCAGAAAGACCATGCGGTCCGAATCGGGGTAGCCCAGCGGCCGCAGCAACACGGCATTCACCACGCTGAACATCGCCGTATTCGCGCCGATTCCCAGCGCCAGCGTTAGCACCGCGACCACCGTGAATCCCGGTGAATTGCGAAGCATGCGCAGCGCAAAACGAACGTCCTGAATCAGCGTGTCCATCGTTCATCCCCTCATTCGTGCCTAAGCGCCACCAACGGATCGACCCTCGACGCTCTCCACGCCGGCAACGCCGCTGCCGCCTCCGCCACCGCCGCGAGTATTGCGATCACCGCAAGATAGGTCACCGGATCTGCCGCACTTACCTGGAACAGCGAATGTTTCATCAGTTGTGTCACGGCCAGCGCGCCCAGCAGTCCGGCGGCAATTCCTATGCCCACCACGCGGATTCCCTGTGCCATCACCATTCGCAGGACGCTGCCCGTCTGCGCTCCCAGCGCCCGCCGCACTCCGATATCGCGCGTCTGCTGCCCCACGGAAAACGAGGTGGTCCCATAGATCCCCACCGCAGCCAACAGCAGCGCCAGAGCGGCGAAAATGACGAGTAGGTCCAGTGCCAGCTTCCTGCGAGCCACGGAGTCCGCCATCCACTCTTCCATCGTGCGCATGTGGAAGAGTGGCTGGTCTGGATCGATGGCGTGCACTGCCCGTTCGATTTGCGGCGCTAGGCTCTCTGGATTCCCCGATGTCTTCACCACAACGTCCATCTGCGCCTGCCGGTACGGTTGCTGGGCGTACGGCCAGTAAAGCTCCACACGCGAATTTGTCTCCAGGCTCGCGTAGTGCACGTGCTTCACCACACCCACAATCGTCATCCACGGAAGTTTTCCGTTCGGGATGCCGACGATTGCGCGTTTTCCCAACGCGCTCTCATGCGGCCAGTAGAGATGAGCCATGCTCTGGTCGATGATC
>JASHRU010000183.1 GCA_030037225.1 Candidatus Acidiferrales bacterium | reverse complement strand
CCCGCCAGCCGCCCCTCGAAGAACGTGAGGTTCTCGACCGGCTGCGCCAGAGAAATCTTGACGCGTCGCCCGGCGAACCGCTCGAACTCCGCGGGCTTCGTGAGCTTGCGGTCCAGTCCGGGCGAACTTACCTCCAGCACATATCCAGCCTGCCCGGGAACCAGCTCTTCCACGTCCAGGATCACACCCAGTTCGTGGCTCACCTTCTCGCAATCCCCGTGGTTTACGCCCCCGGGCTTGTCCAGCACCACCCGCAAAAAGCGCTGGCGGCCCACTTTCCACTCGACGTCAACCACTTCCAAGCCGGAAGCGCCCGCAACCCGCTCCGCCACTTCGCGAATCTTCTCGATCTTCATTCCCCGCCCGGGACCTTCCCGGCAAGCGCGGACACCCCACTTGCGGCCGTCGCCTCGGCCAACAAAAAAGTGGGCTTTCGCCCACTCTGGTGTTCGACCCCTCGCCCGGAAAACCCACTCTACCGCAGCCCCCAGCCGAAAGCAAGCGAACGGCTTCAGGCGAGGATGCAAAGCGACTCGGCACACCCTGCCGGGCGCCTGGGCAGCCCTGTTCTCGTAACTACCGACCTAGGGCTTCGGTTTGGAGGCAGGGGGGTTGGTGGCCGGCTGCGCTGCTGGCTTGGGGGCGGTTGTCCCCGCGCCCGGCTTGGCTGGCGCCGCGGCGGCATTCTTCACAGGATTGGCCTGGTCATACAGCCGGATGATGTCCTGCGTGACGTCGAGCTGGTTCGAGCAGTAGATATTGCACACCTGGGCGTCCATGATCATCAGGTAGCCGTTGTCGCGGGCGTATCGGGAGACCACTTCGCCCATCTTGCGCCCGAGCTTTTCGAACGCATCCTGTTGCGCGTCGTTGAGTTCGGCCTGGTACTCCTCCTGCTTGCGTTGGAGTTGCTGCTGCAAGCGCGTGCCCTGGCGTTCCAAACGCGCGCGCTCCTCATCGCTGAGCGTTCGCGCACCGCTCGTCAGGCGGTTCTGGATGTCTTCCAGGTTCTTGCGCATGTTCTCGAGCTCGGCCTGCTTTGCGGAAAACTGGGATTGAATCTCCGCGGCCAACTGCTTGCCTTCGGCCGTGCTGGCCATTGCGGTGCGGATATCCACGATGGCGAGTTTCGGCATAGCAGGGGCAGCGGCTGCCGGCGGAGGGGCACTCTGCGCGCGCACGGCGGCGGCGGCAATCAAAAGGAGTGCCAGTACAACCAAAGCTTTTCCTTGGTTCTTCATCACATCTCCTTGCGCACATTCCGTCGAGGATACAAACCGCGCATTATAGACGCGGCCTTCCGAGCCGGTCAACGAAAACCCTTGTCCGCACTACCTGGGCAGAGGCAGCAGCAGAATCTGGTTGTTGCTCGGGTCCGAAATGACGACATATTCCAGGCGCCGATGGATGGCCATCGCGTACACCGTTCCGGCCGACAGCGGCAAGACGTCGCGAACGAGCAGCGCCGGCAAATCGATCACCGAGAGAGTCGAGCTTCCGCTGTTCAGCGTCAGAAGCAAGCTGCTCTGGAAGTTGTAAGCCAGCGAGGTCGGATCCACGCCGGTACGAATGCTGGTCTCGAGGAGCGTGCAGGTACCCCCCGAGCATGTTGCATTCAGTTCGGTGACCGTGTTGGATTCGCTGGCCTGGATCAGGAATTGCTGGGTTACCGGATCATAGTCCACGCCCGAAGCGCCCGAGACGTCCGCTATGTTGTCCAGCAAGACCGGGGTTCCGGAAGACACGTCGAAGAGCGTGGCATTGTTGGCCGTAGCTTCCGCCACGACCGCGTAGTTCAAATCCGGCGCGGCCGCGGCCGCTATCGGGCCTACACCCACGCTGATGCCGCTGGGAACCGTGGTGGTCGCGGGAGTGAGCGCAAATTGGTTGATCGAGTTGCTGTCGCTGTTCGTGACAATGGCATCGCCGAGCGACTCGCTGATGCCGACCCCGGTAGGTTCGGAGCCGACACTGACCGTAGACGGCACCGTATAAGGATTTGTGGTCAGGTTGATTATGGATGCGGTATCGGCCCCGCTATTGGTGGCCACAGCCATGCCGTTGCGCGAGACCACACCGACCGCCAAGGGGGTGGTGCCGACGGTGAGCAGAGAGGTTACCGTCCCAAACGTCGTATTGACTGGAGAGAGATCGATCACAGAGACGGTATTGTCGCCGGAATTTGCCACGAGCGCCCGATCGCCGTCCTGATCCACCGCCACGCCCTGAGGAGAATTGCCCACCGGCACGGCCAGGGCAACCAGAAGATTCCTGACGTTCGAATACAGAGTGGGTGAATTCTCTACGTCCACGACGATGCGTACCGGCGCATAGGGCGCCGTGAGGAACGAGGCAGGAATGGAGGCGGTGAGTTCGCGGCTGCTGACAAATGTGGTGGCGATGGGCGTCTCGTTCAACCGAATCTGCGACGCGGCGGTGAAACCCGCGCCGGCGATGAACAGCGGAAGGGAACTCGTGGACGTCAGCGTGTAGAGGGGACTCATTTCCAGCACTTGAGGCTCCGACAACCGCGAGCGTGTCACGCCGAGGTCCATCACGGTGACGGTGGCATCCACGTCGTCCACCACCAGCGCCATGTTGGTAGCCGCGTCCAGTGCCACGGCAATGGGATCACTCCCCAGGGTGACTGTGGTGATCTCCGTGGGGATGTTCAAGTCCAGCAGATAGGCGAGATGTGCCCCCGGATTCAGCAGAACTCCCACGTTGGTGAACGGGTTGGTCGCGGCTGCCACGTTGCCCAGTGTGAGCGGGATGCCAGCGATGGACTCGTCGCGGAGGCTAAACAGCAGCCCCGAGGCCTCGGAGGGATCGGCCAGAAGCACGGTCTTCGTTTCCGTGTTCACGGCAACGCCTCGCGTGGTGACAGTGACGGAGGCGCTGAACACGAGCGAAAGCCGGGTCAGATCCACAACGGAAAGAGAGCCCGCGCCGCCGGGAGTCACGATCGCCCAACCCAGCTCCGGCACTACGGCGATCTGAGGCTGCGTCCCGGTGCTCACGGGAACAGTGGCGAGTATGGAGCCTCCGCCTGTGCTCGCCGAGCCGCCGCTACTGCTGCTGTTTACACCAGCCTGGCTCCAGGTGAGCGTAGTTGTACCGGAGCCTTCGGTCACGACGAAAGTGCCATCGTAACTGGAATCTGCCACCCCTGAGATGACCACCGTGCCAACACCATTGCCCCCCGGAATGGTCAGCGCCGCCGCGAGTGTTGCGGTCACTACGCCATTATTACGGGAGATGGAGGTGATGGGCTGGAGCCCGGGCGGGACCGGGGGACAGGTCATGGGCTGTGTTGTGCTCAGGATGAAGCCGGCGCTTCCGTTCTGATCCACCACCAAGGCGAGCCCGTGCAGTTCGTCCACACCGACAGCCACGGGAGCAGCACCCAGGCACGGCAGCGTAATCGTCGGGTTCACCCCCGAGAGATCCACCACGTCCAGGTCGTTCGAGACGCTGTCTGTGACGAAGGCAAGATTGCGCACACCGTCGATTGCCACCGAGGTGGGCGTGGTGCCCACAGGGATCTGGGAAGCAATGCCGGTGAGTCCTGGGTTCAGCAGATCGATCTGGTTCAAAGCCTGATCCACAACAACGGCGATGCCAGTAATGTCGTTCACAGCGACGGCAACCGGCTTCGAGAATCCGGGGATGACTGTATTGGGCACCGTAGGGCCGCCCGGGGGACGAATCGTAACGTTGATGGCCGAACGGGGCGGCGATGCGGCCGGGGTGCGCACGGCGATGGGGAACGAACCGGCCTCGGTGAGATCGCTGGAATTGATGGCCGCCTGGAGCGTGCGCGGAAAGTTCGCATCCGCAATGCTGCTCACCAGATGGCCGTTCCACTCGCTAATCGTCGAGGGCGTGTAATAGCCGCCGGAGAGCTCCACCGTCGTGGTGGGAGAGTTCTGAGGGATGGTGACGGGCGTGGCGCCGAGCAGGGAGGGGCGCACCGGAACCACCTGAACCTGGATCGACTGCACCGGCTGGCCCGGCGTGGGGATCTGTTCCTGGGCGGTCACTGTAAACGTTCCCGCGTTCTCAAGAAGAGTGCTCGGAATACGCGCCCGCAGCACGGCAGCACTCACCGCGGTGACGCCGCCGTTGGTCAGGTTGTTCACACTTACGCCGGAGAAGAGAACATTCGTGGTGCTGAGGAAGCCCGAACCGGAAAGATAAAGGTCCTCCAGGACGGCTCCTTGCGGAATCAGCAGAGGCGCAATCGAGTTGAGCACGGGAGGGCTGGCCAGCGAA
>JASHRU010000019.1 GCA_030037225.1 Candidatus Acidiferrales bacterium | reverse complement strand
TCGAGAGCGACCCGCCCGACCTCTGGGTGCCCTTGCATCAGGAACCCATGCTCGAGGGGGGCATCGCGCTTCTCGATCAACCCCAGGAGGCCTGGCTGCGCATGATGGGCCGCCTGCGCCCCGGCGCTTCCACCAGCGGCATTTCTGCGCGCCTCACCGCCGTCTTGCGCCAGTGGCTGCAGACCGATTCCGATTATCCTGCCAACTGGATGCCCGACGTAATCCGCGTCCTTCCCAAGCAGGTCATCAATGTAATTCCTGCCGGCTCAGGCGTCGAGGCGATGAAGGAGGAATACGGCCGCAGTCTTCAAATTCTGCTTGCCGTTTGCGGATTGGTTCTGCTGATCGCCTGCGCCAATGTTGCCAATCTGCTGCTCGCCCGCTCTGCCGTGCGCCGCCCGCAAACCGCCGTGCGTCTCGCGCTCGGGGCCGCTCCCCGGCAGATCATTACGCAGTCGTTGACGGAAAGCGTTCTGCTGGCGCTCGGCGGCTGTGTTGCCGGCCTTGCTGTGGCTGTGGCCGCGGCGCGGCTATTGCTCGCTCTCGCCTTCCGGAGCGCGCACTTTCTTCCCTTCAGCGTGAGTCCGTCGCTCCCCATTCTGGCCTTCGCCATCGGGTTGGCGTTGCTCACCGCCGTGATTTTCGGCGCCGCGCCCGCCTGGTTCTCCACGCGCACGGATCCGGCCGAAGCGCTGCGCGTGGCCGGCCGGGGAACGCACGACCGCAGTTCCTTTGCGCGCAAGGGGCTGCTCATCGTGCAGGCCGCCCTCTCTGTGGTCCTCGTTGCCGGAGCCACCATGCTGGCCCGCAGTCTGAACAATCTCGAGCACCAGAAATTCGGCTATCAAATTCCGGGACGCGTGCTTGTCGCGCTTCACAATCCTCCCGCCAGCTACACCCAGGAACATCTGGCCGCGCTCTATCGCCAACTGGAAGATGCGCTCAATCGCATTCCTGGCGTGCAGGGCTCCGGCCTCGCGCTTTACAACCCGCTCACCAGCAACTGGGGCGAAATCATCATGGTTTCCGGCCATCCGCCGGGGCAGATGACGGGAGACTCAGACGCTTCCTGGGATCGTGTGAGCGCGCACTACCTGCAAGACCTCGGCGTTCCGGTGCTCCGCGGGCGCGGTCTCACCGAGGCCGACAACGAATCCGCTCCGCTCGTGGCCGTGGTCAACGAAGCCTTCGTAAAACGCTTTTTCAAGCCTGGCGAAGACCCCATCGACCAGCACTTCGGCCTCGATTTGCCCGAAAACGCGGGCTACTTCCGCATCGTCGGTGTCGTTGGGGATGCCCGCTTCGCCGGCTGGGGTTTCCGTCGGCCTACATTCCCCATGTTCTACGTTCCGCTGGCGCAGACCGTCCCCTACACTCAGTCGAACATGCAGCGCATCGAACTCAGTTCGCACTACATCGGCGGAATTCTGCTGGTCACCACGATTCCCCCGGGCGCCCTGGAGCCCGTGCTCGCACGTACTCTGGCCGATGTGGACCCCAATCTGACTCTCACCTCTGTGCGCACCCTCGAGGAGCAAATCAGTCTCGCGTTCAACCAGGAGCGGGCAGTCGCTGCCCTCGCCAGCTTGTTCAGCATCGTCGCCCTCGTCCTCGCCGCCATCGGCCTATACGGTGTGACCGCCTACGGCGTGGCCCAGCGCACCAACGAATTCGGCGTGCGCATGGCTCTCGGTGCCAACCGTGTCCGCGTGATTCGCCTCGTCCTCCGCGGCGCATTCCAGCGCGTGCTCGTGGGATTGCTTCTGGGCTTGCCGCTTGCGATCGGCGCCGGCCGTTTGATTTCCGCGCAACTCTATGGCGTGGGATTTTGGGACCCGATTGCCCTCACGCTCGCAGCCGGCGCGCTCGCCGTCTGCTCCTTCTTTGCAGCCATTATCCCGGCCAGCCGCGCTGCCTCAGTTTCGCCGGTGGAGGCACTTCGCGCGGAATAGCGTTGCCCCGGCACGCTGTCTCGCGCGCTCGGTAACCTAGTAGAATCCGTCCATGCTCAGTCCACGCATTCCCGAGCCCATTTTCGAAGGTCGATTCATTCCCGTCCATGGCCAGGACGAGTGGATTACCATTCGCGGGGCCGACCGTACGAATCCCGTTCTGTTCGTCCTCCAGGGTCTCTGCCAGACCGCGCCCTTTCTCGAGCCCTGGGAGCGCGACTGGACCCTCGTGCAATGGGATCCGCCCGGCCTCGGCTCGACCTACGCCAAGAATCCGGAGCAGGGAGCCCGCGGACTGAGTCTCGGTCGCAATCTGCGCGATGCCATTGCCGTCGTCGAATTCGTATGCCGCCATCTCGGAGTCGCGAAAATCGCCATCCTCGCTACTTCCGGCGGCACCATCACGGGCCTCCAAATCGCGAAAACGCGTCCTGAGCTGTTTTTTGCCTATGTGGGAAACGGCCAGGTGGTCAATTTCGCCAGGCAGGAGGCGCTATCCTACGAACTGGTTCTCGCGCGCGCTCGCCAGGCCGGCGACGCGGCCGCCGTCGCGGAACTCGAAGCCATCGGCCCGCCTCCTTACAACTCTGTAGCCGCCGTAGCCACCAAGGACAAATTCGCCAACGCCCCGCAGACTGCTGAGCAGGCAGTCTTCGCCGCGCTCGACCCTGCCTTTCTCGCGGCCATGCGTACTCCGCCTCCCGGCGCCAATTACGTCGCCCAGGGCCTTCCGCCCTTCGACGTTCGCGGAGTTTCGATGGCCTGGTTCGAGGCGCTACTCCCTGAATACATGGCCTTCGATGCGCGCACACTCGGCCCGCGGTTCGAGCTGCCCATGTTTTTCTTTCAAGGCGAGCACGACCTCCACACGGTTACCTCGGAAGTCCAGTCCTACGTGCCCGAGCTCGACGCGCCGGCGAAACATCTCGTCCTGATTCCCGGCGCTGGCCACATGTCCTTCTTCTTGCGCGACCAGTTGCTCGCTCTTCTCAACGCCCGCGTCCGCCCGCTCGCCGCTTCACACGGCGAAGCCGCGCGCTCTTCATAGGGCAGCACATCCCTGCTGCAGGCAGTTCGCACCCCTACGGACCTTTCCTTCACTCGGTCGCCGAGTGCTTCCAGCCCGGCCCCCGCAGCGGCCGTCCCGCGGTCACTCCCGTCAGTTTCCCGTGCTCGTATTCGAGTTGTCCGTTCACGAACACGTACTCCACTCCGCGCGACAGCTTCGTCGGCTCCGCGTAGGTTGCTTCGTCCGTGATGTTCGCCGGGTCGAACACAGTGAGGTCGGCATAAAAGCCCGGTTTGATCAGCCCCCGGCCGGTCAGATGTTCTCTCTGCGCCGGCATTGAGGTGATTTTGCGAATCGCCTGCTCCAGCGGCATCAGTTTTTCGTCGCGCACGTAGTGCCCCAGGAACCGCGGCATCGAGCCGAACGCCCGCGGATGATCGTGCGGTTCATAGAGCGGCCCATCCAGCGAGGATTCGCCCGCGTCCAGCCCGATCGCCGTCCACGGCTGCCTCAGCCCAGTGGTCAAATCCGTCTCGTTAGCCATAAAGTACATCGCGCCCGTATGTCCTTTGTCGGCGAGAATGAAATCGAACAGCGCATCCATCTCCGGCTTGCCTTGGTCCTTGGCAATCTCGGCCATGGACTTGCCGTCGTATTTCTTTAGCGAGGCGTCGTTGGCCAGCACCACAACTCCTGCTCCGCCTCCGCAGTCGTAGTAAAGGTTTTCCCATTCCTTGTGGTCCGTGGCCATCTCCTTCTTGATCCGGGCGCGGATCGCCGGATCCTGCAGCCGTTCAAGCAGCTTCTTCATGCCTCCATCGGCCACCCACGGGGGAAGGGAAGAGGCCAGTGCCGTGGCCCCGGCCAGATAGGGATACTGGTCTGCCCGTATGTCGAGCCCGCTCTCCCGCGCCGCCTGAATTTTTTCCACCATCGTATTCATGTAGCCCCAGCGCGGCTTCCCGCTCACCTTCATGTGAAAAATCTCCACCGGCAGATGGCCTTCGCGTCCTATCCGGATGGCCTCGTCCAGCGCCTCCGCTTCAGAAGCGCCTTCGCTCCGCATATGCGTCGCGTAGATCCCGCCATACTCCCCGGCAACCTTGGCCAGCTCGATCAGTTCTTCGGTTTTCGCGTAATGCCCGGGCGGATAAATCAGCGCGGTGGAAATGCCCAGCGCGCCGTCCTGCATCGCCTGCGCCACCAGCGCCTTCATGCTCTCGAGTTCCGCCGCCGTGGGCGCGCGGTCCTCCTCGCCGATCACCACTTCCCGCACCTGCGCCGCGCCCACATACGTTCCGATGTTCAGCGGCGTTCCCGATTTTTCCAGCCGGCGAAAGTAGCCGTCCAGCGTGGTCCAATCCACCGTCATCTTGAATTGATCCAATTCGGGCTTCATCGCCGCGATGGTCTTCTCGCTTTGTGGCGCAATGGACTGGCCCTCGCCGGTTATCTCCGACGTAATGCCTTGCGAAAGCTTGCTCAGCGACCGGTTGTCGACCAGCAGCGACCATTCGGATTGTCCCAGCATGTCGATAAATCCGGGCGAAATCACCAGCCCGGTGGCGTCAATCTCCTTGCGTGCGCGCGCGCCCTCCAGTTTGCCGATGGCCGCAATCCGGTCGCCGCGAATCGCCACGTCGCCCGCGTACCAGGGATTCCCCGCGCCGTCGATGATTCTCCCGTTTCTCAAAATCACATCGTACTCACCCGCGCTCGCCGCCGTCGCCGCCGAGGCGTACTCATACGCCGCGCCGGCAATTTCGCCCAGCGCTTCTCCCGCGATCTTCTGAATCGCTTCGGCTTGTCCCAGCGGCACGGCCACCAAATTGACGTAGGCCGCGAACACCAGGTGTTCGCCGTTGGCCCTGTCCACGAATCCCGCCAGCCCTTTTCCGGTCACCATCAAATCCTTGTTCAGCGCGTCGTAAACCGCATACGTGCCCGTTTTAGCGAACACGTGGCCCGCCGCCGGAGAGTTCACCTGGATTTTCACGAGCGTCCCATCTTTGCCCAGAATCGGCAGCGCCCTTTTGAACACCGCGAAATCGTTCTGCTGCGACATGTACCTCAGGTAATGCACCATGAAGTCCGGCGTAAAGAAGGCGTCGCCCCCCGCTCCGTCCGATTGCACCGCGCCCGTCAAATCCACTCCCGCCTTTTTCAAGAAGCCGTTTTCCTGGTCGAAGCCCGCTTGCAGCATGTCTTTATCTGCGTGCCCCACGAGTGCGCCCACAACCGACGGCGTCATGCTCGCGTGCAGGTTCTGGCTCACCTTTAGCGTTACTTTCACTTCTTCCGCGAGCGGCGGCGAGATGTGCTCGGCCATCACAGCTTCAGCCGTATAGTGCGCGCCCAGCGCCTTGAAATCCCGTTTCTCACTGGCTCCGAGCGGTTCGCATTTCACGCCCTTTTCCCGCAACGCTTCGGTCAGAACCGTGGTCGCGAATTGGCTGGGCTCGGGCACCGAGTAGGCATCCATCGCCGGGGGCGACCCTGCGGGCAGGCTTCCCGTCACTGTCACGCTGTGCGTCCCGTCCGGATTCGCCGTGTCGGGCTCGTATTGGAGCGAGGCCCGCGTGCCCGCCTTCCCCGTCGTCGCCTGGTTTGTGAACTTCGCGTAGGCCGTCTCCGGCGAGATTTTCAACGTCACCGGAGCGCCTTCCGCCGCTCCCGCCGTGGCGATCACGTCGATTACGTTGTCGTTGACGACGATCGGCGAAAGCACCCTGTGTGTGCCCAGCTCCCGCTGGCCTTCGGGAAACAGACTGGCATCCACCACCACGCGCCCCTTGATCCGCTTCACGCCGTGCTCGGCCACCTGCCGTGCCAAATCGCGAATCACTGCCAGCGGATCGCCCGGCAGCCCTTTGCTGTCCGGCCCTCCGTAGGAGTGGTCTTCGTCCTCAAACGCGAGCGTG
This sequence comes from Candidatus Acidiferrales bacterium, assembly GCA_030037225.1. GTDB lineage: Bacteria > Acidobacteriota > Terriglobia > Acidiferrales > UBA7541 > JOPF136. Next base: position 4,915 of record JASHRU010000019.1, on the reverse strand, counting down.
CCGTCCGCCTGGATCCGGTTCGATAGATTGGGATCACCGCTCGCCACCAGCACCAGGTCGCCCTCGAGCGTTCCGTTCTTCTTGAGCGGCCCCGTGGCGTAAATCTTCGTGTGGAAGCGGTAATCCGCGCCCAGCAGCTCGAGCGCGGTTCCCTCCGTCAGCAGTTTCGTCGTCGAGCCCGGCACGAACAATTGCTGCGCATTCAGCTCGTAGATCGGCTTTCCCGAGTCCAGCGACCAAATCGAGACGCCAAAGCGCGAGTGCGCAAATTCCGGCCGGCTCGTGACTTTCTTGATCTGCTGGGCCACCTCCGGTTCGGACTGCGCTTCCGCCGCCCGGTACCACACCGAGAAGAGCAGCAAGAAGGCTCCAATGGCTATCGCACGCACAATGATTGTCGGTTTCATTATCGAGGTCTCCTGAGTCTTCGGCACAATTGTCGCGGCTGGCTCGCGACCCCCTGCGGGGGGACATTCTCGCCTAAGTTGGTCTTTTCAGCTTCGGTTTTTTCCTCGATTTCAGGACCCGCCCGCTCATCATTCGTGACGCAGCGCCACGATGGGGTCCAGCTTCATCGCCCGCCGGGCGGGCATGCACGCCGTGAGCGTCGCGCCCGCTACAATCAGCAGCGTAATGGCGGCAAAGGTGCCCTCATCCGCCCGGAAAACTCCGAACAGGACGCTGCCGAGCGCATGCGTCATACCCAGCGCGCAGGGAACGCCAATCGTCACGCCCACCACCGCCAGCCGGAGCGCGTATCCGACCATCAAGCGGAGTATGTCCTTACGCTGCGCGCCCAGCGCCATCCGCACCCCGATTTCATGCGTTCGTTCCGCCACCGCATAGGCCAGCACAGCGAAAATTCCCGCCGCCGCGAGTGCGAGCGCCAGAATGCTGAAGCTCGCCATGCCTCGCGCGGCAATCCGCAGGCCCAGAACGCTCTCAGAAAACGCGTCCTCGAGAGTCTGTATCTGATACGCGGGCTGATCGGCGTCCAGGCTGTTGATCGCCTCGCGTGCCGTGGGAGCCATGGCTGCCGGGTCGCCGGTGGTGCGAAGGATGACTGCCGTCGCTGCCTGTGGCGACTGAGCAAACGGCACATAACTCGTCGGCTCCGGTTGCTCGTCAATCGGAAACTGCTTGATGACCCCCACCACCCCGACGACCGTCCGCCACGGCTCCTTGCTCTCCGCCCGGCCCATCTTGATGCGCCTGCCGATAGGGTCCATTTCGCCCCAGATGCGATGAGCCAGGCTTTCGCTCACGATCACAACCGGCGCCGAGTCCGGCCCATCCTGCTCGCTGAAGAACCGGCCCTTCACCAGAGGCACGCGCAACACGCGGAAGCAATCCGGCGAGGCGTGTTGCGAAACGGCCAGCCGAAGTTCCCCTGGCGCGGCCGGCGGCTGATCCTCCGCCGAATACTCGGTTCGAGTCCAGCCGCCGCGGCCCCCGGGCAGACTGCTTATGGTTGCTGCCGACTCCACACCGGGCAGCGCCTGGAGCTTCTGCAAGGCTCGTTCGTAATAATTCCGCACCCGCGCCGCATTGTCGTAGTTCGCCTGGGCCAGCGACACCTCCAGGGTGAGCACATGGCTGCGGTCGAAGCCCGGGTTCTCGCTCAACAGTCTGTCGAAGCCCTTCTCCATGAGTCCCGCGCCCACAAGCAAGACCAGCGCGAGAGCCACTTCCAAAACCACCAGCAACTCCCGCAGCCGCCGCGTCCGCCTGCCCGACGCGGCGCCGTGGCCGCCTTCGCGCAACCGGTCGTAGAGGTTGGGCTCGAAAAGATCCAGTGCCGGCGCCAATCCCGCGAGGATCCCGGTAAGCAGCGTCACCGCGAGCGTGAACACGAGAGCGCGTGAATCAATCCTCGCCAGTCGTGTGGCCCCGGAGATATGCAGATACACCGCGGGCGGGACGGCACGGCGCACCAAATCGAAACCCCAGCCGGCCAGCAGCAATCCTGCAAAACCTCCGGGAACGGCCAACAGTACGCTCTCCATCAGCAACTGCCGCGCAATCTGCCACCGGCTCGCCCCCAAAGCCCGCCGGGTGAGGATTTCCTGCTGGCGAGATGTCGCGCGCGCCAACTGAAGATTCGCGACGTTGGCGCACGCCAGGAGCAGAACGAAGGCCGCCGCTCCAAACACCACCAGCAGTAGTTGCGGGCCCACGCTGCCAGTCAGGTCTTCCACTAGACCCACAGCCCTCGCACGGTGTCCCTCGTTTGTCTGCGGATATTGGCGTCCCAATTGCGTTGAAATCTCGTCGAGGCTCGCTTGCGCCTGCTCCACCGTTGCGCCGCGCTTCAGGCGACCGATGACGTCCAGATAGTGATCGGAGCGGTCCGCCAGATCGCCGGCGGTCAAATCGAGCGGCGCCCAGAGTTGTACGCCTGGCGGGTAATCCATCGCTTGCGGCATGACTCCAATCACACTGAAGGCCTCGCCGCCGAGCCGCACGCTCTTGCCCAGGATTCCCTGGTTCCCGCCGAAGTGCTGCAGCCAGAATCCGTGGCTCAAAACGACGACCGAGGTGTGACCGGGCTGGAAGTCCACAGCCGTGATGGCTCTGCCCTGTCCCGCCGGAATTCCCAGCACCGCAAAGAAGTCTGCGGTTACGCGGTAGCCCTCTACCCGCTCGCGAATCCCTTCGCTATTCAGATTCACGTTCCAGCCGTGACCGGCGGCGAGCAGATCGAATCCCCGCGCCTGTTCCTGCCAATCCCGGAAGTTCGCGGGAGCAGCCTTGGCCCGCTCCACCCCTTGCTGCGGCGCTGTTTCCCACACCTCAACGATTCGCTCCGGTTCCTGGAACGCGTAGGGATGGAGGATGAGGGCGTTCACAAAGCTGAACAGAGTGGATACAGCGCCAATCCCGAGCGCAAGCGTGAGCGCGGCTACCGCCGTATAGGCCGAATTTCTTCGCAGCATGCGAAGGCTGAAGCGAAGGTCTTGGAGCAAAGCGGCCATGTCTCAAATCCCGTCCTAGGAGCCGCAATTCGTGAAGCTCGTTCTTGGCGCTCTCTCAAAATAACGTTGCCAGCCGCTTCAGTGAAACGGCAGCGCGCTCAAATCCACGTTTCCGCCGGAAAAGAGCACTCCCACGCGCTTTCCGTCCGCGCGAATCGTGCGCGCAATCGCCGGCGCCAGCGCCACCGCCGCCGACGGCTCGACCAGAATTTTCATCCGCTCCCACACCAGCCGCATCGTCTCCACAATCTCTTGCTCGGTCACGCGCACAATTTCGTCCACACGCTCGCGCAGGATCCCGAACGTCAGCTCGCACAACTGCGCCCGAAGCCCGTCGGCGATGGTATCTGTGGTTTCGTTCTTCTCCACATGGCCCGACTTCATCGATCGGTAGGCATCGTCCGCATTCGCCGGCTCGCAGCCGATCACCCGAATGGACGGCCGAAGGCTGGTGGCCGCGATCGAGTTGCCGCTCAGCAGCCCGCCGCCGCTCACCGGCACGAGCAGTACGTCCAATTCCGGCACATCTTCCAGGAGTTCCAGTGCCGCCGTCCCCTGCCCGGCAATCACCCGCCGGTCGTTGTACGGATGCACGAGCACGCCCCCGGTTTCCTCGAGCAGTTGCTTCATGCGCGCCTGGCGCGCCTCCACATTGGCATCGCAAAAGGTGATTACACCGCCGTAGCCTTCCACCGCGCGGCATTTCACCGCGGGCGCGTTCTTGGGCATCACGATGTGCGCGGCAATCCCTCGTCCCGAGGCCGCCTTTGCCACCGCCGCGCCGTGGTTTCCCGAAGATTCCGTCACTACGCCGCGTGCCGCTTCTGCCGGACTCAGCTGCAGCACGGCATTGGTGGCCCCGCGGATTTTGAACGAGCCCGTTTTTTGCAGATTTTCGCACTTGAAGTAGAGCCGCGCGCCGGCCATGGCGTCGAGCGTGGCGCACGTCATCACCGGCGTGCGATGGATAAACGGCGCGATGCGCCGCGCGGCCACGCGGATGTCGTCGAGGGTGGGTCCCGTGCTCACTTCGATCCCGCGCCCACGCGGAACACCGTTTTCGCCGCGGATTGGTTCTCGTATTCGTCAGTGAGCCGCACGGCCACAGTGTGCTCTCCCACGGCCAGGTCCGGCAGAGTAAGGCTGTAACTTTCCTGCCGTGCGTCGCTCAACCGGCCCGCCGGCAGCACGAGTTTCCAGTCGCCGCCGTCCAGGCTCCATTCGGCGCGGCTCAGCACGCTGGCCGGATCGCGGGCTTCGAAGCGCACCTCGGCGGAACTGTCCTTTACGCTCGACCTCAGGTTCAGCACCTCCGGCGGAGCGTTGTCCACGATAAAACGGTCGCTCACCCGTTCGGCCGTGAGCGCTTCCTCCGGCGGATTCGAGGGCGAGTCCGACGCCACGATTTTCAGGTAGTAGGCCCCGTCCGGCATGGTTGCCGTGTCCCAGGAATAGAAGCGCGTCTCGATTTTGTCTTTCAGCAGCTTCCACGCCGTTTCGCGCTCTCCGCGGTAGTACACGGAAAAAATCAGGTCGTCGTCGTTTTCGTCGTGCGCGCCCCAAAGCACCGATTGCCATCCCCGTTGCATGAATCCCTGCGGCGGCGCCTCGAACTTTACCGGCTGGACCGGCTGCGGAGCCTGCGGAAACAGATTGAGCCCCGGCAACGGCGGCGGCGCCGGCATTTTGAGCTGCACCGGCTGCGCTTGCCCCGGCGGTATCATCCCCATCGCCGACTGCGCCCGCACTCCCGGATTCTGCAGCACGATGGAATCGATAATCGGCGCCACGTTTTTCGGCAGGTAGGCCACGCTCACCCAGGCGATGTTCGTTTTCAGCGCGCCGTCGGTGAACACCGCCTTCCATTGCACGAACCGGCCCGGCGGCAGGTTCACCGGCTCTCCTTCCGGATCGTGGAGCGGACCCGCCCACGGGCTCCA
>JASHRU010000182.1 GCA_030037225.1 Candidatus Acidiferrales bacterium | reverse complement strand
CGCGGCGGGAGCGACGCCGGTGAGCGTCGGAGGCGACCACTCGATCACGCTGCCTCTGCTGCGCGCGGTGGCACGAAAGTACGGCCCGCTGGCGCTGGTGCAAATTGACGCCCATCCGGACACGTGGAGCACGTATTTCGGCTCACACCATTCCCACGGAACCATCATTCGCCGGGGAATTGACGAAGGAGTGCTCGTCCGAGGCGCTGTGCTACAAATTGGCATCCGCGGCCAGCTGTACGGCGACAACGATTTCGAGTTCTCACGGCGCAATCGAGTCGCCTGGATCACGGCCGAGGAATTCCACCGCAAAGGACTCGCCGCGGTCGAGCCGAAGCTCGCGCCGCTGCGCGGGCGGCCGTGCTATCTGACGTACGATATCGATTCCGTGGACCCGGCATTCGCGCCCGGGACAGGCACGCCCCAGGTCGGCGGACTTTCTAGCGCGCAGGCGCTCGAGCTGGTCCGGAGTCTGCGCGGATTGCGCTTGGTGGGCGCGGACCTCGTGGAAGTGTCGCCGCCCTACGACACTTCGGAAATCACATCGCTACTCGCTGCCAATCTTCTGTTTGAAATCCTCTGCCTGCTGGCATGACGGAGCTGGCGCGAAAACTCCGGCTGGTGGATTACTTCACGCTGGGATTCGGCACGATGGTGGGCGTGGGCTGGCTCGTTCTGATGGACGACTGGCTGGCGCGCGGCGGCCCGGCAGGCGCGATACTGGGCTACGCGCTGGGTGGGCTTGCTCTGCTGCCAGTTGGCTACGTGTATGGCCGGCTGATCAGCCGCCAGCCGGACGCAGCGGGAGAGGTGGCGTACACCGCCGCAGTTTTTCCCCGCGCCGCGAGCTACTGGACCGGCTGGATCATGCTGCTCGCCTACGCCATCGTGTGTCCGTGGGAGGCGGTAGCGATCGGTCGCGTTGCCGCGTTCATTTTTCCCGCGCTCGACACGTTCGAGCTATATCGCGTGGCGGGCTCGCCCGTTCATTTGCCGCACGTGGTGCTGGGACTGGTTCTGACGGTGACGCTGGCGGTGCTCAACTATCGCGGCATCCGCCAGAGCGCCGTCTTTCAGAACTTCACCACATTCGGATTGCTGCTTCTATTTGCGGTGTTCGGCGCGGCGGGAATCGCGGGCGGCTCGGCGCGAAACTTCACGCCCCTCTGGAGCCACATGCCGGGAGTGTCCGTGCTCCTGGCGCTGCAAATCGTTCCCTATTTCATGACCGGCTTCGAGTCCACGGCGAAGGCATCGGAAGAGGCGCATCCGGATTTTCCCGCGCAGCACCACCTCTACGCGCCCATCATGGCCATCGCCGCCGCTACTGTGTTTTACTGCGGAGTGATCGCGGTGGTGGCCTGGGCGCAGCCGTGGCAGTCGGTGGCGGGCACGAATTTTCCGACGGCGGTGGCCATTGAACGCGCGGTGGGCAGCCGCTGGGTGGTGAATGTGATTTTGGCCGCTGCACTGCTCTCGCTGGGGAAGGTGTTCAACGGAAATTTTGTGGCTGCCACGCGCCTGCTTTTTGCAATGGCGCGCCGCGGACTGGTTCCTCGCGTGTTTGCCGCCGTACATCCGCGCTTCCAAACGCCGTCGGCGTCGATCGTGGCCATCGGCACAGGGACGGCAGTCGCCAGCCTGGTGGGGTCGCAGTTGCTGGTGCCCATTTCCGAGGTGGGCTCGTTTGCCGCGGGCTTCGGCTGGATGATGGCGTGCGCGGCGTATTTTGCGATGCGTCCGGCGGGAGTGGACCGAATGCTGGCGATGATTGGGGTGCTGGTCGGCGCCAGCCTGATGCTGATGAAACTCGCGCCCGCGGTGCCCGGCCACTTTACGCGTTGGGAATTCGTCGCGCTGGGCTGCTGGCTCGCGCTTGGCGCAGCGATGCACCGAAGCGGAACGGTTCCGGAGACGAAAGCATGAGCGCGAGCCCTCAGGCGTCTGCCGGTGATTGGAACAAACGCGCGCTACGTCTTTCGGAATGGATCATGACGGGATGCATCGTCGCGGCCGCAGTGCTCACCGTGTGGCAGGCGGTGGCCGAGGCGCGGCTGCCGTTCCAGCTGGACTATGAAGAGGGGAACATACTGAACGCGGCGGTGCGGCTCGAGGCAGGCGAGACGGCGTATCCCGATCCACACGCGTATCCCAACGCGCTCAATCCCTACGGTCCGATCGCGTACTGGATTGCGGCGGAATGCGTGCGGCTGGGGGGGCTCAACTTTACGCTGCCGCGGCTGATGATGCTGGCGTGCGGCGTGATCATCGCTCTGTTGCTCGTGCTGCTCACGCGGGAATGGAGCGGGTCGGCGCTGCTGGCCACGGCGTTCGGCTTGTATTTTCTGGCCAATGGAGTGACGCGAGCGTGGATGCCGCTGCTGCGTGTGGATTTGCCGGCAATCGCGTTCAGCCTTTGCGGCCTGTGGCTGTGCACGCGGAGCGAAGGGCGATGGTGGCCGGCATCGGCTGTGCTGTTCTGGCTGGCGCTATTTGTGAAGTACACGGCGCTGGCCGCGCCCGCGGCGTGCGTGCTCTATCTGCTCGCGCGGCGCGAATTCCGGCGGGCAATTCTGCTTGCCGG
>JASHRU010000181.1 GCA_030037225.1 Candidatus Acidiferrales bacterium | reverse complement strand
GCCGCTTTGCGAAACCATTTGACCGCTTCGGCTTCGTCCCGGGAAACTCCACGGCCATTCGCCTGCATGAATCCGAGATAGACCTGTGCGGGAGCGTCGCCCTGCTCGGCCGCTTTGCGGTACCAGCGCACCGCTTCCACGTCGTCGCGGGAAACGCCGAGGCCCTGCGCGTACAGGTAGCCCAGTTGCCTCTCGGCGGGAGCGTAACCTTGCTCGGCAGCCTTGCGGAACCATGCGAGCGCATCCGCATCGCTTCGCGAAACGCCCTGGCCGCTGATGAACAGCAGTCCCAGACTTTCCTGGGCAAACGCGATGCCGCGTTCCGCGGCCTTGCGGTAATAGGTTGTGGCCTGCGTGTAATCCTGCGGCACGCTGGCCCCGTTCTCGTAAATCACGCCCATGCCGAACAGTTCGCGTCCTTCGCCGCGTTCGGCGGCCGGCTGCATCAGCTCGAGCGCTTTGTGGAACCACCTGTCGGCCTCTTCCTTGTCTGGCGCGCCGGCCGTGCCGGATGCCATCATCCCACCCAGGTAGAGGCAGGCGAAGGCGTCGCCGGCGTCTGCCGATTTGCGCAACCACTGCATGGCTTCCGCGGGATCGCGCGTTACGCCGCGTCCGTTCAGGTAGGCCGCACCGACAACTTCCAGCGCGCGCGCATCGCCTGCAGCCGCTCCGCGCCTGGCCCAGCGCACCGCCTCTTCGTCGTCGCGCGAGACGCCCAGCCCCAGCGCATAGAGATGGCCGACGCCGGCCTGTCCCGCTCCGTCGCCTTGCTCCGCCGCTTTGCGATAGAGCTGCATGGCCTGCGCGTAATCCACGTCCACACCGTTTCCATATTCGTAGCAGTAGGCCAGCCGCGCCTGCGCTGGGGCATAGCCCTGGTCGGCGGCCTGCCGGTACCAACGCACCGCTTCTTTGAAATCGACGGGGACGTCCGTGCCGTTTTCACTCGCGAATCCGCGCGCAAACTGGGATTTCGGATCGGTGGGTTCCGGAGCTTCGGGGGGCTTCGCGGCAGGCTCGCGCGGCTTGGGAGTTTCGGCCGTAGCGGCAGGCGCGGGCTTGGGCTTCGACTTGGGAGCCTTTTCGCGAAGCGCCGCGATTACCGCCGCGCTCGTTCCCGCGGCACGCAGACGCTCTTCGCTTTCCCGCGTTACCACGAAACTCGCGCCGCAGGCGTTGACGATCTGGATCAACCGCGCGTCCGCCACGCCCGAAGAGGCCAGTTTGATCACTGCGGCCTCGGAGAGCGGGCCGGCACATTGTACCGGCGCCTGCGCGCGCAGCGCGGGCGCGGCAAGCCAAAACCCCAGAAGGGCGAGGCGGATGCCCCTGCTCCATCGCACGATCTTCACAGGACCCCCGAACGCTACGGCGTACCCTTGCCGCCCGGCAGAATCAGGCTCTCGGCTGCTTTTGCTTTCGTGGCGCGCTCGATGCCTTCCTTCGCGCGCACGCTCGCCGGGTTGAGCTGCTGGACGGCCTTGTACTCCTCGATGGCCAGATCGTAATTCCCCTGCGCGAAAGCGTCGTCCGCTTTCTTCATGTGCTCGTCGATTTGGAGCTGGTGTTCTGCGCCTGTTTGCGCAGGAACCGCGGTCTGCGGCTGCGCCGCGGGCCGCGGAATCAGGAAGTAGGCAGCAGTGCCGCCCGCGATCAGCACCAGCAGCACCACCCAAATCCACACGCCGGCGGATTTTTTCTCCTCGTGCATTACCGAGGAAAACGGCGCAGGAGCTGCCGCCGAACGTGGAGCGGGCCTTGGTTCAGGCCGCGCTGGGGCAACCGCTCGAGGAGTGGGCGCAGGGGCAGGAGGCGGACTCGGGCGCGCTTCCGGCGCGGGAGCTGCGGGTCGCGGCGGAGGCGAAGGTTCCGGCGGAGTTTCGACGCGTTGCGAGGCACGCTCCACGCGGGGCCTTACGGTTTCGACCGGGGTTGGCGGCGGCTCGACGTGCGGCACCGGAAGCGGCGGCAGTGCCGCAGGCGTAACGGGCCGAGCCGGCGGCGGACTGGCGGGCTTCGCCGCCTCGTCCGTGATTGCTTTCGAGGCGCCCGATTTCCGTTCGATGTTCCGCTCCGCCCAGCGCAGCATTTCTTCCGCGTATTTGGGCCGCGCCGATTCCGCTCTCTCGGCAGAGGCGGGAGTGCGGGACTCGCTGGGCGTGACCGATGCGGGAGTGGGCGCGGGACCCGAGCCGGAGACGGGTGTTCGCCGCTGCAGGGTGGTTGGAGTGGCCGTGTCCATGGACTGATGGGGCATGCGCGGCGTCCACTGCATTCCGGATTGCGCCAGGTTCAGCTCGCGCAGGAACGCCTGCGCATCCGGGTGACGGTCGTTCGCGTCCTTCGCGAGCAGCTTGAGCACCAACGCGTCCACGGCGGGATTCCCTTCCAGCTCCTTGTTGAACTCGCTCGGTGGCGGCGGTTGCTGGGTAAGGTGCGCGTGCATCCATTGCACGGGATTTTCGGCGCGGAAGGGCAGGCGTCCGGTCAGCATCTCGTACAGCGTGATGCCGAGCGCGTAGAGATCAGTCCGCGTATCGGGCTTGGTGCCCGGCTGCGCCTGCCATTGCTCCGGCGAGGCGTAGGGCGCGGTGAGCAGCGGGCGCGTGCCCATCACCGTCGAGCCTTCGCACAGCGACATGATTCCGAAATCTGCCACCTTGGCGATGTCGTTGCCGGCCGCGTCGTGTGCCATCAGCACGTTGTCCGGTTTCACGTCGCGGTGCACGATTCCCAGCACGTGCGCCGCTTGCAATCCTTCGGCGATTCCCTTGGCGATGTTCAGGGCGCGCGGCAGGGGCAGCGGACCGCGGGCGCTCCGAAGGAGTTCTCGGAGCGTCACGCCGTCCACATACTCCATGGCCAGATAGAGGCTGCCGTCTTCGGCCTGCTCCTGGTCCTCGATGGCCACGATGTGGGGATTGTTGCGTAGCTTGCGGCCTTCTTTTCCCTCGCGCAGGAAGCGGTGGCGGAATTTGGGGTCCTGCGCCAGGTGCGGGAACATCACCTTCAGCGCGCGAAATTCCTCCAGGAAGATGTGTTGGGCTTTATAGACGATGCCCATTCCGCCCTTGCCCAGCCGCGCCAGGATGCGGTATTTGCCGCGGATCAGGACGCCGGGTTCCCACTCCGCTCCCTCCATCGAGAGCAGCACCGCCCCGTCCGTCGGACAGGTCTTGTGCTCGTCCGGAAAATCCGTACTGCAGACAGGACACTGCTTCATGGCACGCCCGCTGCGGCCAATCCTAACTCCGTAGTTGTCCGCTGCAAAGGTACGACGGTTGGATTGTGGCGAATGCGGCCATGGAACCGAAGTACTATGCGACCGCATTTGCAGGGGTGCGCGGGAGCCGGCAACCCTTCGGCGCAGTTACCGTGAACAGCGGCAGGGGGAACACATCAAGGCGAATCCGGTTCCCAGATGCAGCGAATCCCAACGTCGTTGTAGGAGCTCTCCGGTGTGAGTGCGAAGCGCGCCGACACGCGATCAAACCAGACAACAAGGCTCCAGGCACCGCCGCGCAAAACGCGCTTATCGCCGCTCGCAGGCCCCGGCGGATCTTGAGGCGGGCTATTCTTGTAATAGTTCTCGTCGTACCAGTCGTTCACCCACTCCTCCGCGTTTCCGATCACGTCGTAGAGGCCAAAGGCATTGGGGAGTTTCTGGCCGACTTCGTGGGGCGCGTTGCCGTTCTCGATCACCCGGTTGTTGTAGTTATCCTTGTCTTCGTTCCAGATCTTGAGGCTGTCCAGGCGCTCCCGGCCGCTGTTCCCGGCATGCCAGCCAATTTCATCGAGAGGCGCGTACAGCGCTTCGCTGGTGCCTGCCCGCGCCGCATATTCCCATTCCGCTTCGGTCGGAAGCCGGCCCCCCGCCCACCGGCAATACGCCAGGGCGAATTCCCAGGGGACGCCAGTGATGGGCAAGTTCTTATTGGCCCAGCCGGGATTGTAGAAAGGAGGTGATGGCATGAGACGCCCCGTGAGCAAGGCGAAGCGTTCATACGCCGCTACCGTTACCTGCGTCCGGCTGATCCAGAACCCTTTCGTGATTGTCACCTGATGCAAGGGCTTTTCCGCGTTGCTGCCTGCGGCGTCATTCGGAGAACAGCCCATCAGGAAAGTGCCGGGCGGAATCCACACATACTTCAGTCCATCTTCCGGGTGCTCCCTCACGGTGCCGGGCGCAAGCGCCGACGTGTCGCGCGGCACATCGAAGCGAGGCGCAGGCGGGTGCGCGGGCGCGGCTCTCTCCCACACACAACGAACGCCGTGCGTGATAACCCGCTTGGCGGGGTCACTCGGATACCGGACCGGAGCCTGAAGATGCAACGGAGGGTCGCTCCACGAGCCGCCGCGAAGAACGCGACATTCTCCGCTGGCCGGTCCCGGGGGGTCCTGCGATGGGCTGTTCCAGTAATATTTCGCGTCGTGCCAATCGTTCACCCATTCCCATACATTTCCGATCAAATCGTACAAACCCAGGACGTTTGGGCGCTTCTTTCCGACTTCGTGTGCGGTGGCGCCGTTATCGATAATCCGTTGGATGAAGTTTTCATGGTCTTCCCGCGAGAGCTTTGTACTGTCTAGGAGTTTCCGGCCGCTGTTGTCCGCGTACCACGCGACTTCGTCGAGTGTCCCCGTCTGGCCCTCCGGACCGCGGGCCCGCCGTACATATTCCCACTCCGCTTCAGTCGGAAGACGGCCCCCAGCCCACTCGCAGTACGCCCGCGCCTCTTCCCAGGTGACGTGGACCATGGGCATGTTCTGATTTGCCCACCCCTTGTTGTAGAGAGGCGCCGCGGGCATCTGTCGCCCGGTAGCAGCGGCAAAGCGCCGGTACGCCGCCACGGTCACGGTGGTTTGCCCCATCCAAAAACCCTTCGTGTGCGTCACAAAGTGCGGAGGTTTTGCCTCCTCTATGGTCCCCATGTCTCCAGGCAAATAGCCCATTACAAAAGTCCCCGGCGGAACCCACACATACTTGAGCTTGTCCTTCGGGTTTTCCTCCACGATCACCGGGACGGGCTCGGCAGCCTGTGCCGACAGTTCCAGGCCAGTTTCGGGGGGCGCCGTTTCCAGCAGGCAACGCATGCCGTAGCCGGGGATGCGTTCCTGAGGTTTCGATCCACCACGATACGAGACACGCGTGCCTCGGCCCACCTCGAACCAGCCTCCGCCCCGCACGACGCGGTTCTGGCCCGTGTCCGGCCCTCGAGGATCCTTCGATGGGCTATCCAGATAGTAGTTTTCGTCGTACCAATCGCTCATCCATTCATAGACATTGCCGAGAGTGTCGTAGAGACCAAATCCATTGGGCGCTTTCTGGCCGACGTTCTTCGTCGAGCAGCCGTTTTCCAGCAACCGCTTGAAGAAGTTTGCCTGGTCTGATTTCACGATCGCGTCGGTGTCCAATCGTTCGCGGCCGCTGTTGTCGGCGTGCCACGCGATCTCGTCGAGCGGCCCGTAGTGGGCTTCCGTACTGCCTGCCCGCGCCGCATATTCCCACTCCGCTTCGGTGGGCAATCGGCCACCGGCCCACTCGCAGTACGCCTCGGCTTCTTCCCAGGTCACGTTGACGACAGGCATCTTCCGATTCGCCCAGTTCGTGTTGAATACAGGGGTCACAGGCATCTGCCGCCCTGTGGCCGCGACAAAACGCTGGTACGCCGCCACGGTTACCGGCGTTTGACCCATCCAGAAGCCCTTTGTAATGGTCACCTCGTGGGGAGGATTTTCCTGGACGTAGCCTTCGCCGTCTCCCGGCGAGCAGCCCATGAC
>JASHRU010000180.1 GCA_030037225.1 Candidatus Acidiferrales bacterium | reverse complement strand
GGCGATGTGGATGATGTGGCCGCGACTGTGGCGAATCATCTGCGGGGCGACTTCGCGGCTCATGAGCCAGGCGCCTTTCAGGTTGGTGGCGAGCACGCGGTCCCAGTCCGCTTCTTCAATCTGGTGGGCGGGGTGAAACACGCCGATGCCGGCATTGTTGACCAGGATGGAGACGTCGCCCAGCTTCGCCTGCACGGCAGAGACAAAGCGGCGCACGGCGGCGGGGTCGCCGACATCCGCGGCGAGGGCCAGGGCGGAGATCCGCTCAGCTTGGAGCGTGGAAGCGGCGCGGGCGGCGGATTCGGCGGTGGTGGCGCAAAGGGCGAGGCGGGCTCCCAGACGTCCCAGAGAGCGCGCAATGGCCAGGCCGATGCCACGGCTGCCGCCGGTGATGACGGCTACTTCTTCCAACAATGGTGCATCGTTTTGCACGGAAGGCCTCCAGGCGGCACGAAACGCGCGCGGGGCATCGTAACATGGCAGAAACGGGCACCGGGGTCGGGGCGGCCGGCGGGGCAGCGACGCGCGGGAATTTCTTGCGTGAGCCGGACGCATTCCATATAATTCGCGGACTCAAACCGACCGGATGGCGCAAGCTACGGGCCGCAAGGTTGCGGCGGTCCCGGGGCGATAATCGGGCAGACAGGAGGCGGCAGTTCACAATGATGACGATGCGAAATCGAATCGCGGCGCTGGTGGTATCGCTCGTGTTGGCGGGGTGCGCCGCGGAAGTTCGCGCTGCCGCGTTGCCGGAGCAGCCCCAGGCGGCCAAGTCGAAGGCGACGGTGGCCGAATACAACGCGTATCAGGCCGCCGCGGCGGAGAAGGATCCGCAGGCGAAAGTGAAATTGCTCGACGATTTCATGACCAAGTATCCGACGTCGGAATATCTGCCGTACGTGTACAACGACTACTGGCAAGCCTACGCGGCGCTGAAACAATGGAACAAGGTGATCGAGTATCTGGACAAAATCCTGGCGCTGCCGGAGATCGGGACGGGAGGGAAGCTCGAGGCCTATTACCGGCGGGCGGCGACGTTCGAGTACGCCTACAACCCGAAGAGCCCGGACCTGGCGGACGGGTCAACAAAAGCGCGGGACGCCGCGCTGGAGGGGCTGAAGATTATCAGCGCGTTTCCCAAGCCGCAGCAGGCAACCGATGAGCAGTGGGCGACGATCAAGAAGACGTACACGAACCAGTTCTACAACACGGCTGCGAGCGCGTCCTACTATTTGAAGGACTACAAGGCGGCAGCGGATAACTATGCCGCGGCTCTAGCCATGGACCCCCAGCAACCTTTTGATGATTACAGGCTCGGTCTGGCGGAGCTTGGCGAGAATCCTCCCGAAGCCACGGCGGGGTTCTGGGCGCTGGCACGCGCAGTGGACATGAAGGTGCCGGACGGAGACAAGGTAACGAAATATCTGCACGATCGAATCAGCGAATACCAGACGCCGGGGTGTGATTCTTCGGCCGATGCGGAGGTGAATGAACTGCTCACGCTGGCGCAGAATTCCCAGGGTCCGCCGGCGGGATACTCGGTTCCCAGCGCTGCCGACCTTGCGAAGAAGCGGGAACTGGAGATCCCCGCGCTCATCGCCGCATTGAAGGCGGGCGGAGACGGCGCAAAGACCACGTGGCTCGCGGTCTGCAACGGCGTTTTTCCGGAAGCTTTCCTTGCCAAGACGTACGACGTGGATGCGAGCGACCCGGCCGCCATCCACATCAATGCCGCAGTTGGCACGACGGAAGACGAGGTGAACGCGAGCACAGCGGCGGACATTGCGCTGACGATTCCCGCGCAGCCAGAGGCAGCGCGGCTGACGAAAGACGATATTTTCCGCTTCGCGGGGAAGTTGACGGGCTATACGGCGAGTCCCTTCCAGTTGAAGTTCGATGAGGTGAAGATCAATCCGGAAGACATTCCGGCAGAAAAGGGCAAGAAGGCGGCGAAGAAACCGGGCAAGACGAACCCTTGAGGCAGTGGCGAGTGAGCCTTCGCCAAGGCTCAGGGTAGACGGGTAGCGGGTCGCGAGCAAGAAGGGGCCAATGCGCGGCCGGATTCCACAATTTCACTTCTCACGCTTACTTTGAATCCGAAGAAAAATGATGAAGCAGGACGGCCGTCGGCTAATGCGGTCGCCGGCGATCCAGCTTGTAGGTGAAGATCTTGCGGCTGAGCGTATTGCGGTGGATGCCGAGGATTTTTGCGGCGCGTGACTGATTGCCGTTGGAGCGGTCGAGGACGCGTTTGATAAAGCGCTTTTCGAATTCGCCCACGGCCTCCTGGAACATGATGCCGCGCTCGACCATTTGCCCGACCAAGCCCTCGAGTTGGTCCTTCATTGCAGTTGCTCCACTCCCGGCCAGTTAGAGGCCGTTGTCTAGATCGTGCCCCACGAGCCGGCGATACGCCTCGCGATATTTGGCTGTCGTACCCGCCACGACATCCGCCGGCAGGGCCGGCCCGGGCGGCTGCTTGTTCCACCCCAGTCGCTCCAGATAATCGCGCACGTACTGTTTGTCGAAGGACGGCTGGCCACGACCAGGCTGGAATCCGTCGGCAGGCCAGAATCGCGAGGAGTCGGGTGTGAGCGCTTCGTCGATCCAAACGAGATTGCCCTTCTCGAGGCCGAACTCGAATTTAGTGTCGGCGATGATGATTCCGTGACCGGCGGCATAGATGGAGGCGCGGCGGTAGATTTCAATGCTGGTATCGCGGAGGCGCGCGGCGAGCTTTTCTCCGGTGATTTTGGCCATCTGATCAAACGAGATGTTTATGTCGTGCCCGCTGGTCTCCTTGGTGGCGGGCGTAAAGATGGGCTCGGGAAGCTTGCTTGATTCCAGCAGGCCGGAAGGCAGCTTGATGCCGCACACCGTGCCGTTCTGGCGGTACTCCTTCAAACCGGAGCCGGCCAGATAGCCGCGGACCACACATTCGACTGGCAGGGGATCGGCTTTTCGGCAAACCATGGCGCGTCCGGCGAGGTCGGCCGCATAGGGAGCCATATTTCCGTCGAACTCTGTGGTGGAGACGACGTGATTGGGCACTACGTCGGAGAGTTTGGTGAACCAGAAAAGCGAGAGCTGAGTGAGGACCCGTCCCTTATCGGGAATGGGAGTGGGCATCACCACGTCGAAGGCGGAGAGACGGTCCGAAGCAACCAGTAGCAGGCGGTCGCCGAGGTCGTAGATGTCGCGGACCTTCCCGCGCGCGCGGAGGTTCAGCCCCGCGAAATTTGTTTCGAAAATCACCGGACTCAATTTCGGAGAAGCCACCACTCTGCGCTCTCCTGGCTGGGAGGGGCGGAATCATAGCGCACGCGGGAAGAAAGTCAATGGTACAGGGCAGAGGAAAAATTCGCGCTCGCGAGCGTCGTGTAGCGGTGTGAAAAAAGTTGCGCAGTGATTTGCGGCGGAGGAAGCCGCGAAGCTCAGGCCGCGGCGCCGGCGGCCTGCGAATGCTTCGGCTCGGATGAAGAATCCGCCGCGGGAGTTTCGTTCCACTTGACGGAAACGAGCTTGGAGACGCCCGGCTCCTGCATCGTGACGCCGTAGAGAACTTCGGCCATCTCCATGGTGCGGCGGTTGTGCGTGACGACCAGAAACTGGGTTTGTTGGCCCATCTGCGCCACCAGCCGGGTGAAGCGCACGACATTGGCCTCGTCGAGCGGCGCATCCACTTCGTCGAGAATGCAAAAGGGACTGGGCTGATAGCGGAAGACGGCGACGAGCAGAGCGAGCGCGGTGAGCGCTTTCTCGCCGCCGGAGAGCAGCAACACGTTCTGAAGGCGCTTGCCGGGAGGCTGAGCCACCATTTCCAGGCCGCACTCGCCGGAGCTATCGGGCTCGGTGAGGCGCAACTGGCCTGTACCGCCGCCGAAGAGCGTTTGGAACGTCTCCGCGAAATTGCGGTTGATGAGCTCGAAGGCCTTTTCGAACCGTTCGCGCGAGACCGCGTCGAGCTCGCGGATGGCCTGCTGGGTGTCCGCGATGGAGGCGAGCAGATCCTTGCGTTCACGGTCGAGGAAACCGTGGCGCTCCTCGCACTGCTGGTATTCCTCGAGGGCCATCATGTTGACGGCACCCATGGCCTCGATGCGGGCGCGCAGCTCGCGCAATTCGGTCTCCGCGATTTCGAGTGCCTCGCCGAGGATGGGCTCGGGCTCCAGGGCCATCACTTCTTCGGGCTGCAGATTCATTTCCGAGAGGCAGAGTTCGCGGAGGTGAGCGAGGTCGGAATCGTTGCGTGCGCGGGCAACTTCCAGCGTGCTGCGCGTGTCGCGGAGTTCGCCGGCGGCCTGGCGGCCGGCGCGCTCGAGGTCGTCGAGCTCGGCGAGGCGCGCGCGGCCGGCCTGAAAATCGGCTTCGCACTGTTCGCGGTGAGTGGAGAGTCGCGTCTTTTCGGTGGCGAGCGCCGCGCGGCGAAGTTCGAGCTCCTCGCTGGAGGCGGCGAGAGCGGCGCGGGTGGATTCGAGCGATGCGCGCCGTCCGGCGATGCGCATGCCACGCACGCGCGCTTCTTCCGTTTCGGCCGCCAAGCGCACGGCTTCCGCTTCACAGGCGGCGACGCGCTCAGCCATTTGGGCGGCGGCGGCGCGCTGGGCTGCGGCGGATTCCTGCTGATGGGCCTGTTCGCGGCGGAGTGCCTCGAGGCGGGCGACAGCCTGCTCGCGCTCGGATTCGGTAGCGGCGGCAGCGGCGACGGCGCGCTCGAGCATGCGGCGCGCGGTGGAGGCGCGCACACGGCTTTCCTCAGCCTCGCCTTCCGTGCGAGCCAACTCGATGCGGCAATCGGACCCGAGTCGCTCGGCGCGGGCCAGTTCGGCATGGG
Organism: Candidatus Acidiferrales bacterium; assembly: GCA_030037225.1. Classification (GTDB taxonomy): domain Bacteria; phylum Acidobacteriota; class Terriglobia; order Acidiferrales; family UBA7541; genus JOPF136. Next base: position 2,846 of record JASHRU010000180.1, on the reverse strand, counting down.
CCTGGCTGCGCTCGATGGAGGCAGAGAGAGCGGTCTTTTCGGCCTGGACGTGTTCGGCCTGCGCGGTGGCATGGGCAAATTCGGCGCCCGTGAGCGCAGCGACCAACTCGTCGAGGCGTTCGCGATTGCGCTCGCTCGACTGTTCCGCTGCCGCGGCACGGACTTGCAGCTGGCGCAGCTCGCGCTTGATTTGCAGAGGGCCTGCTTCGCCGGGGCGGCCGCCGGTGACGAGCCGGCCGTGGTAGCAGGTGCCCTCGACGGTGACAAAGTGATGCGCGGGATGGCGATGCGCGAGCTGTTCGGCGGCATCCGCGGTTTCAACCAGATAGGCAGTGGCGAGCCGGGGCAGGAAATATTTGGCCGCGGGACCGAGCGGGTCGCGGAAGTTGACGAGCTGGTCGAAGCGGGCCACGACTCGATCGTGGCTCGAAAAAGGAATCGAAGCGGGCTCGGCGGGAGGGGCGAGCTTGCGGACGGAGTCCACGAAGAACGTGGCGCGGCCCCCGACTTCGTCGCGCAACAGCGAAATGCCGGCGCGCGCGTGGTCGAAGGTTTCGACCACGATGTATTCGAGCTCGTCGCGGAGAAATTGCTCAATGGCGGGCTCGTGAGCCTCGGAGACTTCGGCGTAATCGGCCAGGACGCCGACGGCGCGGAAACCGCGCGATTCGCCTTCGCCGTTGGCGGCGAACAGGCGCTGTACGGCTTCGGCGGAATAAGAGCGCTCGTTGAGGATGCGTTCCAGCGAGCCTGATTCGGCGCGCGCCCGGGCCAGCTCGTCGCGAAGAGTTTCCGCTTCGCGCGTGGCGGCCTGCTGCTCGGCGCGGAGGCGCGCGAGCTCGCTCTGGTGTGCGTTGAGTTCACCGGCCAGGCGGCGGGCGTCGGCAGTGGCGTTGGCGGAATAGGCATCGGCGGATTCGTACCGCGTGCGCGCCTGGGATTCTTCCAGGGCCAGGCGTTCGGACTGCTCGCGGAGGCGCGCGAGCGCGGCGGTGAATTGTTCGAGGGCTTGCTCCGCGCGGGCCTGCTCGGCACGCCAGGAAACCTGCTCGGTGGCGAGGTCGGCGGAAGAGCGACGTAGGGATTCGAGGCGCTCGCTGAGGCGGCGTTCTTCTTCGGCGTAAGCGGCGGCGGCTTCGACGGCGGCGCGCGCAGCGGCTTCCAGACGCGCGTAATCCTCGCGGAGGGCGGAGAGGGCGGCGGAGTGTTCCGTGGCCCGCTGCTCGACCGCAGCCAGTTCGGATTGGGCCTCGGCGGCTTCGCGAGATGCGGCTTCCAGCTGCGCGGCGAGCTGCACGCCCTGCTCGCGCTGGAAATTCAAACGATTTTCGGCGCGATCGAGCTCGAGCGAAGATTCCGAGAGATGCGTGGAGACGCGGCGGAGCTCGGCCTCGAGGTCGGCCGTCCGGCGGGCGCGCTCGGCGTGTTCCGCTTCCAGCGCGGCGAGCTGCGCGGCTTGTTGCTGCTCGGCGGCGGCGACATCAGCGACTTCGCGCTCAAGGCGGGCGGATTCAGCGTCCAGCGCGCGGGCGCGGCTGGCCATGACGATGCGCTGGCGCGTGCGCAACTGCTCGCGGAGCTCGGTAAAGCGGCGCGCTTTGGCGGCCTGGCGTTTGAGGGATGCGAGCTGCTTTTCGACCTCCACGAAAATGTCGTTGACGCGCGCGAGATTCAATTTCGCAGCTTCGAGTTTAGTTTCGGCGAGGCGCTTCTTCGTCTTGTACTTGGTGACGCCGGCAGCTTCTTCAATGATGGCGCGGCGCTCCAGCGGCTTGGCAGCAAGGACCAGGCCGATGCGGCCCTGCTCGATGATGGCGTAGGACTCGGGGCCGAGACCGGTACCCATGAAGAGTTCCTGAATGTCGCGCAGTCGCGCAACGCGGCCGTTGAGCAGATATTCGCTCTGGCCGGAGCGATACAGGCGGCGGCCGACAACGACCTCGCCGGGTTTCATCGCGGGCTTGGGAGCGCGCTTCTTGCGAATCTGCTCTATCGTCTCGCCCGTCTGCGCGAGCGCGACGTCACTGGCCGCGTCGGACGGGGGCGGGTCGGAAGGATCCGCGGGGGATTCGGCCGCGGGCATGCTGGCGGCGGTCTCGACAGACTGTTGTTGCTGCTCCGTGTCCTGCGCTTCAAGAACTTTCGCGGCGGCTTCAGCGAGTTCGGGATCGACGAGCGTCAAATGGACTTCCGCGAGGCCCATGGGCGGGCGCTTGGCGGTGCCGTTGAAGATGCAGTCGGCCATGCGCTCGGCGCGAAGCATTTTGTGGCTTTGCTCGCCGAGGACCCAGGAGATGGCGTCCACGATGTTGGACTTGCCGCAGCCGTTGGGGCCGACGATGCAGGTGATGCCGTCGTGGCCGAACGCGGTGACGGTGCGTTCGCAGAACGACTTGAAGCCGAGCAGCTCGATCTTACGGAGTTTCAGCAAGTTAGAGCCTGTCCGGAGCGTGGTCCCCGGGCGCAGCGGGCGCTGCGGCGGAGGACGACACTTCCCCTTTCCTCGAGCGGAGGATTTTTTGCGACAAACGTTCCGGCGGGATCCTGATCAGAGACCCAGCCGCCTGGCGCTGCCCCGGCGGCGAACACACCCGAAGCTAGCACAGTGGATGGCGGGTGTAAACATCGGCGGGGAAACAGGTGTCTGTGGAAAACGGGTTCCAAGAGTGTGCTTCCACTACCCAACCATCGGCCGCCTTTGTAGGGGCACGACATGTCGTGCCCAAATTGCAGATCCGTCGCGTCCTTGAGTACCGGCGCACCGCGTCCTGTCCGCAGACACGGCAGAGATTGGATTCATTACGTCCGGGCGAGATGGGGCACGACATGTCGTGCCCCTACGGGGA
>JASHRU010000179.1 GCA_030037225.1 Candidatus Acidiferrales bacterium | reverse complement strand
GGAAACTCTCGCGGTAGTAGAGGCGCTCGGTCATTCCCATTGCCCATGAAAACCTGCGGGGAAAGAATACCGCAGGGCGCGAAGAACGCAGAGAGCGGAGGTGAAAAACGGCACCGGCACAGGTCAGACGCCGAGGGCCTGCTGCCAGACCTCCAGGTATTTGTAGCCGGTGCCGGTGTTGAAGAGTACGGTGCGGTGGGCGGGCTTGATAAATCCCTGCGCGGCCAATTTGCGGACGGCGACCACCGTGGCGGCGCCTTCGGGCGCGGCGAAAATGCCTTCAGTGGAGGCCAGTTCCCTTCCGGCGGCAAACATTTCGCCGTCTGTGGCGGCGATGACGGTGCCGCCGGAGCGGCGGATGGAAATGAGGATTTCCAGGTCGGCGAAAGGCTTCGGGACGCGCAGGCCGGAGGCGAGGGTCTGCGCGTTGGGAAACATTTCGACGGTATCGCGGCCGGCCTGCCATGCAGCGAGTAGCGGGGCGCAGCCGGCGGCCTGCACGGCAACCATGCGGGGACGCTCGGGGCCGATCCAGCCCATCGCCTGCATCTCGTCGAAGGCTTTGACCATGCCAATGAGGCCGACGCCGCCGCCCGCGGGATAGATGATGACATCGGGCAGCGCGCCGTTCAGTTGTTCCCAAAGCTCATAGCCCATGGTTTTCTTGCCTTCAACGCGATAAGGCTCCTTGGTGGTGGAAACGTCGAACCATTTCTCGCGCGGGGCATTTTCGGCGACGTAGCGCCCGCAATCGGAGATGAGGCCGTCGAGTTTTCGCACGTCGGCGCCCGCAGCACGGCATTCGAGGACGTTGGCCTGGGGCGTATCCGCGGGCATGACAATCACGGCGCGGAGTCCGGCGCGGGCAGCATACGCGGCGAGAGCGCCTCCGGCATTGCCGGCGGTGGGAATGGCCAGCGTCTTGGCGCCGAGGGCACGGGCACAGGTGACGGCGGCGGAAAGGCCGCGCGCTTTGAACGAACCAGTGGGATTGAGGCCTTCGTCCTTGACGAATAACTGTGAGAGGCCGAGGCGAGCGCCAAGGCGGGGGCAGGCGATGAGCGGCGTTATGCCCTCACCAAGGGAAACGCGCTCGCCGGGCGGGAGGACTTCTTCGTAACGCCACATGGTGGCGGGGCGCGCAGCGAGCGCCTGGCGGGTGAGTGTGCGGGCGGCGCGGGGCAGGTCGTAGCGAGCGAAGAGGGTACGGCCACAGTCGCAAAGGTTGCGGAGCGAGGTGTGCGGGTAGGTCTTGCCGCAGCGGCTGCATTCCAGATGCGTGATCGTGGATTCCATCAGCGACGAGCGTAGCGAAGCGCGATGGATGGTTCAATCGAAAACGGGCGTGAACGGCGGGCGCGCTTTCTGGCCGAGCGAGGCGCAGGTGCATTATATTTTCGCCATGCTAAAACCCGCGAGATCTTCCCGACGAATCACGATTCCGGCTGCCCTAAGCGCGGCGATGGTCTTGCTGGCGGCGGCATCCGCGCAGCGAATCCAGGCAGAGCAGGGAGCCGAGGGGCTGAGCCAGCCGAGGATTCGTGTGACCTTGCTGGGAACGGGAAACCCGCGACCGGTGATCTCCCGCTTCGGGCCGAGCATCCTGGTGGAGGCGGGAAACCACAAATTTCTGTTTGATTGCGGCCGTGGCGCAACACAGCGGCTGTATCAGTTGCAGATTTCCTTTAACGAGGCGGATGCGCTGTTTCTGACTCACCTGCATTCCGATCACACGGTGGGAATTCCGGACCTGTGGCTGACGGGATGGGTGATGGGGAGGCATGTGCCGCTTCGCGTTTGGGGGCCAGAAGGAACCGCGGCGATGATGAAACACCTCGAAGAGGCGTACGCATTCGATGTGCATATGCGGCGGGACTTGGATGAGCGGTTGCCGGCGGAGGGCGCGGCGATCCAGGCACACGACATCGAGCAGGGCGTGGCATATGAGCAGGACGGCGTGAAGGTGACGGCATTCACGGTGGACCATGGCGTGGTGAAGCCGGCGCTCGGGTACCGCGTGGATTTCGCAGGACATTCCGTGACGCTTTCGGGCGACACGCGGATTTCGGAGAACCTGATCCGGTTTGCACAGGGCACGGACGTGCTGATTCACGAGGTGCTGGATTTGGAGGCTTATCGCGCGGCGGACACGACGTACACGACGGCACAGATAGAGAAGGTGATTGCGCATCACACGACCGGCGAGGAGGCGGGAATCGTTTTCTCGCGCGTGAAGCCGCGGCTGGCGGTGTATTCACACATCGTGCCGCCGGAGGCTCCGAACGTGATAGCCGAGGCGCGGAAACACTACGCAGGCCCGCTGGAATTGGGCGAGGACTTGATGAGCATCGAGATCGGCGAGCAGATCGAGATTCATCGCGCGGGGAAGTAGAATTAGGCGTGGCCATCCGACTAATCGCCATCGACATTGACGGTACGCTGCTGGACAGCCGGGGACAGGTGCCGGAAGCGAACCAGCGCGCGATCGCGGAGGCAGTAGCGCGCGGGATCGAAGTGGCACTGGTGACCGGACGGCGGTACACGTTTGCCTTGCCCGTGGCGGAAAGCATTCCCGCACCGCTGACCATGATTGTGAACAACGGCGCGCTGGTGCGCTCGAAGCGCGGCGAAACTTTCGCGCGGCAACTGCTGGCGCGGGCGAGCGCGAGGCGCGTATTGGGGGCGACAGCGGACTTCCGCATGGGCACGCTCGTACTTTTCGACCGTCCAAAGGAGAACCAGATTCTCTTCGAGTCGCTGGACTGGGAAAACCCTTCGCGCACGGATTACTGGCGGCGCAACCGCGAGTATCTGACGCAAATCACTCCACTCGAGGCGAGCCTGACAGAAGACCCGATCCAGGTGATGTACACCGGGGGCGTGGCGGAGATGCGGCGGCTGGCGGAGCGGCTGGCGGGAACCGGGTTCACGAATGAATATTCGGTGCAGATGACCGAATACGAGGCCAAAAACTTTACGCTGGTCGATGTGCTGCACCCCGCAGTGTCGAAGGGAGCCGCGCTCGAGAACTGGGCGGGACGGCAGGGCTACGGCAGCGGTGAAGTGATGGCCATCGGCGACAATTTTAACGACCGCGAAATGCTGGGATTTGCGGGAGTGGCCGTGGTGATGGGAAATAGCGTGGCCGAACTACGTTCGGACGGATGGCACGTGACGGGAACGAATGATGAGTGCGGGGTCGCGCAGGCAATCGAGCGCTTCGCCCTGTGCCCGCCGGGCTGAGGGCTTCGGGGCGGCTCTACTGTGGGGGGTTATTCGGGTTGTTCGGGTTATTCGGGCTAGTCGGGTTACTGGGGCCTGTAAGCGGGGTAAAGATGGGCTGATTTGCGGCAGGAGAGGTGCCGGTGGGAGAAGCGGCTCCGGGCAGCGAGCTTCCACCCATCTGCGGCGCACTGGCTGCTGCAGCAGCAGCGGCCTCTTCCGCAGGATCCCATATGAACTCCCACTCGCGATACTTGCCGTAGCCTCTATAAAAGCGAACGGATTTGCGGTCAATCTTGCTACCCACGCCGATCAATTGGCCACCATAGACGGTGTTGTCTTCCGCGATGTTCACCCCTTGGATCGCCTGCTTGGGCGCTTCGGGAGCAGGAGGTAGAGGCGCCTGGGAAGCATCGTCGGGATTTTCGGGCGTGGCGTCCCCAGGTGCAGGCTGTGCGGGCGGCTGACTGGACGTCTGGCCCTGAGCCGTTGTGGTGGTTCCGGGTTGCCCCACGCCGGTCTGGCCAATGCCAGATTGGCCAATGCCAGACTGGGCAGTGCCTGTCTGCGAAGTTCCGAGTGGGCCACTACCGAAGAAACTGTTTTGACCCATGCCCGACTGAGTGCCCGGCTGGCTGCCCGGCGCGCCAGGGGCCCCGGGCTGAAGGGGGATCAATCCCAGGGGCATGGTGCGCGTGAGGCTGCCGATAATCTGCCCGCCCGCCCCGACGTAGATGTAGCGCCAACTTCCGTCGGTGGTGTTCATCGGGTCCTTGTATTCTTTGCGGAGAAAATGGATATTGCCGGGGTTTTTTGAGAAGTCGTCGACGGAGGCGGGGAAATGGCCGTATTTGCGATAGTAGAGGCGAATGGCGCGCACATACTGCTGGCCGCGCCAAGCCAGTTCCGTTTCCTGCTGCCGCCGGCCTTGCATGAGGATGCGGGGCATCATCGCCAGTGTGGCAATGAGCATGGCGGCCGCCATAAACACGACGAGCAGCAGAACCATGCCGGCTTCGCCGGAACGGCGCGGGCGAGCCGCCGGCGCAGAAACGCTGTGCCGCACCCGGGCGCAGACGTCTGGCAACGCGCGCAGCGAGGGTGAACGGTGAGATGCGGTGTGATGTGGCGCCGTGCTCATGGCCGCAGGAGCTGTCACTGGGGGCCACCCCCCTGCGTATCCATTGTAAGCTTGGCGTGGCGGCCAGTGCTAACCTCCTCGATCTCCGCGGTGCCCGGCGTGACGCTCACGATGCGATATTTTGCCTGCACCAGGTCACCTTCCGCAGCGATGAAGACTTCCTCGCCATTTGTGAAGAAGCCGCTACGCTTCTTGGTGACGACATCTTCGGAATAGCCGTAATACTTGAAGGGCGGCGAAAAAGGAGGCGGCTCCGGGGGCAAGTTCGGGCCGGCCGGCGGGAGCGCACGGGGGGCCTCGGGCTTGCGCGGCGGCGGAGGAAGCTCGGCGCTGAAGATGTCGCGGCCAGTGGGTTTGTAATCAAGTTTGCGGAGCCGTTCGATGCGATCCAGATGCAGGGCGGGGTTTTCCACGTCGATGGGCTGGTAGGCGTCTGAGTCAGAGGAACCCGCGCCCACGGCGAGCGAGGTGCCGCCCACGTACATATAGAACACGACAGCGGCGAGCACGACGCCGAGGAGAGCCAAGAGCACGACTTTTGCGCGTTCGGACATATTGGCAGCGTCAGCTACGAAAATACGTGCGCATGACCAAAGAGAGGCGGGCGCCGCGCTCATGGCCCGCAGTGACCGACATGGAATCGATCAGATAGAGGTTCTTGGACCGCTCGAGCCCGTTGATGAACTTGACGAGCGCGGAATATTCGCCTTCCACGGCGGCGGTGACTTCGACTTCGACGATGCCCTCCTTGTCGGCAGCTTTTTGCTTGAACTCCACGCTGCCGCCCGGCAGACCGGCGTCAGCAGTAATTTTACCGAGGTCGGTCTCAATCGTGGAATAGCCGGAGGAAGCAACCAGCAGGGTACTGTTCAGGAAGTCAACGCACTGCTTGCGCGCGTCGGGCAATTGCTCGCGAATCTTCTGCGCGCGGCGGACGTCGGCGGCCAGTTTGCGGTCCTCGTCCTGCAGCCGCTCCAAGGCCTTCTGGCCGGATTCGGGATGTCCGGATTCGTAGTCCCAGACAACGGCACCGAGCCCGGCATCGAGCACCAGCAGGGCAATCAGGGCACGGAGGGCCCAACGCTTGACGTTTTCAACAGGCCGGGTCACTGGCCACCTCCCGATTGCACGCCCTTGCGGGCGGCGGGAGCGACGTGGTAATCGGCCTCGAGATCCAGCTCGACGACGTCGTTGTTATCGGCGCTCTTGGCAGGGCGCGTTTCCGCGACAAGCTCGAGACCGGAAAATTCCTTGGCCTCTTCAATGGCCTTCAGGAAATCGAGCTTGCTCTTGTCGTTGAGGGCGCCGACGCGCATCTTGACGCGCACCTGCCCGGCGGAAAGCGACGGAGCAAGCGAGATGACGCGGACGCCACCCGGCAGAAGATGTTCGAAGTCGAGAAAAAACTGGGTCCAGGGAAAACTGCGCTGATCGATGATCTGGTTGAGGAAAGCTGCCTGTTCGGTGACCAGACGCGTCGAGGGATCGGCGAAGAACTTCTCCAGCTCGAGGCGCTCGGCGCGCAGATCCGCGATATCGGCGTGCAGGCGCCCGACTTCTACGCGCCGCTCGCTGCTGGCGGCGCGGTCGCGGATCAGCCGGAGCCACAACCCGGCGCACAGGACGAGGGCCGGCACTCCCAGGGCGAGTCCGACAGCAAAGAACCGCCTATAGTTCCGTACCGGAGAACTGGCCAGATTCAGTCGCGTGCGAATGGCGAACCGCCTCCTTGACGAATCGAATCCTGCTGCTAGCCTGCCGGTCAAAAGAGAACACAGGGCACCGGAGCCCGCGCCGTGGCGCTGCTATCGCTTGCCCTGTATTAACCAGCCCACGGCAGCTTCCATGAAGCGGTCCACCTGGACGCGCTCCTCACCCGCGAGGTGGCCCTCCAATGCGGCGGAGGCAATGACCGGCATCACTTTGCAATGCAACTCGCTCTCGAGCTGGGCGCGAAACTCTTCCGCGCCGGAGTCGAAACCGGCCAGGCGCACCTCGCCGACGGGCTCGCTCCAGGTGTCCTGGAAATAGGCGATCGAGGGGTAGATTTCGTCGAGCAAATCCTGGGGGGAGATCGCGTCCCCAGACAGATGCAGTGCCGTGCAACGGTACACGGCGAGCGCGCCGGCACGGACAATCGCCGTGGTGAGCGTGCCGCCGGCCAGCCGAGCGAGCAGAGCGGGCCGTGTATCGTCTACCAGCGGCAAGGTGGCGAGCGTGGAACTGAGCACGATGCCCACGCGCCGGTGCCGGGCTTCCAGAAGTTCCTCGTACTGGCGAATGATTTTTTGCCGCGCAATGGCAGCGAGGACGTGAACCGAGGCGATAGGAGAAGAAGGCGGGCCTGCCGGCTGGAGAGAGTAGGAAACGATTGCCTCCTCCGTCTCGAAGGGAACGCTTTTGCGCAGCCGGAAGCGCAGCAGAGGAACCGCCTCGGCGGGAGCTTTGGGAAACGCCTCAAACTGCAGCAGGAAGACGCGCACGACCTCGTCGGGGATGATAAGCGCGAACTCGGTTCCATGGCCGCCGACGCGCGCGAGCACGCGGTCCATGACATCACCCACGGCTGAGGGGTCGGCGAGGTTTAATTCCACGGGCGAGGGCACGACAGCTCCAGCGGGCAAGGCTTGGAAGGCGTGACTTTCGAATGTCCGTCGGCCACGGCCCGCCAGTCGCGCGGCGGCAACTCCCGCGGCGCTCACTTCGCAGACCAGGTGAGGATGAGGAGGTTCGCCCAGCCAGCGGACCATACGGGCCAGCGGGCCGGGAGAGCGCGGCTCTGCGGCGAGGGTCGGCTGGCTAGTCAATGAAAGTCACCTTGTTGATCTCGCGAAGCGTAGTGAGGCCGGCACGGACGCGGGCCATGGCGGAATCGCGGAGGAAAGTCATGCCCTCCTCGCGCGCGGCGCGTTTGATTTCGCTGGTAGGCCGGCGGTCCACAATCATTTCGCGGATTCGGTCAGAGAGGTCAAGCAGTTCGTGAATGGCCGTGCGGCCGCGGAAGCCCGTGCCCGAGCATTCGAGGCAACCGGCACCTTCGCGAAACACCACGTCCTTCCACTGCTTGGGTTCCATGGCGTTTTCCCGGAGCACTTCATCCGAGACGGAAATAGGACGTGCGCAGGCAGGGCAGATCAAGCGCACCAGGCGCTGGGCAAGGATGCAGTTGAGCGCGGAAACGAAGTTGTAGGGCTCAACGCCCATGTTGATGAAGCGTCCGATTACGTCCACGACGTTGTTGGCATGCACGGTGGTGAACACCAGGTGGCCGGTGAGCGCGGATTGGATGGCGATCTGGGCCGTTTCCATGTCGCGGATTTCGCCTACCATGATCTTGTCCGGGTCGTGGCGAAGGATAGAGCGGAGGCCGCGGGCGAAAGTGAGCCCCTTCTTCTCGTTTACGGGGATCTGGGTGATGCCGCGAACCTGGTATTCGACCGGATCCTCGATGGTGACGATCTTGTCCTCGTCCGTTTTGATTTCATTGACGGCGGCATAGAGTGTAGTGGTCTTGCCGGAGCCGGTGGGACCGGTGACCAGCACCATGCCGTAGGGCTCACGGATGTAGCGGCGGAATTTGCGGAGGTCTTCCTCGCTAAAGCCGACAACTTCCAGCGTCAAGTTCTGGAATTTCTCGCTGAGGGTTTCCTTGTCGAGTACGCGGAGCACGGCATCCTCGCCGTGGATGGAGGGCATGATCGAGACACGGAAGTCGATGTGACGGCCCTTATATCGCACGCGGAAGCGGCCATCTTGCGGCACGCGACGCTCGGCAATATCCAGCTCGCTCATGACTTTGACGCGGCTAATGATGGTGGTGTGCCATTCCTTGGCGATGGGTGGCATGGCGAAGACAAGAATGCCGTCGATGCGGTACTTGACCACAACTTCCTGGTCGCGGGTCTCGATGTGGATGTCGCTGGCGCGGCGCTCGAGCGCGGTGAAGATGATGGTATCCACCAAACGGACGATGGGACTGACTTCCGTGTCGCGAGTGAGGCGGTCAACCGTGATGTTCTCTTCGCTCTCCTCGTCGCGCACGACCTGAAGCGTGAATCCCTCGGTGGCCTGTTCCAGAACACGCTGGGACTGCTCGGTGCGTTTGAGCAAGTCGCTGATTTGGACGGCGGTGGCCACCTGGATCACGAGCTTGCGACCGAGGAGGCCGGAAAGTTCGTCGGTCTGCAGGAGCTGGCTGGGGTCCGCCACGGCGATCACGAGCTGGCCGTTGCGGGATTCGAGCGGAACGAAGTTATAACGGAACATCAGGTCCGCAGGAATGGAACGGAACAGGTCGGGGTCGATGCGCTGCTCGCGGAGATCGACGAAGACGCAACGATAGCGCTCGGCGAGGCGCATGCTGCGCTCGCGGTCCGGCGAAGCGGACACTGGGGAAGAGTTCTTCGGATTGTTTTCTGCCGAGCTCACCGGTTATCAGTGCACGCTTGCGCCAATCGAGAAAATCGGGAGATACAAGGCCAGCAAGATCACCAATACCACAACCGCCATAAAGATGAGAATCGCGGGCTCGATCACCGCGACCAATGTGGAAAGGCGCGTATTCACTTCCTCCTCGTAGAAGTCCGCAACGCTGCCGAGCATGGGGCCAAGCGAGCCGCTGGCCTCGCCCACCTGAACCATTTCGAGGGCCAGCGGGGGCATCAACTTGGTGCTCTCGAGGCCGACCGAGAGCGGCTGGCCCTGGCGCACGCTGTCGGCGGCGCCATGCAGAGCTTCGCTGAACAGGCGGCTGCGCACGGCCCCCGCAGCCGTTTCCAGGGAGCTGACGAGCGGAATGCCGCCTTGGAGCAGTGTGGCGAGGGTGCGGCACAACTGCGCGACTTGGAACTTGATCCAGGTGATGCCAATAACCGGCAGCCGCTGGGTGAGCTTATCAGTGGCGTACCCGCCCCTGTCTGTGCGGGACCACATGCTGAAGAAAATCACGAGAAGCACGGCACCCAGCGCAGCACCCAGCACCTCCCAGCGAAATTCGGTGGAAAGCCGGGTAACCACAACGGTGATCGTCGGCAAATCCACGTTGAGATCCTTGTACAGTTCCGCGAAACGCGGAATGACGAATGTAGTGACGTAAGTGAGGATCGAGGCCGCGGCCACAATGAGAATCGCGGGATAGACCAGGGCGCCGAGCAAACGCTTCCGGAATCCGGAACTGACCTTCTGGTAGGCAACATAGGATTCGAGCACCCCCACCAGGTTTCCGCTGCGCTCCCCAGCCAGCAGCGAAGTGGTGTACACACGGTCGAAACTGCCCTGCCGTTCGAAGGCTTCCGAAACCGTGGCGCCCTCCTTTACGCGATCGCGGATAGCGCGCAAGGTGGGCCGAAGGCTTTCTGCGGCGGCACGCTCGGCGAGCAGATCGAGGGCTTTGAGAATCGGCAGACCGGCACGGATGAGGGTAATGAACTGCTGATTGAAGATCATGAAGTCGGAGCCCGATATCGCCCGGCGGCGGGCCGTCCTGAGCGCCGGCACCAATTGGGCCACCAAGCCGCCGCCAGCAGCCACCGAATAGACCAGCAACCCGCGCTCGCTCAGCTTTCTCCGCACGTCCTGCTCAGACTGAGCCGCCTCGCGCTCTTCATACACGCGTCCAGCGGAGTCAGCCACCTTGCAGATGAATTCGGGCATCGTGATTCGGTGATCTTAGGCAGTTTAGCATTCCGGGGGGCCGGCCCCAAGCCAGCAGCGGCATCAAGTTTGCCGGTCCGCCACTGGCAAGATGCGCCCCTTCGTATTGTTCGACGCGCGGGAGGGCCGTTGGGCAGCCTGGGAATCCGGGCCCGGGGCGCGGATGGCCGCCTCCTTACTCAGCAGCCTATTGCAGCCCGGAAAAACGGAGCGTTACGCTAGTGTTGTTCGTTGGAGTCCGCGCTGCCCATCAATGTGCGTTCGTCGACAATCATGGTGCCCTTTGGCGGAGTAAATTGGAAAAGCGAGCGGTCCAGGGGCAGGTTTTCCTCCCACCTGCCGAAATGGAACTCCGTCTCCACGTCTCCGGCTTCGCGGATCAGGAGCCGCACGAGATGACTTTCCGCGTCCACCTCGAAAACCGCCTCCTTGTAGTCAGCTTCGCTTCCGCGAGCGGGAAGGCAGCGCAGCGCCGTGTCGCCCGCGGCTTCTACGTGCACGTCGGCCAGTTCGATGCGGCGGCACACGCGTCCGAGGCTGGTCTTGCCGGTCAGAAGAAGGAGAGGAATGCGTTGGTCGTCGGACTCGCGGACGACCGCTTTTGTGGCGGTGCGATCCGCGGGGACATAGAACCAAGCAAACTTTCCATCAACGAGAAAAAGCTTCTTCTCGGGGGCTTCGTATTCCCAGCGCATCAGCCCAGGCCGCCGGATGTACAGGGTCCCGGACTCGGCCTGCAACGAGCCGCGCCCTTCCGAGTGGCGTTCCAGGAAGACGGCGCGGAAACTTTGGGCGGCCCGATAACGGGCCTCAAGAGAGCGCACGGTCCTGCCGACAGCCTTTTCGGCTTCCTGGCTTCCGGCTGGAAAAGCACACAGCAGGGCGGCAAGCGCAAGAAGGAGCGATGAGAGAGGAGGAGAAGGCAGTGGTAGTGAGCGCATGGCCGCGCTCCATTCTCCCATCGGCCCGCCACGAAAGACAAAGGGAGGGCGCAGTCGCGCCCTCCCTCGAGAAAACGGAGCGTCCAGCGATTACTGCAGCGGCTGGTCAGACGCTGACGCAACCTGCGACAGGTTGTACCGGATCACGCCCGACTGGTCCGTGTAGAAATAACGCGTACCGGTCTGGCCCGGACTAATCGGAGAAGCGTTCAGCGAGTAGGTCGGAACCACGTTGTTGGACGCAGGACCGGCCACATACGTGAACGAATAGCCGCTCTTCGCGCCGCTGGCGAGAACGCTGTCGATCAGGTCGGCGGCCGTCGAACTGGCCGATCCTCCTCCCGGACTCCCCAAATTTGCCAACTGGGCGGGGAAACCAACCTCATAGGTAGTGGAGTAGGTGACGCACGCGGTGTTGATCGTGCGCAGGGAGCCCACGGCAGACGCCTCGTT
>JASHRU010000178.1 GCA_030037225.1 Candidatus Acidiferrales bacterium | reverse complement strand
CGGCCCCGCGGACGAGCCTTCCGAGATGGGCCGCGCGGCGCTCGCAAATCTGTGGGCCGTCTGAAAAACACAGAATCGCCTCTCACTCGTGTTGCAAGGCGGGCCGCAGCGCGCCGAAGCTCGCCGCATGGGGCGAAGGCGGGCCGCCCTTCTGGACTGCGCCGTCTCGTTTACCCTGACGCAGCTTGTTCGCCTGGCGAGGTGAAGGGCGGCGGACGAAGCCCGGCCGCCCCCGCCTGCACTGGAGTCTCCGAAGTCTGAAAACTGGACTGGCGATTGCCTCGAAAGGGGAGGGCGGGTATCCTACCCCCGCATCGCGAACTCAAAATGGAAATTCCGGTGTGGAGCATGGAGGCGCTCAAATGGCAAAGAAGAAGGCACTCAAGAAGAGCAAGAAGTTATCCGGGATTAAGACGCTCACGGTGGGCTCAGGCGGGGGTGGCGCGGGAGCGGGTAAGATCAAGTTTTAATCCACTCTGAGCGCTTTCCGCGTACTCGCCGTCCGAAACCCCACGAAGTCGGTAGAGCGGCGAGTCGCGGCGGGTGGCACAGCCTTCCGGCTTCGCCTCGTCGTCCGGAAGCTGCACTTGGACACCCAATCCTTCGTCCCGAGCCCTCGGGACGAAGGGTTGGGCAATTTCTTGGAGTCTCCACTGCTCGAAGTCAATCGTCAGTAATGTGGGCCCTCTCCCAGTGTATGCCGCCCGCCTCCCGCACCACCGTCCCTTTGGACTGCGCCGGACAGTCTGTGTCAGTGGAAACCGGAGCGCCCTGCCGAGCATCTATGAGATGGTCCTGGGGAAGTTGGACGAGCGGCGGTCGCGGTCGGCTGCCGGTGTCTTGGATAGGATCAACAAGAGCGAATTTGGTGGCGGCAATTGCCCCCGCATCGCAACGGCGCCCGTCTCCCGGCGCCATCCCCCGCGCGGCCGGATCTCACGAAGAAATGGAAAGGTCGGATGATATGAAACGAATGCGTTTCACGATTCTAGTCTCCTCCGCCCTGCTGCCGTTGTCCGCACTGCTGCTCGTATGCGTCCTGGTGCTTGCTCCCGCGGCGCGCGCCCAGTCCGTGGACGAGATCATCGCCAAGAACATCCAGGCGCGCGGCGGCATGGAGAAACTCAAGTCCGTCCAGACGCTGCGCACCACTGGGAAGATCCTGTTCGGCTCGATCCAGGCGACTGTGGTGCAGATCAACAAGCGCCCCGACAAGGTGCGCGAGGAAGCCTCCTTGCAGGGCATGACGCAGATCCAGGTCTACAACGGTAAGGGCGCCTGGCAGATCAGCCCCTTCGGCGGCCGCAAGGAGCCCCAGCTCATGTCCGAGGACGACTCGAAGAGCCTGGTGGTGGATTCCGATGTGGACCGCCCCCTGGTGGATTACAAGCAGAAGGGCCACAAGGCCGAGCTCCTGGGTCACGACGCGGTCGAGGGCACCGATTGCTACAAGATCAAGCTCACGCTCAAAAACGGCGACATCTTCATCTATTACCTGGATACCGACTCCTTCCTGGAACTGAAGCTGGAAACCAAGATGACCATCCGCGGCGCTATCCAGGAAAGCGAGACGTATTACGGCGACTATGAAGAAGTGAGCGGCATGTATTTCCCATTCGCCATCGAAAACGGACAGAGGGGCGATCCCAACCGGACAAAGACGACAATCGAGAATGTCGAAATCAACGTGCCGGTCGAGGATTCCTCCTTCGTCATGCCCGCGGCGAAGACGGAGGCCAAGCCGGCGGCCTCCTCACGGTGATGTTCGCTGCTCCCGTTTGGCCGCAATCACAGGTTCCATGGACCACAGCAGATCAATTTCCACGAAGGATCGCGCACACATGAGACTCGCTCGCAATCTCGCAATCCCGCTCGCCCTGTTCGCAGCCTTGCTCGCCCCCGCGCGCGCCGCAGCCCAGGCGCCCGTCTTCGATTCCGACACGATTTCCGGACTGGGCGCCCGGAACATCGGCTCGGCGGCCATGAGCGGCCGCATCGCCGCCGTCGCCGCGGTCAAGGAGAAGGGGCGCCTCACCGTCTTCGTCGGAGCCGCCAGCGGCGGCGTGTGGAAGTCCATGAATGGCGGCACCACCTACAAGCCGGTCTTCGACAAGCAGCCCGTGCAGTCCATCGGCGCCATCGCCATTGATCCCTCCACGCCTAAGACCATCTGGGTCGGCACCGGCGAAGCCTGGACGCGCAACAGCACCTCCATCGGTGACGGCGTCTACAAGTCCACCGACGGCGGAGACAACTGGACGAACATGGGTCTGCCGAATTCCGAGCGCATCTCCAAGATTCTCATCGACCCCTCCAACGGCGACACCGTCTACGTCTGCGTTCCCGGAAAGTTGTGGAGCGATAGCGACGACCGCGGCGTCTACAAAACCACCGACGGCGGAAAGACCTGGACGAAAATTCTGAAGGGCGCCAACGCCTCCACCGGCTGCTCGATGATCACCATGAGCAGCAAAGATCCAAAAGCGCTCATCGCCGGCATGTGGGACTTCCGCCGTAAGGGTTGGACCTTCCGCTCCGGTGGCGAAAACCCCACTGCCCCCAGCGCCAGCGGCCTTTTCAAGACCACCGACGGCGGCGCTACCTGGACGCCGCTCGATGAAGCCAGCGCAAAAGGCCTGCCGCCCAAGCCCTGGGGCCGCATTGCCGTGACCATGGCGCCCTCGAATCCCGACGTCGTCTATGCCTTGGTGGAATCCCCGCACAGCGCCCTCTTCCGCTCCGCGGACGCTGGAAAAACCTGGGAACGCCGGGACGACAGCCAGTGGATGGTGTGGCGCCCGTTCTATTTTGCGAATCTCATCGTGGATCCCAGGGACGAAAACAAGGTGTACAAACCCGACGGCGCCCTCATCATGAGCAACGACGGCGGCAAGAGCTTCAGCGGAATCTCCGGTGGCGCCCACGGGGACTTCCACGACGTGTGGATCGATCCCGACGACACCGAGCGCGTAATCACCGGCGACGACGGCGGAATCTGGTACTCCTACGACGGCGCCAATACCTGGTGGAAGGGAAACAACCTGCCCGTTTCCCAGTTCTACCACGTCAGCGTGGACGCCGACGATCCCTATCACGTTTACGGCGGGTTGCAGGACAACAGCGTCTGGGTCGGCGACAGCGCCTACCCCGGCGGCATCTCCAACAGCCGCTGGGAGAATGTTTACGGCGGCGACGGCTTCTGGGCCTTCCAGGATCCCGCCGACAAGGACTATCTCTACGTGGAATCCCAGGGCGGGGAAGTGGCTCGCGTCAACCGGCATACCCTGCTGGGCCGCAGCATCAAGCCCCAGCCTGGTCTCGGCGAGCCGAAGTATCGCTTCAACTGGAACACGCCCATCCACCTGAGCCCCAACGAGCCGGGCACGATCTACATCGGCGCGCAGTTCCTGTTCCGCTCACGGGACCACGGCCAGAGCTGGCAAAAGATTTCGCCCGACCTCACTTCCAACGATCCCGAGAAACAGAAGCAGGAAGAGTCCGGCGGCGTCACTGTGGACAATTCCGACGCCGAAACCCATACCACCATCTATTCCATCAGCGAATCGCCGCGCGACGCTCAGGTCATCTGGGCCGGCACCGACGACGGCAATTTGCAGATTACCCGCGATGCCGGTAAGACCTGGGCCAACGTGGTCGCCAATGTTCCTGGCCTTCCCTCCGCTTCCTGGGTTGCCTGGGTGGAAGCCTCCCGGTTCGACGCCGCCACCGCCTACGCGGTCTTCGATCGCCATACCTTCGGCGACATGACCCCGCACGTCTTCAAGACCTCCGACTACGGCAAGACGTGGACGCCGCTCCTGGCCTCCGATAGCGGCGTTCGCGGCTACGCCCATGTCATCAAGGAGGACACGGTTCGGCCAGACCTGCTGTTCCTCGGCACCGAGTTCGGACTCTGGATCTCGCTCGACGGCGGCAAAAAGTGGGCTCAGTACAAGGGCGGCGAGTTTCCGTGCGTGGCCGTGCGCGACATCGTCATCCAGGAGCGCGATTCCGATCTCGTCCTCGCCACTCACGGCCGCGGTATCTGGATCCTCGACGATTTCACTCCGCTGCGCGAGCTGACTCCCGGCGTCTTGCAGAAGGAGGTGGCGTTTGTGGGCATCCGGCCCGTGCAACAGAGGTTCGACGCCAACGGCGGCTGGTCCGAGGGCGACGCCTCCTACTCCGCGCGCAATCCGTCCAACGCCGCCATCATCACTTACTACCAGAAGAAGCGTCACATTTTCGGCCGCATGAAGATTGAAATCCTGGATCCCCAGGGCCAGGTCGTGGATACCATCGCGGCCAACAGCCGCCGCGGCCTCTCTCGCGTGCAATGGTCCATGCACCGCCCGCAGGGCAAGGTCCCGCCCGCGGCCACCCTTGCCGTTGCCGAAGGCCCTCGCGTCCTTCCCGGCACCTATACCGTGCGCATGACCCGCGGCAACGACGTTTACACCACGCCGCTCGTCATCGGGCTCGATCGCCGCGCCCGCTACTCGGTCGAGGATCGCAAGCTCCAGTACGACACCGTCATGGTCGTTTACAATTTCCTGGGCGACATGACTTTCGACGTGGATCGCATCAATGGCGTGAAAGACGAATTGCAGGACCGCGCTGGCAAACTCGCCGAAAAGGACCCGCTGCGCAAACAGCTCGAGGCCGCTGTCGCAAAATCCGAGGAACTGCGCCGCAAAATCGTGGCCACCACGGAAGGCGGCGCCGTCACCGGTGAAATCCGCATCCGCGAAAAGGCCATCGACCTGTACTACGACATTGAGGGTTACGAAGGGCGGCCCACAGACTATCAGGTGGCCCGCATTGACGCGCTCAAAAAAGAGCTGGCCGATGTCGTCCGGGAATTCGACGCCTTCATCGCCAGGGACGTGGCCGAGGCCAACGCCCTTCTCAAGAAAAAGAAGCTGGCGCCCATCCAGCCGCTCTCGAGAGCCGATTGGGACAAGGCGAATAGCCCGGGCGGTGGCGCGGCTCCGTCCGGCCAGGTCACTATCGCCAGGCTCCCCCGCTGGAATTAGTTGCCGTATAGCGCGCGTCCCGCCCGGCGCGACCCGCGACACTTTCCCCTCGCTGTTGCGCCGGCCTGCCCTGAAACATTAGGGGCGTCCCGCTGGCCCTTAGTCCCGAATTTCCCCGCCGACTACCCCGCTCCTCGCACCAGTCATCTTTTGCTCTAAACTCCCGCCGAGCCTCGCCGATGCCGCACCTCACAGGCTTCATCGGAATGGCCGTGCTCCTCGCCAAGGTGACAACCATGAAACAGCGGAATCCGTGAGGATACTCTCTGCTGCGAGGTTCCTCCTCGTGTCCTCTACGGCCCTCGTGATCAGCCTGCCGCTGGCCGCTAAATCTGGCGCACCGCAGCCGCCGCAACAACCTCCCACAAAAGCTCCGCAAACCGGAGAGGCCAAACTCAATCCGAAAGACGGCTTGAAATACATCAGGTGTAAACTCACTTTATGTTTAGAGTGGGGTAAAACATGGGGCCAAGTCGCCGAATACCAGTGTGGGAGTCCAGGCAGCTTTACGAGCGCATTGTGGTTTGGGTGCGACCGCGCACCATCGCAATATTGCTCACGCTGGCTGCCGTCATCGCTTTTTACCTACCTACGTGGGTGGCGAACCACGGCTACCGCGTTCCAGTCGGCGTCTACATTGCTCTCAT
>JASHRU010000177.1 GCA_030037225.1 Candidatus Acidiferrales bacterium | reverse complement strand
GGCGCTACGGAAGACTACACGCCGCCGCGGACAAAGCTGTACGGCGCGGGCCGCAGCCAGGCCACCAATTTGCACAGCGAAAACCACTGGTTCGGCGCGCCGGTCGAGAATTCGTAGCTCACGCGCTCGCTATAAATGCGCGTGGTGATTTCCGTATCGTGCGGCGGGGGACTGGCGAGCGCCAGCGAACGAAGCACCACCGGATTGGCGCTGCCCGCGGCGACGGGCTGCGCCGTGATGTTCAAATTCCCTGCCCCGCTCACGTTCAATTGCAAATAGCCGAAAAGCTGGCGGCCCACCGGCGGCACATTGGCCATCTCGGTGCCGGTGAGGAACGCGGTGGAATACGCGCTCGGGATGGCCGCGCCGTCGTCGGAATAGGTGCCGGGGGTGAGCTGGTAGATTTTTCCGTTGCCGGCGTTGTTGCCGAAGAAAATCTTCGCGGTGCCGTCAGCGCGCTCGATCAGGCCGCAGGAGTTGGCGGAGATGTTCCAGAGCGTCCAGCGGCGGGCCTGCGGAATGGCGATCACGCGGCCGGTGAGCGAAGTGCCCAGCGGCGCCTGGAAACCGTCGCGATAGTCGAGCACGAGAACGGCGTTGGGCTGCGTGGCCGTGTTCAGAGGCACGCCGGCGAGGACGCGTTTGGCCTGCTGATCCACGCGCACCCAGAGCGTATCGCCCGCCGCCCAGTTGATGGTGTCCCAGGTGGGCTGAATTTCGGTGGTGAGTTTCTGCGGCTCGCCGCCGTTGAACATGTAGAGCCCATCGCGTCCCGCGATGACGGCAAAATCGTCGCCCACGTCGGCGCCCTGGATGCTGGGCGTGCCGATGCGGTCGGAGACTTTCGTTATCGTCCAGCCGGAAGGCTCGTTGACGCCGTCGTCGGCGGTGGCGTACAGGCTGCGGTCTTTGACGAAGTAAAGATTGCCGCGCAAGACGAAGGCGCTGCGGACGTATTGGCCGTCCTCCTCTTCGACGCTCAGGAAACCGGTGATGCCGTCGTAGCTCTCCGGCGACTCCACGCGGCTCCCGCGCACCACTGAGCCGTTGACGGGATCATTCGTTTCGAAGACCTCGATATTGTCCACCACAAACGATTCGCCGCTGGGGCCGGGGGTGCCGCTGGCAAATACGCGCAGCACCAGGTCGGAGGGAATCGTGGCGAGCGGAGGCGTGAGCTCGGCGGTGTATTCGGCCCAGTTGGTGGTGGCCGTGGCCGCGCTCACGGAAAGCCCTGCGGTCGAAATTCCCGCGGAAACGCTGTAGAGCTGGATTTTCAGCGTGCCCTGCGTGAGATTCGGGCTGCGCTGCACGCGCGCGCGCACGGAATAATCGGTGTTCGCGGAGATGCGCGCGACGCCCAGATAGTCCTGTACGGCGTTCTGCGTGATCCGACCGCGCGTGGCGGTTGCGCCGTCGGCAACGATGCGGTAGGAATCGCCCCAGGCCACATCCACGGTTTCTTCCTGGGCGCCGGCGCCGTAAGTGGGGTCGAGCTGCCAGCCCAGCGGGCGGCCGTTTCCGCTCAGGTCGAACCCGCCGTCGAACGTCAGATTCACCCAGTTGGTTTGCTTGTTGCGTTCCCCCCACCAGAAGAGGCGCGAGGAGTAGCCAGTGACGCCGGCACATTCGCCCAGCTCGAGGAAATTATAATTTTCGTCCACGTTCTGCGCGGCGAGCAGGATGGCGTCGGAAAAATCAACGGTCAGCGTGGTGGTCGCGTTGTCCCAGATCGTCATGGTGGAGGGGACGAAATAGAAATTCGCCCCGCCCGCTCCGGTAAACGCCACGATGCGCGCCACGATATTCGAGGGGCCCGTAGGGATGTTGCTGACCACTACGCGGCAACCGCCCACCGAGGTCCACTGGCCGGGAGGCGCGGGCGCGGTGATGTAGCCCTGGCGCGTTTGGAACAGCACGGTGATTTGGTGCACTCCGGGCGAAAGATTGCCGGCCGTTTGCGCGGTGCCGCCGCCGCTTGGGGAGAGCCCGGTCTGGCCCTCCAGCAAGTACTGGAATTCGGTGGAGCTGGGCACGGCGGTGACGGTCCACGAGCCGTTGTAGGCGGTCACGGCGACATTGGCGACGGCCACGGTCTGGCCCACGGAAAATCCGTGCGCGCTCGTGGTGACGATGGTGACGGTCTCGGTCTGCGGAGTGGCTGTGCCGCCGCCGCTCGCGGCAAGACCGGTGGCCGTATTGGCGAAAGTAAATTCCGTCGAGCTCGGGACCGTGGAAACGACCCACGTGCCGTTGTAGCCCGAGACGCCGACGCTTGCGATCACAACGCTCTGGCCTACAGTGCATCCATGCGCCGCGGTGGTGGTGATGGTGCAGGTGTAGCCGGATTGCGTGGCGCCCGTCGGCGATGCGGCTATCGTTACGGCCAGGCCCTGGTAGGCGCCATTGGGGCTCGCCGCGATGCCGATGGGCGAAGTGATTTCGTCGGCGGCCGTGGGCGGCTCGCCGGGGCCTACCTGGCTCACGCGGTCGAGATTCAGCGAGTCGTCGTACTGCCGCGGCATATCGGCGCCGATTTGCTGATCGGAGAGCGCCAGATACTCGCGGCCGAAAAGTGTGGTGGAGGCGAGAAATGTGTTGTCGGCCAGGCCGGGCGTGTGGAGCTGGAGCGTGCCGGGAGTGTATTCGCGATAGAGATTGCCGTTGCTGTCGAGCACGAGCGTGCGCAGCGCCTCGGCGGGCGTGATGAAAGTTTTCAGGCCGTTGATGTTCACGCCCCCGGCGAGAGGGCTAAAGATGGATACGAGCCCGTCGCGCGTCTGCACGCCTTCGAGCGTGAATTGCACGTCCTGGCAGTAAGGCGACACGCCGGGCGGGAGAATGGACGGGTCGGTGTAGGTGACCAGCGAGCCGAAGACTTCCAGCATCGCGGGAGATAGGCCGGAGACGGTCATGGGTTAGCAGCGCTAGTTCGGGTGTACGGTCAGAATGCCAAACGGAGAGCTCTTATTGCCACCGCTGCACAGCAAGTCCCCTTCGAAAACTTG
>JASHRU010000176.1 GCA_030037225.1 Candidatus Acidiferrales bacterium | reverse complement strand
GGCCCCGATTCGGACGTGTTCGCCTCGTTCATCTTCTTGCGTCCTGCGCGCTCGCGCCTCCCAGCGTTTCCGCCGCTGTTCCGGCCGCCCTTCGCGCCGCGCGATACGTAAATTGCATCATGTAATCCACGTGCAGCAGCCGCGTCTCAATCCGGTCTCCAAAGTGGTACTGCGCGTCTCCCGCCCGCGCGCACATCTTTACGATCGCCCCCGGCAGCCTCCCGCTCATCCTCAGGATTCCCTCGCGGAACCCGTCAAGATTCAGACGTGCCAGCCCATACCGCCGGATGCAATGTTCCAGCAATTCCCGCGTGGCACGCAGCTCGAGCGGCCCCACTTCGAGCCGCAGATCGTCGTTCCAATAGAGCCGTGCCGCACGCCCTAGCTCCCGCTCTGTCCATCCCCGCGCAAGCAGATACACCGGAGTTCCCCGCATCCACGAAAGTTCTTTCACGATCCGCGTGTACGCATCGGAGAGCCCGTCCACTCCGTCCAGAAATAAACAGTAACTCCCCGCCTCCGCCGCGCGATACAGCAAACCGCGCATCCGCAGGCTTGTCTGATCCGCCGCCCAGCGCGCGAACTCTCCGTCGCGTCCCGTCTCGCTCCGGAATCTCTGTTCCAGCAGCGCGTCGCCGCGCGCGTGCATCTGGCCGAGCAGCCCCGCCAGCACCTCGCGCGGCGCGCCCCGCAGCGGCGCGTAAATGCAACCCTTCGCCGCAGCTTTCGGCAGCCGCGAAATCACCTGCTTCACCAGCGCCGTTTTTCCCGCGTCGGCCGGACCACACACCGCCAGGCCCCTGCGCTCGCCAATCGCCGTCCGCAGGCGTTCAGCCTCTTTCTCGCGTCCTACCAGCACGCCGGGTTCAGGCCATTCCATTCCCTCACCGCCTCGGCTTCCCCTGCGCCAATTCCTGCCCCGCGCTTCTGCGCGTTCCCCGCCAGGGCGCAACGCGTCTGTCATCCGCGCCCTAGCGCACCACCAGCACCGGACAGTGCGCGTACCGCAGCACTTTCTCCGACGTGGACCCAATGATGATCCGTTCGAATCGCGAGACGCCGCGCCTGCCCAGCACGATCAGGTTCACCCGGTCCGCCTCCGCCCGGTGCACAATTTGTTCCACCGGATGCCCCACCACCACGTCCGTCTCCAGATCCACCTCGTACTCCGTCGCTCGCGTCCGGATTTTCTTGAACTGCTCCTCGAAATGCTCTCGCGCGTCGTCCAGCATCGCGTCCAGTTCCACGCTCGTCGCCGGCTCGGGCGGCCTCGCCACCGCGAAAAGCAGCAGGCGCGAATCCATCGCCCGCGCCAGTTTCAGCGCCACATCCGCGGCCTTCTCCGACTGCGACGACCCGTCGAACCCCACCATGACCCGCTTGAATTGGCAGTCTCGCCGTCCTCGCATCGGCCCTCCTCATTCCGCAGTCGCCGGGCTGGTCTGCCCGGCAGCGGCCGCTGATTTTTCTTCCTTCGGCAGCAGGTGCCGCGGCATGAACCACGCGTTCGCGAACATCGTTGGAATCACCGCGCTCCCGATTACCGTCGCCACTAGGTGCGAATACTGCGCCTGGTCAATTACCCCGTGGCTCAGCCCGAACAGCGCCGAAATGGTCCCGAACGTCAGCCCCGTGGACATCATCAGGGTGTAGTACAGCCCTTCCTCACGCTGGTAGCGGAATGCCCGCACCGTCGGCAGCAGCCCCGCGACCTTCGAAATCATCTTTGCGCCGAACAAAATCACAAACACCAGCGGCGCCATTGCCAGCGCCGGAACCGATACGAACGACCCCGCCCGGATGAAATAGAACGGCGTGAGCAGCCCGAACGTCAGCGTCCGCAACCGCCTCACCAGCACGTGATCCTTCCCCACCGTTCCTGCCAGCACCATGCCCACCAGATACGCCGGCAGCACCGCCTCGCTTCCCGCCCACACCGCCAGTCCGCCCATTCCGAACAGCAGAAACAGCAGGTATTTCGCCTCGAGCTCCGAGACGCGCCCTCCGTAGTGCCGGAAAAATCCCGGCGTAATCAGCGGAAGGACGATAAACACCGCCACGCTCGCCACCACGAAGATCAGCGTGCGCATCGTGAAGGGCGCGAAGATCAGTCCCAGCGCGATCACCGTTCCCAGGTCGTTGATGAAGCACGCCGCCAGGATCGCCTTCCCGAAGTCCGTTTTGTTGAATCCCAGCTCCAGCATCACCGCATAGACCACCGCCACCGATGTCGTCGAGAGCGCCACTCCTGCCAGCAGGCTCGACTGCAGCGTCCAGTGCAGCACGTACCGCGCGATCAACGCGCATCCCGCGAACGGCCCCACGAATCCCACCAGCCCCACCACCATCGCTTCTTTCCACTTGGTCCGGAAAATCACCGGGTCCAGCTCCGCTCCAGCCAGGAAGGTCAGCACGATGGCCCCCGTTCCCGCCAGAAACGTCACCCATTCCGTCTTCCCTCCCAGTCCCGCCGGGCCCACCAGCGCGCCAATCACCAGCTGCGCGACCGTCCCCACCACGATTTCCGTCAGCGCCGTGGAGATTTTGAACCAGATCGCCAGCAGCGTCGCCGCCAGCGCCAGCCCCACCCACACGGATGCCAACACCCAGACATTTTCCATGTCTTTCTCCGACTCCGGTTTTGGTCTGGGATCTTTGCTGGGGATGCGACTCCCCGACAAGATCCTTGTCAGGAGTCATCATCTGCCCCGGCAAAAGAGGTGGGACAGCAGTTCGAGGCGAACTCCGTCGCCTTTCAATTCTAGAATACCGCACTGCACGGAAAAGTCAAAGCAGCGCTCCCCAACTCGTTTCCATTCTTCCTCTCGTTTTCCGCTGCGCTTCAGTTCCCGTTGACTCCGTTCCTCTTCCTCTGCATGATTTCTTGACGGGTGTTGGAGTTCACCCCGAATCGCCCCGGCTGGGGCAGATGACTCCTACGAGGGTTCGTCGTCGAAAGGGAGTTGTCTGCTTTCTCCGGGCTCTCTCCCGCGCCGCCCCCTCGCTGGACCGTCGAAAATGCTGCCGCTGGAAACTCCTCCGGCGTTTCCCGGCGGATTCGCCGCGAGATCGTCATGACTTTTTCGAGCGTGCTCTTCGAAAATCCGTCGCTCCGGCCCGAATCGGAGCCAGTTTCCGCCCCCGCCTTTTTCAAGGATTTGAACCTCGACCAGGTCGTCCAAGCGATCACCGCCGAAGCGAAGGAGTACGATCTCGCTCCCTTTTTCTACACGCCGCTTCGCGGCCTCGAGGCCGTCACCTACCGCCAGGAAATTGCGGAAGATTTGCGCGAACAGCCCCTCCTGCTAGCCATTCAGACCTTCTCCAGGCGGATGCGCGAGATGCGCGCTCAGCTCGCGCAGTCGAAGGAAGTCCATTACTTCCAGCGCGCCATGGAGTGTCTATTCCTCGGTGCCGCGGAAATCTACTGCGAAGCCGTCCGTAAGCTGCTCGAGGATTTGCGCCCGCTCGGCCTCAACTCGCGTGGCTTGCTCTCCTTCCGCGGCTACCTCACGGACTACATCGCGTCTCCCGGCTTCCGCGCACTCGAGGCGGATGCCCGGCAGGTTCAGTCGGCACTCTCCGCCATCCGCTATGCCTTGCTGATTCGCAACGGCAGCATCACCGTGCGCCACTATGAAGGGGAAAGCGACTACAGCGCTGTTGTCGAGGAGACCTTCGCGAAATTCAGGCAAGGAGCGGCCGGCGACTATCGGGTTGAAATATCGCGATGGGAGGGGATGAACCACATCGAGGCCGAGATCCAGAATCGCGTGGCCCTGCTCCATCCGGCCCCGTTCCAGGCTCTCCGGGATTTCTGTTCCCTCCATGCCGCCTACCTCGACCAAACGATTGCACAGTTCGACCGCGAGATTCAGTTCTTCGTCGCCTCGTACGTCCACTTCGAAAAATTCCGGCGTGCCGGCTTGAAGTTTTGCCGCCCGTGTCTCTCCCAAACCTCCAAGGAAGTCAGCGCCCATTCGGCCTTCGACCTTGCGCTCGTTTCCCGGCTCATTGACAAGAAGACGGCGGTCGTTTGCAACGATTTCTCTTTGCGCGGCGCCGAGCGCATCTTCGTTGTGTCCGGACCCAACCAGGGCGGCAAGACCACCTTCGGGCGCATGTTCGGCCAAATGCATTACCTGGCCGCCCTTGGCCTTCCCGTGCCGGGCGAGGACGCCCGCCTCTTTCTCTCCGACCGTTTGTTCACCCACTTCGAACGGGAAGAGGATCCCGCGAATCTTCGCGGCAAACTCCAGGACGACCTCGTGCGCATCCGGGAAATCTTCGACCAGGCAACGCCCTCCAGCATCGTCGTGATTAACGAGATCTTCGCTTCCACCACGCTCAAGGACGCTGTCTTTCTGGGCAAGGAGATTGTTGACCGCATGTCCGCGCTCGGCTTGCTGGGCGTCTGCGTCACCTTCCTCGAGGAACTCGCTTCCCTGAACGAAAAAACCGTCAGCGTGGTCAGCATGGTCGATCCGGATAACCCAGCGGTTCGCACCTTTAAGCTGGAAAGGAGGCCCGCCGACGGCCTTGCTTACGCTCTGGCCATCGCCGAGAAGTACCACGCCACCTACGAGTGGATTCGAAAGCGGGTCAAGCCATGAAAGCCCTCCTGATGTACGGCGACCGGGACTTCGAGCTCCTCGCCCCAGCGCCCTGGAACGCCCAGGCCCTCACTCAGGATTTGGCGCTGGACGATTTGCTGCACGCCATGGCCGGCGACGACGAATTTCTTGGCGACGTGGCTCGCAAAGCGCTCCTCAGCGGCCCTCGCAACGACGTCGCCACCGTCCTCCACCGGCAGGAAATCCTCAAAGACGCCCTGCGCAATCCCGAGGTTGTGCGCGGGCTTTACTCCCTCATGGGAGATGTGATCAAAGGTGCCAAGAGGCATAGCTGGGGCATCACCAGCCGCTACCCCTCCTCGATGCTCTACGGCGCCTCCGACCTGTTGCAGATGTTCCTCACCACGCTGCGCAAGCTGCGCGGCGTTGCGCAGGAGCATGCGGCCCGATTCCAGTCCCAGGGGTTCAAGACGCTTTTTGCGATGCTCGAGCGCGAATTGAGCGACGACTTTCTCGCCCAGATCGAAGAGCACCTCGCCACTTCCCGCTTCCGCAAGGGCCTGCTGCTGAGCGCGGAATTGGGCGCCAGCGGCGAAGCCATCCATCTCGTGCCCCGCAAGGATTCCGGCAAGAATCCCGGCTGGTTCCAAAAGCTCCTAGGCAACGCGCCCCCCGCCTACACTTATCGCCTGCACGAGCGCGACGAAGCGGGCGCTCGCATCCTCGGAAAAATTCGAGACCGCGGCATCAGCCGCGTCTCAGTCGCTCTCGCCCAGTCT
The DNA here is from genome assembly GCA_030037225.1 of Candidatus Acidiferrales bacterium. GTDB lineage: Bacteria > Acidobacteriota > Terriglobia > Acidiferrales > UBA7541 > JOPF136. Next base: position 2,184 of record JASHRU010000176.1, on the reverse strand, counting down.
GCCGGTCACGTGCTCGACTTCTTCACCATGTTGCGGACGGAACTGGCGTTCTACGTGGGCTGTTTGAATCTCCACGCCCTGCTGGTTTCCAAAGGGCTTCCCGTATGCTTTCCCGCTCCCTCGGATCCGGGCACGCGCGCCCTGCATTTCCGCGGGCTGTTCGACGTCGGGCTCGCTCTGCGCCTGAAAGATGCCGTCGTCGGCAACTCCGTGGACGCGGACGGAAAAAACCTGGTCATTGTTACCGGGGCCAACCAGGGTGGTAAATCCACCTTCCTGCGCAGCATCGGCCAGGCACAGTCGATGATGCAATCCGGCATGTTCGTCGGAGCCGAGTCCTTCTCGGCGGAACTCGCTGCCGACCTGTTCACGCATTACAAACGCGAAGAGGACCCCACGATGAAAAGTGGGAAATTCGACGAGGAAGTCGCGCGCCTGAGCGAAATCGTCGATCACGTGAGCCCGCACGTGATGCTTCTCTTCAACGAATCGTTTGCGGCCACCAATGAGCGGGAAGGTTCCGAAATCGCGCGGCAGATCGTCAATGCCCTCCTGGAGAAGGGCGTCAAAATTCTCTATGTCACCCATCTATACGAATTTGCGCGCGGCTTCTTCGACCGGGAATTGCAGGACGCCCTCTTCCTGCGCGCCGAACGGAAGCCCGACGGCACCCGCACCTTCAAACTCGTCGTAGGTGAGCCCCTGGAGACCAGCTACGGGGCGGACGTGTATCGTCAGGTTTTCGGTGAGGCGAAATGACTCGCCGGGCCGCTCTCTCCTACTTCAATCTCTGCCGCAAATTGATCACGTCCAGGCCAAGCGCATCGATTGCCATGTAGATCGAACGCATGGTTTCTTCGCCGGCATCGGGACCTCTCTCGGAATCCTGCGAGGGACGCAGGCTCTCCACCAGCACAAAAAGGGCCATGAGCTCCCCGCGGATGAGCTCGCGCTTCTCCGCACTGCCGCCGGACAGCCGCAGCAGCTCGGCCATTTCCCGCATTGTCTCGCGGGCATGCCCTATTTTTTCCAGGAAATAGGATTGCGCGTCCTCGATTTCGCGCGGCTGCGCTCCCTCCTGCCTGTCCACGATCGCCAGAGGATCGTCGCGAAAGTACACCTCGATCCGGACGAGGATTTCCTTCACCAGTTGCTGCACTGCTGCGGCTCTGCGAGCGTAGCCGCGGTCTGCCGCTTTCGGCGCGCGGGGCGGCACTTCCTCCGGTGTGTCTTGTGGCCGTACGGTTCTGAGAGTTCGGTGCGTCATAGCTGCCCCCAAAAGACGGGAACCCTGGCGCCCCGGACGGGAATGGATCCCGGAGATTTCGTGGCCAGTCTCGCCTGGCTTTCATGGAGCGCGCGCTCGCTTCCTGCGCGATGGCCCTGGCGCGCGCCCGGCAGAAACCGCATGAATGCACGGACGCCTTCGACTTTCTCGTTTGGGAGCGGATCGCCGGAGAGGTGACTCCGTGACAAGGGTTCCTCGTCAGGAGTCATCATCTGCCCCGGTGTTCTGGGACAGCGGTTGGGGGGCCGAACTCCTTGGCCTGGCTCTTGATCTTACTTTCCCTGCCCGGAATGTCAACCAACCGTCACGCTGCTTCTCAGGCACCACCGTTGGCACTACCGGCGCGGACTTTCCTCCTCCCCGTTGACTTTGTATTCTCTGGGGATAAAATGTGTAATTAGAGGCCAAGGAGTTCGGCCCCCAACTGCTATCCCACCAATGCCGGGATAGATGATGACTCCTGGATTTGAGCGGAGTCATGTCGCCGGCTAGCACAGCCTTAAGGAAAGCGCCAGCGGAGCACCTGCGCGGGCACCCGTGTGCTTATTCGCCGTGCTGCCGTGCTGACCTCGCACCCCAACTGAGCCGGGCCGCGGCAAGGCGCGAAACTTCATTCGAGGCGCAAGCATGACCATCGGAATTACGGACGAGGAAATTGAATTGCTGACTCATGCCCTCGAGTCGCTCCAGGGAGGGCCGGTCGCCGCGGCCACGCTGGTCGCTTGCGGCGAAAGGGCGATCCCTCCGCTCCGTTCTTATCTTCTTCGTGGCAGGCCGAGAGGCATCTACCAGCCGCGGCAGCTGGCAGTCGAAACTCTCGCACATCTGGGAGCTAAGGACGTCCTGATGGAGTATCTTGCTAGCCCCGCCCCCATCAAGGATCCGGTGGTCCGCAT
>JASHRU010000018.1 GCA_030037225.1 Candidatus Acidiferrales bacterium | reverse complement strand
CCCGCTGAAACTCATTACCGACAACATGGTGGGACACTGCTTGAAAACGGAAGATATCGCCGCCATCGTCGTCGGCGCAGACCGCATCGCGGCCAATGGCGATACGGCCAACAAAATCGGCACCTACCAGATGGCCGTGCTGGCGCGCGAGCACGGCGTGGCCTTCTATGTCGCCGCCCCGATTTCCACGCTCGATCTCTCTCTGCCTTCCGGCGACGCCATTCCCATTGAAGAGCGTTCGCCGGAGGAGGTCACCCACCTGCGGGGCGTCCGTATCGCCCCCGACGTGCCCGTGGCGCATCCCGCGTTCGACGTCACACCTGCGCAGTTCATCACCGCCATCATCACCGAGCGCGGCATTGCCCGCTCACCCTACACAGATTCTCTCGAGAAACTCGCCGGAATGTAGAGGACGGGCTAGCTGTGTCGCATCACCAGCGGCGAGATGAAGATTCCCGCAAATAGAAAGCCGTTGTAACCCAGGTGCACCAGGTAGCTTGCGAACACCGAATGCGTGGCCGCTCGCACCGCCGTCAGCGCCATCCCGACGGCGACCAGCGTGGCAATCTGTCCCCACCCGCCCCAGAGCTGCGGCACATGCACCATCCCGAACAGGATTCCGGTCAGCACGATGCCCGTAGAGATTCCGAATTTTCTCGCCAGCACCGGATACACGTAGCCACGAAACACCGTTTCCTCTGCCAGTGGCGCGATCAGGATTGCAAATGCTGTCAGATACTCCACGCTCCGCCGCGTGGTGAACAGGGCCTCGATGGGCAGCTCTTTCGTCGTGTTGTAGAACTTCGACGCGACGTCTGCCCCGAGCCCCAGCAGCACGCCTGCCAGTAAAAGCAGCGGCACCAGAATTCCCGCGCCCAGTTCCCCCAGCCGCGGTCTCCGCCACCCGATCGTTGGCCAAAACGGCTGATTGGTCCTCCGATGGATCACGGCATAGAGAAAAATCAGAATCAAACTGAACCACACCACCTGCCGGCAAACCACGAAGCCCGCGCTCGTGGCCGCGAACCGCTCGATCTGGCCCGGCGCCACGCCGAGCCGCAGGATCGCAAGTGTGGCCATCGCGTTCGTCAGCAGGTAGAGCATGGCCAGCGAAAAGCAGAACAGCACCACCAGGTCAAAGATGTCCCAGGGCGTCGCCAGGTCGTCCGCCAATATGGGACTCGGCGGAGGTTCAGGTGTAAAAGCCGAGCCCGCGGAGTCAGCCGACTGCGGCTCTCCCGGGTCCATCGGAGGTATCGCGTCGCTGTTCATTGTTCGCGCCGGGTCCGGCGCCTGTCCCGTCCGGCCGCTTCAATCAGTGCCGCGGCAATCGCTCCCACCACCTCGCGCATACTCTCCCCGGCCAGGATGTGCGGCAGCGAATCGAGCCACTCGCGGATTCCTGCGCCGCGCCGGTGCGGTCGTGCGAATTCGCGCACCGTCACCTTGCCCGCCGGGCGCGCCAGCGGATACGTCGGTATGCGTGCGAGTGGCAACAGAGTCAAATCGTAAATGCTCATGGGAGTGCAAAGCACTCTAGCGCCGCGAGCCCCGCTGGGCAATCGCCTGCCTCACGTCATCCATTGTTCGGATTCCTCTTCGCTTCGCCGGTAGGCTTGCAAGATATCCTGCAGCCCCAGCACACCCTGCAGGATGTCGCGGTTGCTGCGGCGGACCACAGGCAGCAGCGGCCGGTCTTCAATCAATCGCAGTGCGGTTTCCAGCGGCTCATCAGGATGCAATGTGGGCAGCCCGATCTGCGTGCAAAGCGACCCGATCGCTGCGTCCTCTCCCAGCTTCGCCCCAGCCGATTCGAGCGCCGCGGCCGGAAAGCTCCCCCATCCGAAATCGCCCCGCACCAGCAGCATGCTCTCCCGGGCTCCCCGCACGGCATCGCGCGCCTCGCGCACCGTGTCGCGGGCGGAGAGCACGGGTGCCCCAAACTGTCGCATGGCATTCTCGGCGCGCAGCGGCATCTCTTCGCGCCGCTCTTCCATCGAAGGCAGGTTCATCCCGTCCTGCCGCGACAGCTCGTCGAACAGGGACACCTTCTGGTTTCGGCGCGAAATGAGGTAGGCGATCGCGTTCGCCATCATCACCGGCACGATCACGGAATAATCGCCCGTCAGCTCCACGATCATGAAGATGGAAGTCATTGGCGCCCGCAGAATCCCTGCGAACAGTACGCCCATGCCCACCAGGGCATACGGACCCACCGAGAGCACGTGCAGTGCCGGAAAATAATGCTGCTGGAATCCGCCTACCGCGCCTCCCAGCATCGCGCCCATAAAGAGCGTCGGGGCGAACAGTCCTCCCGGCGTGCCGCTGACGAAGCTGAACGACGTCGCCGCCAGTTTCAGCGCGGCCAGCAGCAGCAGAAGTTGCCAGGCGTACTGGTCGTGCATCGCCTGGTCCATGTAACCGTAGCCCGCGCCCATCACCTGCGGAAAACGCAGCCCGATCATCCCGATCAGCAATCCTGCCGCAGCCGGTTGCAGGTACTGTGTCCACGGCGGCAGACGTTTCAGTCGCGGTCGCACCGAAAGCACCAGCTTCAAGAAGAACACCGAAAAATAGCCCCCCGCGATTCCCAGCAAGACGTAGGCAGGAAGGTCGGAAAGGCCGCGAAAATGCGAGGCGGGAATGCGGAACAGCGGCGCATCGCCACGGAACCACCGTTCCACTGTCACGCTCGCCACCGCGGAGATCACCACCGCCCCAAGCACGCCCGCGCTCCAGTTCCCGATCACCTCTTCGATCACAAACAGCACGGCGGAAATGGGCGCGTTGAACGCGGCAGAGAGTCCCGCCGCGGCTCCCACCGGCGCAATCAACCGCAGTTTGTCCCTCGAGATTTGCATCCGCCGCCCTAGCGCCGAGGCGATTCCCGCCCCGATTTGCAGCGACGGATCCTCCGGCCCTAGCGAATGGCCGGCGCCGATTCCGAGCGCGCACGTCAGGAATTTCCCAATGACTGTGTTAAACGGGATGTATCCGTCGAAAATAAACACCGCGGCTTTCGTCTGGTTCACGCCGCTCCCGCGGACTCGCGGAAACAGCCGCTGCACCAGAAAGGCCACCACCAACCCCGCGAGTGTCGGCGCCAGCAGTACACGCGCCGCCTGAGGCCGCAACGACGAAGTCAACAGCCAGAATCGCGTCGAATCAATCGCGAGCTGGAAGCACACCACGCTCAGTCCGCCGAACAGTCCGATCAGGATGGAAAGAAAGAAAAAGAACTGGCCCTCGGAGAAAACGGATCCAGACAGCGGCCGCCGCAGCCATCCCCGCGCGCGCGCCGTCAGCCCGGCAGTAGTTTGCGGTGCCGAGCCCTCGCTCACTGCCCACCGCCACCGCGGCGCGCCGCGAGGATGGCCAGCGCCCGGTCCTCAACGGACCCCGACCCGCACGACGACGCCGCTGCCTGTTCCGCGTCCAGAGCAAACTCAACCGTCGCCGTGAATAGATCCATGTCCCGGAGCAGCTGGTCGTGGCGCAGTTTTGGTTCCAGGACCTTTGCGCGCGCCGAGAGTTCGCTGAGCTGTGCTCCCACGCCGCTGTTCGTTGTCGTCGGACAGTCCCCTAGGCGCGCCTCCGCCAGTGCAAAGGCCCGCTGCGCACGGGCTCCCCGCGCCCGTGCCGGGAGCTCAGGGGCATTGGGATCGAGTGATGCAATGGCTCGCGTCAGGGCCAGCAGATCGGTCACCGTGTTGTCTCCGGGAACGGCCCGGTTCGCGCGCTCGAGGTATCGTCCCGCGCTCGCGTAGTCTCCGCTCGCAAACGCCGCCCGTCCGGCGCCCGCCAGTGCCGCGCCGTTGTGTGGCGACGCCACCAGCGCCTCGCGGAACTGCTCCGCGGCATGATCGTAGCTCTGCTCTTCCAGAAAAATTTCGCCCGCCTGGATGTGCAACTTCGGATCGGGGGGCAGGTTGGCGGCATACGACATCGTCTGTGCCACCGCTTCCGCTTTTTGTCCGTGGCCCAGGAGATACGCGACCAACTCCCTCCGCGCCGCACGCCGCTGCTGCTCGCCGTTCGACTCCCACACCCCGTACAGGCTGGCCTCATAGTAATGAATCGCTTCGGAAACGTCGCCTTCCCGCACCGCCAGCCGCGCCAGTTCCAGATTCAGCGCCGCGCTCCCCGGCTGCCGCTCCCACAGCGTCAGAAGATACGTCTTCGCTTCCGCGTAGTGTGCTCCGGCCACCAGGGCTTCGCCCAGCCTCAGCTCGTATTGAGGGTTGTTCCCCGAATACACCAGCGCCGTGCGCAGAGGATTCAGCGCTGCCTCGGCCCGGCCCGCCGCCAACTCCGTCGCGCCGAGGTCGTACCACTGGCGCGCCGTCTCCCGCTCATACTCTTCGAATTTTCGATTGAGAAATCCGGTCACCAGGAATTGCAGGCACAGGAGGACCAGGCTGAGCACGACCGCGGTCTGCCGCGACCCCGTGAACCACCCTCGGCTGGCGCAATCCGGACACTCCGTGGCTCCCGCGGGCAGTTTGCGTCCGCAACGCGGACACTCTGCCACCGGCCCACCCGCCGGCACCCCGTCACTTTGCGCTTCCGTTGCCGTGGCTTCTCTCCCGTCCGTTGCCTGCACGCTCGGCAGTCGCCCCCGCCGCAGCGGGGCCCTGCGCCGCGCCCAGAACGCGGGCCAGCACGGCCCCGGTGTACGACTTCTTTGAGCGCGCCACCTGCTCCGGTGTCCCCTGTGCCACGATTCGCCCGCCGTCTTCTCCGCCCTCCGGGCCCAAATCCAGGATCCAATCCGCCTGCTTGATGACGTCCAGATGGTGCTCGATCACCACCACCGAGTTCCCCAGGTCCACCAGCCGGTTCAGTACATGCATCAGTTTTTTCACGTCGTCAAAGTGCAGCCCTGTCGTCGGCTCGTCCAGCAGATAAAGAGTCCGCCCGGTCTGGCGCCGCGAGAGTTCGCGCGCCAGTTTGATCCGCTGCGCTTCGCCTCCGGAAAGCGTCGTCGCCGGCTGCCCCAGCTTCAAGTATCCCAGGCCCACATCCACCAGCGTGTCCAGCTTCTGCTTCACCTGCGGGATATTCTCCAGCACTCGGCTCGCTTCCTCTACCGACATTTCCAGCACATCCGCGATCGAGTGCCCCTTGTACCTCACCGCCAGCGTCTCCGAGTTGTAGCGGCGTCCGCGGCAAATTTCGCACGTCACGAACACATCGGGCAGAAAATTCATCTCGATGCGCCGCAGCCCGTCGCCCTGGCAGGCTTCGCAGCGCCCGCCCTTCACGTTGAAGCTGAACCGCCCCGGCTGGTAGCCCCGCTCCCGCGATTCCGGCAGCATCGCGAAAATTTCCCGCAGCGGCGTGAACACCCCGGTGTACGTCGCCGGGTTCGACCTCGGCGTCCTCCCGATCGGCGTCTGGTCGATCCTCACGATTTTGTCGATGTGCTCCGCTCCCAGCAGCTCCCGGTGCGCCCCCGGCTGCTGCGTCGAACGGTAGAGTTTCGCGGCCAGCGTGGTGTACAGAATATCGTTTACCAGCGTCGATTTCCCCGAGCCCGATACTCCCGTCACCAGCACCAGCAGCCCCAGCGGAAACGTAACATCAATGTTTTTCAGGTTGTTCGCCCGCGCTCCCAGCACCGTGATCGCTTTCCCGTTCGATGGTCGCCGCCGCTCCGGCACCGGAATCCTTAGCGCGCCTGCCAGATACCGCCCAGTCAGCGACGCTTCCGCTGCCTCGATCTTCGGTGGCGGCCCGAGCGCCACGATTTCTCCGCCGTGGCTCCCCGCGCCCGGTCCCAGGTCAACCACGTAATCGGCTCGGCGAATCGTCTCTTCGTCGTGTTCCACCACCAGCACCGTGTTCCCAAGATTCCGCAGCCGTTCCAGGGTTGAAATCAGCCGCCCATTGTCCCGTGCGTGTAGCCCGATGGAAGGCTCATCCAGCACGTACAGCACTCCGCGCAGCCTCGAGCCGATCTGCGTTGCCAGTCGTATCCGTTGCGCCTCGCCTCCGGAAATCGTCGCTGCGCTCCGGTTCAAGCTCAGATAGCCCAACCCCACCGCCAACAGAAAGTCCAGCCGCTCCCCGATTTCCTCCAGCAGCCGTCCTGCAATCTCACGCTGCCGCGGCGTGAGCTGTGCCTGGATCTTCTCCACCGCTTCGCGCGCCCCACCCAGCGGTTTCGCCGTCAATTCCGCAATGGTCAGGCCGCCCACCCGCACCGCCAGGCTTTCCGGCCGCAGCCGCTGTTGGCCGCACGCTGCGCACGGCGTCGGCGACATGTACTCCAGCAGCCACTCCTGGTAATTTTCCGACGACGATTCCTCGTAATTCCGCCGCAGCACTTCCAGCACGCCGGGGAAATGCAGCCCCGGACGCGGCCGCACTCCCGTCACCCCCGGCGGCATGTTCTTGGGCGGATTTCCGTAAAGGATAAGGTATTGGACCGGCCGCGGCAGTTTCTCAAATGGAGTCTCCAGCGAAAACTGATGCGCCACCGCCGCCAGCTTCAGCGTGCGCTGCAAATACACCGATCCCGCGCCCGGGCCCAGCCCGCCTTCCAGAATCGGCTTCGACCAATCCACGATCACCTTCGAAGGATCGAAGTCGTACTTCGAACCCAGCCCCGTGCATTCCGGACACGCCCCGAATGGCGAATTGAAGCTGAACGAACGCGGCTCGAGCTGCGGTACCGATGTGCCGCAGTCCGCGCATGCCAGCTTTTCCGAATACACCGTCTCAGCTCCGCCCACGATGGCCACCGTCACGAGTCCGCCGGCCAGCTTTAGCGCCGCCTCCACGGATTGTTCCAGCCGCTTCGCAATTCCCGGCTTCACCAGCAGCCGGTCGAGCAGCACTTCAATCGTGTGGTTTTTCCGTTTATCGAGATGAACCTCTTCATCCAGGCTCACCAGCTCGCCGTCGATTCGTGCGCGCACGTAGCCCTGCTGCGCGAATCCCTCCAGCTCCTTCTTGTATTCGCCCTTCCGCCCGCGCACCACCGGCGCC
>JASHRU010000017.1 GCA_030037225.1 Candidatus Acidiferrales bacterium | reverse complement strand
ACCGGTCGCATGGCTGATCAGAAGCGCCGCGAACACGAACGGAACGGCCAGGATGGAGAGAAGCGGATACCAATTGGAATAGAACTGTCCGCCTGCCCCCAGCGTTCCCACCTTTTCGGGCACGGTGAAGTTGTGCTGCGTGACCAATGATTCGGAGACCGCGAGCGTGGAAGCGCCGTCACTCGAGTAGATGCCGGGAGCCAGGAATGCCAGATAAATGAGAAAGAGCCCGGCAGCTACCCGGAGCGCCAAACGATGCTCGCTCGAAAGTCGCGGCATTTTCTATGGGCTAGCCGTGCCGAATCAGCCAGCGCGTCCAACCGCCTTCTGCATTACAAGTTCGATTCCCTGAGCCCACCAGCGGCGGAAGGGCTGTGGAACGGATTCGATGGCGACGGGCAGCGGCCTGCCGCAAAGCGTGCCGCGGTAGCGCTGGCATTCAATCTCCAGCCCGGCCGGCAGCAATTCCGCGAGTTCATGAACGGTGAACTCACGCACATGCGAGGGCTCGAGCATCATGCGGCCACGCAACGCGCGGTAAAACCAGCGAGGATGCCAGGGGCGGAGATATTGCAACCGGTTTGGAGTGGTGAGTAAGAGTTTCCCGCCGGGACGCAATACGCGATGGATTTCGTGGAAGAAGAGATCGGGACGCTCCAAGTGTTCGACCACCTCAACCGCCAGGACCCAGTCGAAAGTGGCGGAAGGAAACGGCAGAGCGCACGCATCCCCCTCCACGAGCCTTTGCACGCCGAATTTCTTTCTGCCGAATTCGAGCAGCCGGGAATCTCGATCCACAGCGACCACGGAGTTCGAACGCTCGCGCTGAAAATGCGCGGCCTTCCACCCAGTGCCGCATCCCAAGTCGAGAATGCGGCCGGCGATTTGATAATCGTTCCAATCCTCCATCTCGCGAAAGCCGTTCGGCGCCTGCTGCAGGTCCTCCCCCAGCTTCACGAGCACACCGGCGAGACGTTCGCCGGGATCCTGGGTGATCTGGTCGCTCCAGCGTCCCTCTTGAAGAACAAATCGCCGCGGCTTGCTGCCGGCGACCTGCTGAAGCACAGCCGCTATCTCGCCTGCGCAGCGCTCCCAGGTCCGCTTTTCGGCCGACTGCCGCGCGGCGTTTCCAATTCGCCGGCGCAGCTCGCTCGAGGCCAGCAGGGTATTGAGCGTGGCCACGAGCGCCGCGGTGTCGCCCGGAGAAATCAGAAAGCCATCCGTTCCCTGCGCAACCACGTCGCGCATGCCGCAGATATTCGTGGTCACGCACGGCAGCCCGGTGGCCATGGCTTCCAACAGCGTCAGCGGCATGCCCTCGAAATGCGACGGAAGCACGAAAATCTGGTCGCGCGCGAGGAGAGTGGGAAGTTCATGGCGGCTGACGGACGGAACAACGCTCACGGACTCACGGTCCGCCGCCGCAAAGTCCTTCCGCACCGTTTCCACGGAAAGCCCAGCGCCAAGCACCGAAGCACGGAGGTCCGGCCGTGAGCGACGCAACTCCGCGAAGGCCTTGACGAACTCCTGCGTCCCCTTGCGTGGAATCCAGGAGCCGACGAACACGAGGCCGGGCTGCGCCGACACACTCCAGTGGGGCGTAAAACGGCGGGCATCCACGCCGTTGCTTATCCGGTGGATGCGCGCGGCGGAAACCCCCAGACGCTGCTCCAGATATTCCGCGTCGTCATTCGAGAGGCACACGACCGCATCCGCGTGGCGCAGGGAATAGTTCGCCTGCGCAAGTTCCGTGAGTGGATGGAAGAGACGCGCCTTGAGCGAACGCGGCGTTCTCTCCGCGTGCAGGTCCCACGAGTGCTGCTCCACGCCGTGCGACATCACCACGCACGGCGGCAGCGCGGCATTCCATTTGCGCGCGAGGAGGTAGGGCATTGCCGATGGTTCATGCAGCACAATCACGTCGTAGTGCACAGCTTCCCGCTGGATCCGCCGCGCCGCTGCGATGGGAAACAGCAGGCGCGCCCGCCGCCCCGCCGTCACCGCGGCGGTGAAATCCTCGGCAAACCACAGGTCGACGGCATGGCCCCGCGCGCGTAGAGCTCCAGCAAGCGAGTGGACGGCGTTGCCCGCTCCCGTGCGCTCGTCGCCGCAGAACCCCGCGACGAAAAGGACGCGTAAAGGAGCCTCGGCAGACTTCGGTTCCCCGGCCGCGGAGGGAACACGCGGAGTGGCGGGGGCGAGCATGGCAGCAGCGTGGTTCACGTGCGTGAAAGAACGATCAAGAGCTCTTTCGAAAGGCGACAGCCACGTTGGTGGCTAGATACGGGCCCAGGCGCGCATCGAACCCATCCCACATCGCTTCCCATCCGCGCGCGAGCAGACCGGGACGATACCCGTTGGCGCCGGCCGCGCCATTGCCGTTGTCCCGTGCGAGCAACTTGTGCAGCGTGCGATGGGGATGAACGAGCAAGCGGTCCATGAATTTTCCGTGCTGGTAGCCTACGGCTCCCGCCACCTTGAGCCCGTAGCGAGGCGCCCAGCGACGCAGCTCCGCCTCGCTGTATTCCGTTTCCCAGCCCCATGGCCAATTGCCCTCGCGCATGGCTTGATGTTTGCGCAGCGTGTACACGTTGAATTTCTGCGGCACGTCCACCACAATGGCGCCGCCGGGCCGAAGCACGCGAACCTGCTCGCGCATCGCGGGCGCAGGATCGCGGAAGTGCTCGAGCACGCCCTGGCTGAATACCAGATCGAACGCGCCATCGGGGAACGGAAGTGACGTAAGGTCACCGGCAAACACACGAAGGGCCGCGCCCAGTCCATCCGCGTTTCCGCGCGCCACGCGCAGAGCCTTTTCGGAAAGATCGCACGCATAGACGCCGGCTGCTGGGCGCTCCATGGCCAGCAGGCAGCTATCGATGGCCGTGCCACAGCCAACCTCGAGAGTTCGCGCTGCGCGCGCATCAGGCAGCAGCCGCGCAAGCAGCTTGAGCAGAGGCCGGCGCGAATTCCGATGGATCGCGAGCTGCTTCGCCAGCGGCCCGTCGAACCGCGCCCAGAATGCTTCATAAAATTGGCGATTGTTTGTTTTCACGACGACAGGGATTCCGCCGTTTCTGCGGGAAGAAGATGGCGCCGCAAGTGAAGCGAAGCGCCTCCCTGCCCGTGGCGGCTTCGGAGTTTCGCGAACCCGCGGTAGCCCAGCAAGAGGCCGACATAGCTCATCAGCCAGCGATAGGCGCGGTACCGTCGAGTCCACAGCGGTCCATAAATCCTGCGATGGAGCTGAAGATGATGGAAAAACTCCAGGCGCCCGGCCCCCTTCGCCTGGAACCGATTCTGCTGCTCGATGAGGTCGAACCGGCTCATGAAATCGGCGAGTTCCGGCCTGCGCGTATTGAAGCCATGGGCATCGAGCCACACCCTGGTCTCCTGCGTAAGAGCACTCACGGCGCGTAACCTGTGGTCCACGCGCCCCGCGTCGCCTCCTCCGAAGTGGAAGCGGTTGCTGGAGTGGACCCGGTATTTGAACAGTGGTTCGTTGAGAATCGCGACGGGAGCAAGGAAGAACAGCAAGACCTGGAGATACGCGTCCACCAGCAGGCTCATGGAATCGGGAATCGGCAAAACCTCTCCAGCAATGGATTTGCGGAAAGCCAGACCCGAGGTCGAACTGGTGCCGTAGCGAAGCAGATCTACGCGAGTCGGCGGAAACTCCCCCGACAACACCGGAAGATCAGGATCCTCGATTGTCGTTTGCTCGCTGGTGTTCCATACCCACCTTTTGTGCAGGAGCATGCCACTGACGGGCTGGCGGTCGAATGTCTCCACGACGCGGCGAATCTTCTGCGGCAACCACAGATCGTCGGCGTCCAGCAGCGCGACGATTTCGCCCCGCCCATGCGCAAAGCCTAGATTTACGGCAGAAGCCTG